>JAFIGE010000039.1 GCA_020831585.1 Opitutales bacterium | reverse complement strand
TTTGCGCCTCGCTATCCGCCTCTACGATCACACTGCGGAAACGCTCCGCCCAGAAGGTCCCCACCGTTCCGTGCTTCTCGTTGTACCACAGAGTAAAGCGCGTTTTCACCTCCCGCATGAAAACGGACACCTCCCCCATCCGCGCCTTCAGGCGTCGGCGGATGCCCTCAGCGGAGCTTCCCTTTTTCCTCAGAATGACCTCCAAATCATCCGCATCGATCCCCAGCGAAGCACAGCGCGTCCCACCATACAGCGCCCGAAACCGCCCCACCAGACCCGCATCGTCGAGGTTTTCCGTCTCCTTCGGATCCAGCCGCACGAAGATGTGAAAGTGATTCGCCATAAAGCAATACGTCAGCACCTCCATCCCCGCAAACGCCGCCTGCGAGCGCATAATCTGGCGCATGGCCTCCATCGCCTCCTCATCCATCAAACGCCTTTTCTGCACCACCCTCGAAATAAGATGGTGGCATGCCAATCGTGGATAGCGTAATCTCCGGCAAAATTTTCTGCTCATTTCGTTATCCAAAACACACTTCCATGAAGGTCAATGTTGAAATGTTCAGAACATTTAAAAAAGTTTGGCTTAAGCTAAGATGATCGTGATGTTGGCGCGTAGTAGCCGAGCTTGCGCCGTTTATTTCAAGACCTCCTCGACGGGCATAAAGGGAAGGTTGAAGGCGGCGGCCACGCCGCGGTGAGTGATTTGGCCCAAGACGATGTTGGCGCCCGCAGCGATCGACGGATGGCGCTGTAAAGCGGTCTGAAAGCCTTCGTCGGCTATTGCCACGGCGTAGTTAAGGGTGGCATTTGTCAGGGCGAGCGTACTCGTCATCGGCATGGCTCCAGGCATGTTGGTCACGCAATAATGCACGATACCGTCGACATCGTAGATGGGGTTGCGGTGGGTGGTGGGGCGCGAGGTCTCCGTGGAGCCGCCCTGGTCAATGGCCACGTCGACGATCACGGCACCGGGTTTCATGAGGGCAAGCATCTCGCGAGTAATGAGTTTGGGGGCCTTCCCGCCGGGAATGAGGACACTGGAGATGACGAGATCCGCGTCCGCGAGGGCGCGGCGTAAGTTGGCTTTGTTCGACATCATCGTGATGACGTTAGGGGGCATAACATCGGAGTAGTAGCGAAGGCGCTCCAGATTGACATCGAGCACGTAGACAAGGCTGCCCAGCCCTGCCGCCATCTTTGTTGCATTCATGCCGACGACGCCCGCACCGACGACCACGACTGTAGCCGGAGGCACCCCGGGCACGCCGCCAAGAAGAATGCCCCGACCGCCGTGGGCCTTTTCGAGGTATTTGGCACCTTGCTGAATGGCCATACGTCCAGCGACCTCGCTCATTGGTGTGAGAAGAGGGAGCTGGCCGCGTTCGTCTCGAATCGTTTCATAGGCGATGGCCACACAACGACTCTTCATGACCGCTTGGGTGAGTGCTTCCGAAGCTGCGAAGTGGAAATAGGTGAAGAGCGTCAGCCCTTCCCGAAGGAACTCGAATTCTTCCGATTGGGGCTCCTTTACTTTGAGGAGAAGGTCGGCGGTTCCCCAGACTTCCTCCGCCGCCGGGACGACCTCCGCCCCGGCTTCCCGGTAGGCTTCATCGGAGAAACCGCTGCCGAGTCCGGCACCGGCTTCCACCAGCACCCTGTGCCCGCGGTCGCGGAGAGTCTCCACACCGGAGGGAATGAGGGCCACGCGGTTTTCATCCGCCTTCACTTCTTTGACTACGGCAACATTCATGGCGGAAATCTGAACCGATGTGGGCTTCCGGGCAATGTCATTTGATCTTTTCGCTCGGGTGGAGGCGTGATTGAAAGTGGGGGGGGTGGAGTTCCGTCTTATTACCGGTCCCGGAGCGGCGGTTGTGCGTGGGCGGCGGGTAGCGGGACTGCGTGAACGCGGAACTCCGACGCATACTAGCCGCCGAGGCAGATGCCGCATTTTTAATCACATGGCGCGGGTGGGCGATTGGCAAGGAGGGCGGCTATTTGTTACGGAATCGTGTCCGTGTACTCCAGCAAGGAGCGATTTTGCTTCACTTTTTCGTCAGGATTCTACATGTATTCTCTATACTCCCTGGGGGGCTGGCCCGGTGGATTTCGATAGTAAGTCTCCCGTTGGCTGTTTCCCTTTGTCGGTATTTTGGTATGAAAATTCAATCCTTTGGCGACACCCATATTGGTCGGGTCCGGAGCAGTAATCAGGATGCCATCATCGCTGAGGAGGCATTGGGCCTTTTTGGTGTGGCCGATGGGATCGGCGGTCTTCCGGATGGTGCGTTTGCGAGCAGCCGGGCTCTCGATCTCATTCGGCATAATTGCGAAGTCAATGCGTCAGGCGAGGCCAGTGACCTGGCTTGGGTGGTTCGCGCGGCCAACCGCCAATTATATGAGGAGGGGCGGCATCGGCACCCGGCCACGGGCGTCGGCACAACCTTGACACTGGCCAGCCTTTCCGAGGAGCAGATGATCATTGCCCATGCCGGCGACTCCTGTGCGATGCTTTTGCGCGGCACGGATTTCCGGCGGCTCACCCGGGAGCACACGGTCGCTGCGGAGATCCAGGGGCGCCCGGTGGCAGTTCCCGATGAGTCTCTTCATGAGCGTTCTTTTCACACCCTTACGCGTTGTCTGGGCGAATCGGAGGAGGTGGATCTGGATCTTCTCAAGGTCCAGATCCGGACGGGCGACCGATTTTTGTTTGCCACGGACGGGCTGACAAAGGTGTGCCAGCGTCTGGAGTTGCAGGCCCATTTGACCGATGCGCTTTCAGCCCGGGACGCTGTGATCCGGCTGATGCGCGCTGTCCTGGCCCGGGGTGCGCCGGACAATGTGGGATTGGTGGCGGTCTTTGTTTCCTAACGTTTATCCGGTTTGCATCAAATCGGGTGTTTCTTGAACGGGGTTGCTTTCGGTTGGTCAAAGTGTTGAGATGGTGAAAATGAGACGCGCTTTAATCTGCCTCCCTCTTCTTCTGGCGTTTGCAAGCGGATGTGTTCGTCTGCAAGTGGAACCGATCCGGATCGAACCGATCTACATCGAAATGACCATCAACCATCGGATTCAGCGCGACTTGGATTCATTTTTTGCTGATCTGGACCGGGCTTCCGCTTCGATGGATTACGAACCGCTGGAAGAATGGATTGAAGAATAATCCTTTGCATCATGAAAAGTCATTGCCTCCTTTCCTTTCTCGCACTGCTGACTCTCTTCGTCGGAGCGGTTTCGGTCTATGCCGACAACGCGCAAGATCGAATGCGCGACCGTATACCGGCTTTGGATGCCCTGCGCATGGCTGGCAAGGTGGGGGAGAACAATCTCGGCTTCCTCTCCGCGCGTGTGGATCTGTCCCCCGAGGCAGCGGCTCTCCTCGTGGCGGAAAACAATGATCGCCGAGCGGTTTATGCCCGTCTGGCCCGTGCCTCTGGCGAGACTGTCGAAGCAGTGGGGCGGCAGCGGGCCTTGCGCATTGCCCGGCAGGCACGTCCGGGGGTCTGGCTGCAAAATGCCGAGGGTGAGTGGTACCAGAGACAGCCCTGATAGCCCTAATGCCCGTGATCAGCGTGATTTGATTTAGCCAGTCTCCGGATGCACTCTCAATCCCTGGGGGCGGATTTGACCCTCGAACGGTTACGAGATTTTGCGGGTCTTGCCTGTCGTCCGGAGGAAGTTCGACCGGGCAGTCTCTTCTTTGCCTTCGAAGAGTTTCTCCGCTACAACGAGTGGGTCGATGGGAAAGACTGGATGGATGCCGCGATCTCTGCCGGGGCGGGGGGCCTTGTGGCGGATTTTTTTGTAGAGCAGGCGGTGGGTCGCCCGGAAATCTCCCGATTCGCCGTGCCCAACCCCCGGCGGGCTTTTGCCGCTGCGGCGCGGCTTCTTCATGGAGCGCCCGATGAGGACCTGCGCCCGGTCGGCGTGACGGGGACGAACGGTAAATCCTCCATTGTTGGCCTGATTGCCGCCGTGGGCCGTCGCTTGGAAGGAAGGGGCGGCAGTCTGGGTACTCTGGGCTTTCGGGTGAACGGCGAAGAGATTGAACCCATGGATTACACGACGGATCTCGCGCACGAAAATTTCCGTCGAATGGCCCGCTTTCGTTCCGAAGGCGGCGGTTTGCTGGCGATGGAGGTCTCGTCCCATGCGCTCGCTCTCGACCGTGTGCACGGCGTGCACTTTGCGCAGGCCGTTTTCACAAACTTGAGCCAGGATCACCTTGATTTTCATGGTGACATGGCGGCTTACCGAAACGCCAAGGCCCGCCTCTTCGCAGAACTCCGACCCGGGGCCAAGGCAATCATTAACGCCATGGATGCGGCCGCTGATCAGATGGTGGCTGGCACCGCTGCGACGGTTTGGCGATTCGCCGCGACGCCTGCTGTTTCCGCTGATTTTGTCGCCACCGAGGTGGAGGCTACGGCGAGAGGGACGGCTTTCACGGTTATCTTTCGCGGAGCCCGCGCACCGGTCCGTTCCGCCCTCGTTGGCCGGTTTCAAATCGACAATCTGCTGGCGGCGATCGCGGTGGGGTGTGCCCGCGGACACCCGTTGGAGGCGGTTGCGGCCGCTGTGAGCGAAGGGACGCCGCCGCCCGGACGCATGGAGGCGCACCCCCTGGACTCCGGGGCGGTGGGGCTCGTCGATTACGCGCACAATCCCGGTGGACTGGAAAATCTTCTACGGACCTGCCGGGACCTCGCGCCCCGGCGCATTCTGCTCGTTTTCGGCTGCGGCGGAGACCGGGATCGGAGCAAGCGTCCGCTCATGGCGCGGATTGCCGAAAACGGTGCCGACCGTGTTTGGGTGACGAGTGACAACCCCCGCACGGAAGACCCGGAAGCGATCATTGATGATATTCTCGCTGGCCTCCGTGAGCCCGCGCGGGCTGTGCGGGAGGCGGACCGGGCTACCGCCATTCGTCTGGCCATGGGGGAAGCACGCGAGGGGGATCTTCTTGTGGTGGCCGGTAAAGGGCATGAGACTTATCAGATTATCGGCACCCGGAAATTCCCTTTCAGCGATCAGGATATCCTATCCGAAGGGCGGGGGTAAAGGGCCTTGATCAATAAAGGTTTTTCACCTATTCCTGAGTAAAATCTGTCTTAAAGCCTCTGTGAAAGAGTGACTTGAATTGACTAAGGGAACGGATACGCCGTTATTGCTCGGGAAATGAGTTTCGCGCGCGCAGGCTTCAAGGAATGCCCTCCGTCGGCCCGCTTGTTGCAAGCTTTGCTGGCTGAGGTCACCGGTTCCTCCTCTCTGGGTCCGGAGGTTTTGGCCACGATGGTGGGGGGCGATGCATCGCTCCGCAGTGCGTTGCGGCAGGCTGTTGTTCATGGCGGGGCCTTTCATGAGCGCAACCGGTCCTTGCGGGAATTGACACTTCTGTGGGGCATGGAGCGTGTGGTTCAGGTCGTGGCCGACAGTCTTTTTGCCGAGCTTGTGAACGATGAGCCATTGAACGCTTACGGATTGCGGGTGGACGCTTTCTACGCGCGTGCGCTGGCCACCGCTATCTGGACGCGGGCTTTGGCGGAGATGCAGCACGCCGATCCGACGCGGGCCTATGCCATTGGTATGCTGCACGAGATTGGCATGATTGCGCTCAACCGCCTTGTTTTGAAAGTGAAGCCCCATTTGCGGATTCCCTTAAACCCTGTGCACCTGCAGGTGCAGACGGAGCGCAGGGAAGTGCGCGCGGACTTTCTCCAGGTGGGACAGCAAACGCTGGAGGATTGGGCGTTTCCGGCTGTCTGCGCCAACGCCATTCGTTTCCAGCAACACCCCTTGCTGCACACGGGATCGCGCCGCTACAGCATGTTGCTTCACCTCGGTCGCCTCCTGGGGCGTGCGCAACTGGAAAACGGTCCACGCGCTGCGGTTGACACGTTGCCAGCGAATGTGCTGATCGAACTCGAGTTGCGTCCGCAGTCCATTCTCACAGAGCTTCCCAAGGTGGAGGAGGGTTTCGTTCGGCGGCTTTACGCGGCCTCCGTGGATTCGGTTCTCGCTTAGCCGATTCTTCGGTGGGCCCTTCATCCCGCGGCCTCAGTCCACGGTTTTTCTCCGCACAAAGAGAGCGGCTCCGGCAAAGCTGATCAAGGCGGCCACCATGATGCCGGCAAAATAGTTTCCGGTGAAATCGTAAAGGAGGCCGCCGGTGAGAGGGCCGAAGATGCCGGCGAGAGCGTAACCGATGAAGACGTATGGATAGATGTTGGCGAGGCGTTCGACTCCAAAAGCCTGCGAAGTCTCTTTGGCAAACAACACAAAATTTCCTCCGAAGCCAAATCCCACCACCGCTGCGAGAAGGAGATAGGCACCTCCCGCCATTCCCGGCCATGCGAGGAGCGCGATACCCACCCCTTGGACGGAAAGGGCCAGTGCAAGACACGCTCTTGCACCGAGGAAATCACTCAGAAATCCCCAGACCAGGCGTCCCGCAAAGTTTGAAAAGGCAAACATGGATACTCCAAGCACAAGGGTGTGATTGGCAATGCCTGAAGGGCACCGATTGTCTTGAGATTACCAATGACGAGTAGGCCGGCAAAGGTGCCGCAGAAGATGCCGGCGGTCAGCAGCCGAAAAACCGGAGAAGTCCGAAGCTCGGCAAAGCGGACGGGCAAACGCGGCTCCCTCGGCACCGGAGGCGTCTGTATCAGAAAACCCAACACACCGACGAGTGAGCCATAGACAAGGCCGATCCACAAAAAAACCTGCAACACACTCCACCCCCGCTGGAGGAGCATTTCTACGATAAATGTCAGAACAACGGCCGCCAGTCCGAAGCCTCCGGCGGCGATTCCCGTGAGCAGACCTTTGCGCGAGGGCATCAGGCGCACGGGCACGGTGAGCGAGGTAAGGTAGCCGAACCCGGTGCCCATACCGGCAAGGATACCGATGCCTATGAGCACGAGGAAAAAGTTTCCTCCGGAAAGACCGGAGAGAACGTAGCCGATGCTAAAGAGGGCCGCCGCGATCAATACCGCAAAACGCGGCTCAAGGCGGTCTTGCATCCGCCCAACCCAGAGCATGGTTGCGGGAAAGACCGCGATCATCAAACCGAAGACGAGTTGGGTCCGGGCCGCCGAAAACCCGTAATCACGAATCAAGCCGGGAACAAACAAACTCCATGCATATACCCCGCCAAGGCATAGCATTATGCAAAATGAAGCAAGGATCGTGGGTAGAACGTGCATAGGGTGCCTGATTGAATTTCGGGCGAGTTCACGTTCCCCGTGCAACAGGTCAATTCAAACCGGCGACGCGTTTTCGCCGATTTCGCCCGACAGTCGGTGGGGCGCGCGGACGTTACGCCTTAGCGCAAGCTTGCCGAGGCGTCGTCGGCGTAACCCACGAGTTCGAGGTAGGCGTTGCCGATTTCGCGTCCGTAGGCGTCGAAGACCACGCAGGCACCTTCCCAGTAGGTGGGGCCGCCGAGGCGGGTATTCATTTCCTGGTCGTCGCGCAGGGCGCGAAGTTGGAAGACCACGGGTTCCCCGGTCTCGGGATCGGTGGTGGTGATGCGGGGTTCGATGGGGTAGACCGCGCCCGTTCGCGGGCTGCGCCACGTGCGGTCGGCCTCCCAGCGGAAGCCCCCGGGACCGATGTAGGTCAGTTCGTTGTCGCGGCTGATCCAGATGAGGGAGGAAAACTCGTCGGGCGTGCCGTCGGGGCGGCGGAGGATGTAGGCTTTGACTTCGCGTCCGTCGTGGAGGTGGATGGCGGTCCAGTCCCAACCGGCGAGGTCCTCGCTGAGTTGCTCGCTGGCAATTTCGTGATCCATCCACGCTTCGCCGCGCACGGGCACGGTTTCGGAGCCCAGATCGATGGTTCCGGTCACGGCCAGGCGGGGAAAGGTGATGTAGTAGCTGCGGGCGGTTGGGGCGGAGCCTTTGCGCGAAGTGCCGTCTTCTCCGAAAATGACACGCGGCTTCACCGGCTCCAGGGCGAGATCGATACGGGCATCAGATCCGAGGGAAAAACGCAGGTGCATTTGCTCCCGCCCGGGGTCGACCATGCGCAGCCGCCAGTCACCGTTGCGCACGTCGAGGATCTTCGTCGAGGCGCTGGCGCGGTGACCGTCGCGGTTGAGGCGTTCGCGGTGGAGGAAGCGGTCGCCCCTCACATCGAGCAGGCTCATATGGGTGAGGTGGGTCTCGCTGTCGCCGAAGGCTTCGTCGGGCGCGGGGGGATCGGTATCGGCGGGGTCGGGCGGGCGCGCGCCGACGCGGAAAAAAGTCGCTTGAAAGCCGAAGCGGCGGTCCTCTGCGGCAAAGAGATGGCCGGTCAAATACCACCACTCGATTTTGTAGGCGGGGTGGCTGGCATGGGCGCGGGGAAATTCCAGGACCGTGCCCGGTTGGGGGACCCGGAAACCCTCATCCGTAAAGCGTGGAATTTCTTCGGCGGACAAAGGGGAAACCGCACCGATGACAAGCGCCATCCAAATTGCCGAAAGCCTCATGCCTCAGGAATGGGGCGAATCTGTTTCGGCGCAAGCAGCCGGTGCTTTTCCCAGGAAGCCGATGGCGAAGGTCCAGCTGGTCCCGATGATGACGATCCACGGCCAGGCGAGGCCGATCCATTCCATGCGGATGGCGGTGAAGAGGATGGTGGAAAGGAGCAGGCCGCTGGCCATGGCGGCGAGGTTCCAGCGGTCATTCCCGCGCCGGGTGGTGAGGCCGAGGAGAAAAATCCCGAGGAGGGTGCCGGCGGGGATCCCCGCTACGCCGAGGGCGAGCCAAAGGAAGTTGGGCGTATCGCGCACGCTCCAGGCGATGAGCAGCAAAAGGATGCCAAAGACGGCCACGCCGATGCGGGCCACCCCCAGGTAGTGCCGTTCGGAGGCATTTCGGCGGATGAGCGGGCGGTAGAGGTCGCTCATGGCGGAGGAGGCAAGGGCGCTCATGGCGGAGTCGATGCTCGACATGGCGGAGGCAAAGATGCCCGCGACAAGCAATCCCCGCAGCCCGGCGGGAAGGACATCGCGAATAAAAGCGGCAAAGACCTGGCTGCTCTGCACGACCCCCTCGGCGTTGACCGGGAGCAGCCATTCCGGGTGAAGGCGGGCATACGCGTAGATCGCCAGACCCACCAGGAGAAAGAGCGCCGCCACGGGGATGCCAAAGACTCCGCTCAAAATCACACTGCGCTGCGCCTCGCCCACGCGCTTGCAGGTGAGGAGCCGTTGCGTGAGATCCTGATCCGTGCCGAGCGAGGCGATGATCATGACGAAGCCATTGACGAAGGCGAGGTAGAAGAGCCCTGCGTCGTTCCACCAGGGCTGGCTGGCACCGGCCTCGGGAGCCAGCCGCAGAAGGGTCAGCTTGTCGGATTCCCCGGCGGTCGAGAAGATATTGCCGAAGCCGATTTCCGCGCCAATCCAGAGGAAAGCGGCCAGCCCGCCCCCGATAAAAACCACCGCCTGCACCACATCTGTCCAGATCACCGCTTTGATGCCCCCCCAGGAGGTGTAGGCGATGGCCACCAGCGTGAAGGCCCCGAGGGTCCAGAGAAACGGGATATCGAGCAGAACGTGGAAACCGATGGCGGCAAGGGACAGGCGGATGGCGGCGGCGACGAGCCGGCTGATGAGAAAGACGCCCGTCGCGGTGTAGCGGGTCGTCTCCCCGAAGCGGATAGCGAGGTAGCCATAGACCGTGAGGCAGCGCGTGGCGTAGTAGGCCCTCAAAAAGATGATCGCCACAACCACACGCCCGGCAATCGACCCGATGCCGAATTGCAGATAGGTGAGGTTGCTCTCAAAACCCGTCCCCGTGACGGCGAGGAAGGTGACCGCGCTGATCTCCGTGGCCATCACGCTCAGGAGCACGGCGGGCCACGGCACCTGCCGCCCGCCGACAATGAAATCCTCGCTGTCCCGCTCGGGTTTGCCCATGCGCCAGGCGATCCCGCCGATGGCGGCGAAATAGAGGCCCAGGACGAGGAGATCGACAAGGGCAAATGGGCCGAAGAGAGGCATCCGGAGCGGGAGGGATTTCCCTCAGAGGGAATCGCGGAAGCGCTTGCCCCGTTCGAGGAGGCGTTCCAGTTCAAAGTCGCGCTGGTTGTGCAGAGCGCTCCGGAGGCGCTGCCACTCTTCTTCAAAGCCCTCCATCGCCCGCAGGATTTCCTCGCGGTTTTGCGCGCAAATGGAGCGCCAGAGGCCCGCGTGCCCAGCTGCGATACGGGTGGTGTCGCGCAGACCCTGGCCGGCGCAGCTCATCCACTCGGGATCCTTCCCGGCCAACTGCACGCTGAGGATGCTGGCCAGCAAGTGCGGCAGATGGCTCACATGCGCCACGATTTCGTCGTGTTCTTCCGGTGAAACCGTTTTTACGCGCATGCCCAGATCCGCCCAAAAACGCACCACGCGGTCCACCGGAGCGGGCGGTGTCGAGGGTAGGGGAGTGACGATACAGGTGCGGTTCTCAAAGAGGTCGGCGCGGGCGTGCTCCATCCCCGATTTCTCCGAGCCCGCCATGGGATGCGCGCCGACAAAGACGGCCCGCCCCCCGACAGCGGCGGCCTCCCGGCAGATCCGGCTCTTTGTGCTCCCGACATCGGTGATGATCGCGCCCTCCGCGCAGACCGGTGAGACCTCGCGCGCCAGGGGCACGATGTGCTCCACCGGGGTGCAAACGACGACAAGGTCCGCGCCCGCCGCCGCCTCCTGTGCATCCGCGTGAGCCGAGTCGCACCAATCGCTCTGTGCACAGGCCAGCCGCACCTCCGCGCGACGCGCCCACACGCGGATGGACCGGGCGAGCCCACGGGCGCGGGCGGCCTGGCCGAGAGAAGCTCCCAAAAGGCCGGGAGCGAGGATGGTGAGAGTATGGAAAGATGAGGGCACGTTCGGCGGATGGGGGGATAGACGTTTAAGGCTTGTCGGTAGCGCGCGGGTGACACCTACTTGGCTGCTTGTTTTTAGAAATCCTCGATGCCAGGTGAGCTTTGCTCCCTCCTTCCGCAAGACAAGGATTTTTCCGAATTGGTTAGGCTTATGAACAGAAAGTCATCTTCAAGAAGTGGATTCCTCGCCGAGATTTCGCGCCATTGGGCGTCTATTCTCATCGTCGGTGTCGTCATCGCTCTTTTTATGGGCGTGTTGTATTTTCTCACGCTTTTGGGTCCGCGGGCTGTTGAACGGCAGGCCGGAGACGGCGATTTGGTCGATGTGGAACTGCTTGCGGAGGACGTGGATCGTCTCGAAGCCCGGTTCTTGGCTGCCCTCGAGAGCGGGGATATGACGGCGGAGGCCCGTGAGGGGCTCGGCCGTGCGATTGAGTTTCAGCGGCAAATCATCAGCCGTTACGTGGGACCGGTGACCCCGTTTCTCGAGACGGACCGTCTGGAAAGGCTCCTCACCCATCGCGATCAATACGAAGGGGCCTTGCTTGCCGCCCGCTCACGCGAGTTGGAGGAGCAAGCCACAGCCATTCGCGCCGCTGACCCCGAAGAGGCGGCGCGCCTTCTGGCCGAAGCAACGGAGATGCAGGAACGCCTCAATCACGCTTTCCCCCGGAGTGATCAGCGCAGCACCTCGCGGCTTTCGCGTTTGCGCGACGAGAGCGTGGCCATGCGCGCCCAACCGATGCAGCGCCAAGTGGATGAGCGGGTGGCCGAAGCCCGCGCCGCCTTCCGCGGGGGGCGCAGTGAAGACGCGCGGCGCATACTCTCCGAGGCCATCGAGATCCAGTTTCGCATCAATCACGATTTCCGCGACACGCGCTTCGCCAGCCTCGCGCGCCTGCAGGGCCTCGAACGCGAGCTGATGGATATCCGCGCCACCGCTGAAGCTGATGCTATCGACGCCCTTGTCCGCGCGGGTGAGGAACACATGGCTGAGCGCAATTTCCCGGCGGCGGCGGAAGTCTTCACGCGCGCCCGCGAACTCCAATCCGATTTGAACAACCGTTTCCGGGGAAGCCGCTTCGCCCGCTCCGAACGCCTCGAAGAGATGGAGATCCTCCGGCAGACCGCCCTCAGTGCGGGCCTCGCCGAGCGCATCGAAAGCATCGAACAGCAAATCGGTGTGGATCTCCGCGCCCGACGCACGGCCAGCGCCGCGAGCGCCGCCCCCATTTTCTTCCGGGAAATTTACAACCTCCAGGCAACCTTTCCGCGCAGCCGCTACTTCTCCGAAGAAACCCTCCTCAAAGCGCGCTACCTTAACCTCATGCGCGATGATTTTGCGTCCCTGCAGGATGCGGTTTATGCGCGCCTGGTTGAGTTGCCCGACGAGAGCGGCATCCGCATGCTCAACGCCGAGGTCAACCAAGCCCTCTATGCCCGCATCATGGGCGCGCAGCCTGCCTCCCAGCGGGGTGACAACCTGCCCGTGGAGTCGGTTTCGCACGTGGAAGCGCGGGAGTTTTGCAAGCGCCTGGGTTGGATACTGGGCTTCACGGTTCGCCTGCCGACGGAAGCGGAGTTTGCCACGGCACTGGGGGATTTACGGGGGGTGAGTATCGAGGAGATTTCCTGGAACAGCCTGAACTCCGACCGCATTGTGCAGCCCGTGGCGACCCGTCCGTCCAACCGCCATGGTTTCTACGATCTCCTCGGCAACGTGGCTGAATGGACATCCGACGTTTCCCCGGAAGATCCCCGCGAAATGAAGGTCGTGGGGGGCTCCGTGCGTGATAACACCGTCCGCCTCAACCGCTTGCCCATCGAAAGCATGCGCCCGGTTGAACGCAATCGCTTCGTTGGATTCCGCTTCGTCGTCGAACCCCGGACTTGACGGTTTTTGCATGATGAATCCGCTGGACCGGGAGGAACGCGAGTCTCCTACTTCAACCTCCGAAGAGGTGGACGAAGCCACGCGGCAAGAGGCTGAACGGGCGGTTCGTTGGATTCTCCTTGTGGCGGCGGTTTTTATACTTCTTCCCCTTATCCTTGGCGTGCTCTTTTTGCGGTAGGGCCGGTGATTAGGGCCGGGTTTCAACCTGAATTCCGCAGTTGCCGTGGTCGGATGAGGAGCGGATGTGCGGGCGGACAGACCTTTGCGCGTTTGCCGCGGCACCCAAGGCGCGGAGGTTCGCAGCCCCCTTTCCTGCGCGGTCCGGCGATGAATTTGCCGGACCACTTTGCATTCGGTAGGATGCTGTCTGCTGCGTAGTCGATCTGCCTTCAGCGGTCGGCCCGGGGCGGAGGCGCGCCGCTATCCCGTCCCTCTACTCCCGCGGGAGTATGGATATCTCATGGCCACAACCGCTATCATCCCCCTCCATGAACCTTCCCGTCCTCCTTCGCATCCTCGCTTGCCTGGTTCTCCTCCAAGGCACGCTTTCCGGCTCCATGAGAACGCTTCGCTTCACCGGCGAAGTCGCGGACAGTTCCTACCCCTATTGGCAGGTGGGTGACCGCCATGAAACCATCCTCCATTTCGATGACTCAGTGATTGATGCGTGGGACGTGCGGCGCGATACCGGCATCTTCCCCGGTGCCATCCGGCGAATCGATGTGCGCCTCTTCGTGGGCAACAGCACACGGGAGCGGCGTATGCGGATGACGGCCTTTGACGGGGATGTGCGCGTGGTGGACCGGTTTGAGCCGATTCTCCTCGTCGGCCAGCGGACCGGTGACTACTCCGCCATCGATTTCACCGTGACCAGCCACATACCCGATCCCCTCGGCAACGGACCGGGCAGCTTTCGCAACAACACCGTGCTCTGGGACGCGGGGTATCCCGGAATGCTCAACGACCTCGCCGCCGGAGCGATGTTCCTTTATCAACCCGCAGGGTTCCGGGATATCCGGATTTTTTTCCATCACGAGCAGCGGCATCCGTTTATAAACAAGGTGCAGATGGCGGCGGTTCCGCCCTTTGAGCAACCCCTGGTGAATTCCCTGCCGACCACTTCCGATGGCACCGGGGCCAACCAGACAGAGAGCCTCCTGCGGCTCTTTCTCCATGATCCCACCCACACCACCTCCGATGATCTCGGTTCGGCGGGTATCCTCATTACCACACCCAGTGACACCGTGAGTCCGGGGCACGGGCTCCTTCTCACGATCGACGCGATTGACGAGATCACACCGGCCACAACCGCCCCGGCCTGCCCATGGGTGCAACTTCAGCCGGCCTTCGTGGGCGACGGGGGCACGCTTCAGGTCATTCTGAATATACCGGAGCCCGCCCCGCCGGGCGGCCAAACCTTTACCCTGTCTTCCGTGGTGTCGGGAATGGTGCTCGATCCCGCTGTGGTGGTCATTCCCGAAGGACAAACGCAGGTCAGGCAACCGGTGCAGGTCAGCGCGGCCGGCATCCCCGGGGGAGGGCGTGCCATCACCACGGTGATTCAGGCAGTGGGCACCGCATATCCGGGCTGTCGGGCGACGGCGCTCCTCACGGTGGAGCGCGAAAGCGTCCCCGCCCTCCAGGCATTGGAGTTCCTGCCCCACGCCGTGGTCGGCGGTCGCTTCGTAACGGGCCTCGTGACGCTGGATCAACCGGCCGGAGACCTGCTCTTCATCTCCCTCATGGCCGACGGCTATCCGCCCGAGTTGTCCGCGTTGCCTGATTTCGTAGTGGTGCACAAGGGGCAAACGCAGGGCATCTTTGTTTTTCCAACGGGGGCTGTGAGCGCGTCCACCGTTCATACCGTCCACGCCATGGACGGCTACTCGGGCGCGAGCCAGAGCGCGAGCCTCACGATCCTGCCCGATCCGGACGTGCCGGTCCTCGCTGACCTCATCCTCAACCCTGCCAGCCTTGTTGGGGGAGAGATCTCCACAGCAACTGTGTTTATCTCCGCGCCCGCACCCTTGGGTGGGCAGGCGGTGGCCATCGCGGTCGAAGGCCCGGCCACCGCGCCAGCCACCCTCATTATTCCGCAGGGAGAGACCGGGGCCACTTTCAGCGTGCAGAGCCAGACCGTCTCCGTCGTAGAGGTTGCGCCCATAAGGGTATCGGTGGGCAGCGAGTCCCTCACGCGACACCTGGGCGTCTTTCCGGAAGGGGACTCTCCGCGTGCCGTCCTCACTGCTCTGCGCGTGGAGCCGCGCGTTCTCACATCCGGAGAGACGGCCGTGGGCGTGGTGGAGTTGAACATGCTCGCGACCTCGGAAACAACGATCCACTTATCCAGCTTCAGCCGCTTACTTGGGTTTCCCTCCACGGTGATGATACCCTGGAATCAACAATTTGCCGCCTTTCCCGTGGAGACACGGCGCACCCCGCGCGAAGCCCGCGCCGTCCTCACAGCAGCCCTTGAGGGAATCGGGCGGAGCGCGATCGTGGACCTCGGGCCGAGCACGCGACCCATTCTGCAGGAGGTCGTCGTTTCCGCACCCGCTGTCATCGGCCCGGGCGTGGTGGATGTGACCCTCGTCTTTGACCGCCCGGCCCCGTCCGGGGGTGAACCCATCCGCGTGGAGTATGCACCCTTCGAAGTGTTTGGATTCGGGGAGGAGCGGCTCCTTGCCGAAGGCGAGAGCCAATTGGTCTTTTCGTTGGCCCTGCCGGAGCCCACCCATGGCGGCTACCTCGCGGAGATCACGGCGAGCACGGGCTTGAACGCGGCAGCGAACCGCATCTTCGTGAGGAGGGAAGCGGTCGACTTGCCCCCGGGACTGGATACTTATACCGCCTGGGTTGCCCGCACGTTCGACACGTCCGCTGCCCTCGATCCGGAAATCAGCGGTCCCGCCGTAATCGTCCCCGGCCAGGGTCTACCCAACATCGCCCGATATCTTCTCGGTGAGGACGCCACCCGCAGCGGATTCCGGATCTTCCGTGAGGGCGAGAGCGCTTCCGGCGCGGGCACGGGCATTTTGCTCGAAATACCCTGGAACCGGATGGCCCCGGATTACCTCCCCGTCATTGAGGGCAGTAGCGATCTTATCCATTGGACGACCCTCCCGCCCGATGCCCTCATCCGACGGGTGGATGAAACCTTTGATGACTTGGATGGCCCCTTCCTTCTTGAGCGCTTGGAAGTCGCCCCCGGAAATTCCTTCCGGTTTTTCAGAGTTCAGTTCGCGCCGACGGGTTTCTCCATGCCTTGAGCCGACGCCGACCGAGCGAGGGCCTGAGCCGGAACGCCTCCCCGCTTAAAGTGCCGGACCGGCGGATCTTTTGGCATCGGTCCTTTCGCGATCCTCATTCTTTGCCGTGGTCGCATTCTCCGGTATCCTGATACTGATCGTAGGAGGTCTCGTAGTGGAGGGTGGCGAGCAACTCCTCCGAGGTAAACGCGACCGCGCTCACCTTCGTTGGCGGAGAGGCTGTTCCAGTGTCGAACGTTGCGAAGGCTGGGCAGGCGGGTTCTCTCAGGCATTCGCGACAGGATCAAGCGAACGCAGCCGTTCCTCCAAATTGCGCGGCGCGCGGAAGACAAAGGCTTTGCCGGACTTACGCATCTCCAGCAGGCCCAGTTCGTGCAGGCGCAGGAGATCCTTTCGGGCGGTGTCATAGGCCACGCGGTGACTGCGCCGGTGTTCTTCCACCGTGTAGCGCGCGCCGGGGCGGCGCAGGGCATGGCCGAGGAGAGCCTCCTGGCCGGTGGTTCATCCCATCGAAGGAGCGCAGGAGGGATTCCGTGGCGGTGAGTTCACATGCTCCTTCGCCACCTCCCGCGTCGTCGCCGCTCCCTCCAACTGGCTTGAGGTGATCGCTTCACCGGTCTTCGAGCCGGAAGGTCACGGTGACGAAGACGGGGCGCTGGTTTGACCAGGGCAACCGGGGCCGGCGGCGCTTCCGAACCAGCAAAGGCGTCCCTCCACGGCACCAGCGGAGCGCCCGCGTCCTCCACAACCTCGGCGAAAACGGGGCCGTCGTCATTGTCGACCTGATCTACGGCCTCCCCGGCCAGGAGCCCGGCAGCGTCGCCCACGACATCCGCTTCCTCGCCGAAGAAACGCCCGTGCACGGCCTTGATCTTTACGCCCTCCGCCGCTTTCCGGAAGCCCCCCTCGAACAAGCCGTTGCCAACGGGCGGCTCCCGCCCTTTCCCGACGAAAGCGCCCAAGCCGTCCTTCTCGCCGAGGGCGAAGCCGCCCTCCAACGCTTCGACTTCGAGCCCTTCGCCCCCCGGCACTGGCGGCGCAGCCCGCGCGAGCGCTCCCTCTACAACCGGTGCGCCCGCCGCAACGCCGACATCCTCCCCTTCGGTTCCGCCGCCGGCGGCCGCCTCGGCCCCTACACCCTCGCCGCCGAACGCAACTACGAAGCTTACATCGACGCCCTCCAAAACCGCCGCAAGCCCGTCACCGTCCTTCTCCCGCCACCCCCTCCCCAATAGATGTCTCACCTGAGACATTTACCGGGGCAGATCGAGGTGCCGCCACTGCGATGGGCGTTCAACCTTGAACCGTCGCAATGGTTTTGTGTCCCTCCCTCCCCGGTTGGCTATCCCGCTAATGGTTTTTGGGCGTGTTGACAACGAGATCCCATTTTGAAGAGTGGAGATACTGGTTTACTCCATGCCGTCCACCCCACCATCCGCCGATCCCGCCGCCGCCGAACTCGCGGATCGGCTGGTGTGTTGGCGCGATCGGCTGATGGTGCATACGCAGGAGGTATGGACGGACACGGAGGCGTGGCTGGCCGGAAACGCCCCGGCGCTCAATTCCCCTGAAGGGCGCGCGGTGGCCCTGATCGCGGGCCTCGCGGCCAGTCGCCTCTCGCGCAACAAGCGGGCGGTGGAGCTGTTGGAGAGCGTCCGGCCCCATTTGCCCCCCGCCGCCGACGAGGCCAGCGCGGCCGATTGTGCCCGCGTGCTTCGCTCTCTTGGCTCCTCGAAGGGAGAGCTGGGCGATTCCGCAGGTGCCTTCGCTCTTTACCTCGAAGCGCTGGAAACTGCCCGTGCTCACAATCTTCTCTTCGAGGAGGGAGCCTGCCACAACAACCTTGGAAACCTCCTTCAAGCCACCGGAGCCTACGAGAAGGCCGTCGAACACTACCGGCAGGGCCTGCGGATTTTCCGGGGGATTGATCACGAGGGGGCGGTCCTCGTTCTCCTCGCCAATCTTGCCGCGCTTCTGCGTTTGCTTGGCGACTCCGCCGCTGCGCTGGCCTATCTCAAGGAGTCGGAGACGCTCTCGGAAAAAGTGGGGGACGCCCGCGGCCTCGGGACGGCCCTCTACAACACGCACGAGATTCATCTCGAATTGGGCCAAACAGCGGAGGCCGAAGCCGTTCTGGAACGCAGCATTGCTGTCTTCCTTCGGGCCGGAATCGCCGCCGAGCGTTTCCTTGCCACCGGGGCCTTGGCCCGCATCTGCTTCGACAACGGGAAGGAGGCGCGGGCGCGGGCGCTTCTTGCCGACCTGGAGACCGCCCTGGCGGCGGGACCGGGCGAAGATGAACGCCTTTACGTCGGGGCTGTCATGGAATACGCGCGGCTGCTCTACCGCTGCGGTTCGGCGGAGGCAGCTGATGGGGCGATGGCGCGGGTTTTTCCCGTCGCCGAGCGTCTGGCGCTTCGCCCCGAAATCGTGCAGATCCTGGAAGCCCGCGCGGAATGGGCGCAAGCGCGGGGCGATCACCCTCTGGCGGCGGATCTTTTGCGCCAAACGCTCGCCGCCGAGCGCGATCTCCATCGCCAGCAATCGGAGGAAGCCCTCCGCAAGCAACAGGTCTCCATGGAGGTGGATCGCCTGCGCGAGGCGGCCGAACGTGAGCGCACCCACACCCGCGAACTCGAGATCATCAACACCGCCCTCGCGGCCAGCCGCGACGAAGCCGCCCAACAGGCCGGGGCCGCCCGCCGCGCCTCCGAGGCCAAGGGACGCTTTCTCTCCGTCATGAGCCATGAACTGCGGACGCCCGTCAACGCCATCCACGGCTGCGCCCGTCTCCTTGGCGAAGACCTCCCGGAAGCCCGCCGCAAAGCCTGCCTTGATCTCATCCGCACTGCCTCCGAATCTCTCGTCACCCTCGTTAGTCACCAGCTCGATCTCGCCAAAATCGAAGCGGGCAGGGTGCGGGTAGCGAAGGCCCCGTTCCGTCTGGATCAGGAAATCCGCGCCGCCCTGCTCAGTGTCGCCCCGGCCGCCGCGAACAAAGGCCTCCTGCTCTTGCCGTGGCTGGCCCCCGGTCTGCCCGCACGTCCGGCGGGAGATGGCTTTCGTCTGCGCCAGATCCTTATCAACCTGCTGGGCAACGCCGTGCGCTTCACTGCATCGGGCCATGTTTTCCTCGAAGTCAACCAGCCGTCGGCGGACCTGTGGGAGTTTCGCGTGCGCGATACGGGCCCCGGCATGACCCCGGAGCAGTGCCAACGCATTTTTGAGGCCTTTGAACAGGGCGACGCCCGCACGGAGGCCCTCTACGGCGGCACCGGTCTCGGGCTGACGATTTGCGATCAACTTGCCCGCCTCATGGGCGGTGGAATCTCGGTTGAGAGCACGGTTGGGGTGGGGACGACCTTCACCCTGCGCCTTCCCCTCGTCTGCGGGAAACACGCCGATGACGCCCCCGTCCTTCCCGCAGGCCTTCCACCCGTCTATCTCGCCTTCGGCGATGCGGCCCTGCGCGCGTGGACCCACCGCATCCTCACGGAAGCGGGGGCCCGTATCGAAGAAGCCCGGAAGAACGGTGTGTTCGTTCTGGGCGATGGCGGGGGCCTGTGCCACCCGGCCCTACTTCTCGACCGCCGGGCCTTTGCCGAAGGGGCCGCAGCGCAACCAGAAGCGGGTCGCGTGCTTCCCTTGCCCGCCCTTCCCGGTGACCTCCTCGCCGCCCTCCTTGGGCGCGAACGCGTCCATGCGGGAACAGATCTACCGATCCATGCCGACTTCGCCCGGAGCCATCCTCTGCGGATTCTTCTCGTGGAGGACGATCCGGCAAGCCGTGCCATGATCGAGGCTTTCCTTGAACAACTCGGCTACGCCCCCGCCTGCGCAGCCAACGGACAGGAGGCCCTCGCATACCTTCGCAAAGAAATGTGCGATCTCGTTATCACAGATCTGCACATGCCGGAAATGGATGGCGAGCAACTCACCGCCGCCCTGCGCGCGGAGCCACGCTTTCAGCGCCTGCGAATCGTCGCCGCCTCGGCCACCCGCGAGCTCACCGGGCGGCACCGCGCCGCCTTCGACGGATTTCTCCCCAAACCCCTTCTCCCGGAGCATCTCATGGAAATGCTTCGGACCACCGCCACCGGATGGACCGGGGAAGCCGTTGAAACCATCCCATTTCCGATCGCTCCGGTGGAGGCGGCGGACCGTATTTCCTTTGTCGATACAGAGCACTGGCAACGCCTCCGTGCGGTCCTTCCCGAAACCCGTTTGCGCGAACTGCTCTCGACCGCGCTCACCGATTTGGACAGACTTCTCAACGGTCTCCAAGCCAGCCTCGCCACCGATGAGCCCAGGGCACTCGTCCGCAGGCTCCACCGCGTCTCCGGAATCGCCGCACACTATGGCCTCCGTGCGCTCGAAGAAGCTGCCAGCCGCCTTGAAGAAGATGCCCGGTGCCCCGACCGGCCGGACGCGTTTCTGCGGGAGTTGGAGAACCTTCGTCATCTCTACGGCAAAACCCGCGCCGAAGCCCATGCCCAGGGACTGAGCCATGAAATCCGCCCCTGAAGCCCGCCCCTCGCCCGCCCGCATCCTCTTGCTGGAAGACGAAACGATTGTGCGCACACTCCTCGTCGAAGCGCTCCGCGTGCAGCCCGACTTTGTGATCGCGGGGGAGGCGGGCGATCTGCCGGAAGCCCGCCTGCTGCTCGCAGGCAACCGCCCGGTCGATATTCTCCTCGCCGACCTCGTTCTTCCATCCGGCGACGGGGCTGTCTTCGCGCGGGAAGTTTTTCGCCAACATCCGCGCATCCGCATCCTCATGCTCACTTCGAGGACCGACGAAACCTCCCTCCTCCGCGCTCTGCAGGCCGGCGTGCACGGTTTTCTTCATAAACGCGATCCTCTCGATACCCTCCTCGCCGCGATCCGTGCGGTCGCGCGCGGCGAACTCGCTTACAATCCCGCCGCCCGCCGCCTTCTCGAAAAAATGAAACTGGACGGGACCCTCCGGACCGAGCACGCCCTCACTCCCCGCGAGGAAGAAATCCTCGCCCATCTTGCCCGTGGTCGGGCGCATAAAGAGATCGCCGCCGCCCTCGGCCTCAGTCCCCTCACGGTGAAGACCCACGCGCGCAACCTCATGGCCAAACTCGACGCGCATGACCGCGCCACCCTCACCCGCGAAGCCGTCCACCGCGGCCTCGTCATCTGAAGGGTGAGTTACGGCGTTTTTGGACGGCCCCGGTTCTGTGGGCTTGCGCAAAGAGAGATGGACAAATCCATCGGAAAGGAAAACTTTCCCGAATGCGGCGCTGCGTCCGGCGTTGAACCGGATCGAACTTTCGGCAGAAGCGGATGCAGCGCCCCACCGAACGGGCATTTTTTTGAAAGGCGGATTGGAAATGCGAGCACACTATCTTCAGCACGTCCCGTTTGAGGGCCTGGGCAGCATTGAGCCTTGGCTCGAAAACAGGGGTTACGACATATCGTATACCCGGTTTTTCGATGCCGGCGTTTTGCCGGAGGTCAAAGACATCGATCTGCTCGTTGTCATGGGTGGACCGATGAGTGTGAACGATGAAAGGGCACAGCCCTGGCTGGTCAGAGAGACGGCATTTATTCGCCGTGTGATTGAAGAGGACAAGGCCGTTCTTGGCATTTGTTTGGGCGCACAGCTCATCGCCAAGGCAATGGGGGGCGCGGTCTTCCCAAACCCGGTGAAAGAGATTGGATGGTTTCCCATCGAAGCAGTGAATGCGGATGACCCCAAGGTATTCCGCTTCCCGGAAAAGGTACACGTGTTTCATTGGCACGGCGAAACCTTCCACCTGCCCAACGGTGCCCTCCGCATCGCAAAGAGCGAAGGCTGCGCCAATCAGGCTTTCGCGATAGGCCACAAGGTAATCGGTTTGCAGTTTCACTTGGAAACGACACCTTTATCGGCTCGGGCACTGGTCGAAAATTGCCGGGGTGAACTCGTTGACGGGCAATACATCCAATCCCAGGGGCAAATCCTCTCCGCCCCCAGAGACCGCTATGCGACGGCCAACAGGTTAATGGATGAAGTGCTTGAGCACTTACAGGGCAAAAAACAGGCCCCGTGATGCGCGGGAGCGGGTGTCCGCTTCCAAGCATCCGAAGATAGATTGAGCGGTGTGCTCTTCCTTGGGCAGGCCCGGTGAAGGTTGGATCACGCCGGGGCCTTGTTGTCGTTTATCGACGCCTGCGTTTTTTCAACCGAGGATCGAGGTGAGGACGTCGGATTGGATCGGCTTCCGGTGTTCGACTTCCTCAATCTTGAGGCGGCGGACTCCGCCCGGGGTCTCCCAGTCAACCTCGTCGCCCTCGGAAAAACCGAGGATACCGGTGCCGACAGGAGCGAGGATGGAAAGTCGCGCTTTTGCCGCATCAGCCTGATCGGGATGGGTGAGGGTCCACGATTCCACCTCACCCGTTTCCAAGTCCCGCAGACGGACGAAGGAGTGCAGCGAAACCACCTCCGGAGGAAGCGCGCTGCTGTCGAGGATGACAGCCCGCTTTAACTCGGCATGGAGTTTTTCGAGGGATCGCGGGGCCCTGGCTCCGCTCTGGCGAAGCCGCGTTTCGACGAGTTGGGTAAGGACTTGGAAGTCTTCTGCTGTGATGTAAATGGGTTTCATGCTTGTCTTTGGATGATTGGGTTGGAGAAAACGTATCCTTTCCGTCAGGGGGGGCACGCGGGCATTGGGGGAGGGGAGGAAGAGAGCGGACACGCGCGGAGGCCAAACCCCATGAATCCGGGGAGAAGCGGCAAGCGCCCGGCGTCATCCTGTGCCCCGCCGGGGTGTCCACGCACTCACCGGCAGGTTACTCGATAACACCGGGCGAACCGGGTGCGTCCGAAAATCGGAGCTTGCCGGGCGGCCTTATGGAAAGGGTGTTTCGAGTATTCACGACCAAAGAAATCTTCAGGAAGGGGTTAGGAGTCGACATTCGCATCCCGGCCTCCTTCTGTCGAGCTTTTCCGCAACTTGCGGGTGTAATCACGAAGTTTGTCAGGTGCGGCGGCCCCTTGAGTAAAAGCAGAATCCACAACTGAATTGGCACCGGGAACTTTTTTAATGTTCTGAATATTGCAACATTGACAGAGGCTGGGCAGGTGTTTGAGTGGCCTGAATGAGAAGGAAGTTTTGCAGGCGGTTGCGGTGTCCACGGCTGGCGTGCCACCACCTTATTTCGCGGGTCGTGCAGAAGAGGCGGCTGATGGATGAGGAGGCGATGGAGGCGATGCGGCAAATCATGCGCTCGCAGGCGGCCTTCGCGGGGATGGAGGTGCTGACTTATTGCTTCTTGGCGAATCACTTCCACATTTTCGTGCGGCTGGATCCGAAGGAGACCGAAAAGCTCGACGATGCGGGTCTGTTGGGGCGTTTTCGGGCGCTCTATGGAGCGACGCGTTGCGCTTCGCTGGGGCTGGATGCGGATGATCTGGCGGTCATTCTGAAGAAGAACGGAGAATCGGCAGAGGGGATTCGCCGACGGCTGAAGGCGCGGATGGGGGATGTGTCGGTCTTCATGCGGGAGGTGAAGACGCGGTTTACTTTATGGTATAATCAGAAGCACGGAACGGTGGGGACTTTCTGGGCGGAGCGTTTCCGCAGTGTGATCGTGGAGGCGGATACGGCGGCGCAAAGGATGGTGGCGGCGTATATCGATTTAAACCCGGTGAGGGCGGGTCTGGTGGAGGACGCGGGTGCTTATGGTTTCAGTGGTTTTGGAGAGGCTTGCGCGGGTAGCTCGGCGGCGCGGCGGGGGATTGCCCGGATTGAGGGCAAGATGGCTTGGGCGAGTAAATGGCACGAGCGCTACCGTGCGCGGTTGTGCAGCCGGATGGGGCCGGGGACGCGGCCTCTTCGGAGAGACCAGAGGAGCGCGGCAGGCTGTGAAACGAAGGAGAAAGCGATCCCCCGAGCGCGGCTGGCGGAAGAATCCGGGTTTCTCTCGAAGATCCGCGCCTTCAGTGAGAGCTGGGTGGTGGGTTCGGTTGCTTGGGTGGAAAGCTTCTGTGCGGCCGATGGCTGGCTCGGCTTTCGAATGGGAAGGAAGCCCAAACCGCTCGTGGAGGACGGCGGTGCTGACTTTGCGAGGATTGCGACCGTCGCGAAACGCCACTGAAAAAGGTGACAACCTTTGTCATTACACTTGGGGCGGGCTTCAGCGGGGCGGTTTTGGAGGTCGAGGTTGCCGGGAGGGAATCGCTTTAAGGATCCCCGCGCGGTTCAGGGGTTCGCCGGTTGGAAGTCAAGGAGGATGGCTTGGAGATCGGGGAGGTTGCCACCATCTGTCTCGATCAACTCGATTTCGAGGAGAAAGGGTCCGGAGGGCAGGGGGAGTTTCACAGGTGTGGGGCCATCGGTTTCGGCGGAGGCCGCCGTCTCCGGTATGCGCAGTATCCAGCGGTTCCCGGGCGGGGGATCGTTCCGCCAGCGCAGGGTGAGGGTGGCGTGGCCGGGAGACGGGGCGTGCAGTTGATAGCGCGCGCGGTCGCCCGGTTGCTGCCAGCCGCGCAGGCTGGTGACCATGTTGAAGACGGCTCCCTCGACTGCGGAGGGTGCGCGGGCGGGGAGGGTGTTGGCTCCGCTGCGGAGGTGGAAGGTGGGGGCGGTGAAGGCGTGGGTCTCCTCTCGCACTTGATCCCACCAGGCGCGCATGGCGGCGAGGAGATAATCGCGTATATCGGGATGGAGGTCGCCGATGTCCGTGGTCTCGCCGGGATCGGTCGCGAGGTCGATGAGGACGATCTCGGGCGGGGCGCCTTCCGGGCGGAAGTTGGGGTTGAGAATGAGTTTGTGGGTGCCCTGGCGCACAGAGAGCGACTGTTCCTCGAAGGGGAGGGCGGCCCGCTCGGCGCGGGAGAGGGGGCGGTATTCGCCGGGCAGGCCGTTGAGGGAGTAGGGCGGGCCGCTCGTGAGCCAGCCGCGATGGGCGTAGTTGAAGAACAGGCGGGCATCCGGCTTATCAACGGATTGCAGAAGGGAACGGAAGCTCCGCCCGTCCATGGGCGGGGTGCCGGGCACCGGTGTGATGCCGGCGAGATCGAGGAGGGTGGGGGCGAGTTCGGCGAGGTCGGTGGGTCGTTCGATCTCGCGCGGCGCGATCTTGCCGGGCCAGCGGATGAAGAGGGGGGAGCGGACCCCGCTTTCATAGAGATCGCCCTTCCATCCGCGCAGGTTGCTGACTTTGCGCAGGCTCCGGTCTTCGTCGCTCAGGGTGCTGCCGTCGATCGCGGGGCCGTTGTCGCTCTTGAAGATGACGATGGTGTTTTCGGACAGGCCGAGGGCCTCCAGTTCATCGAGGATGCGGCCGATTTGCTCATCGAGGTGAGAGACCATGCCCCAGAGGCGGGAGAGTTCCGGAGAGAGGCCTTTTTCGAGGTAGTGATCGACCCAATGCTCCGGGGCATCGTGCGGGGAGTGCGGCGTCATCGTGGGCAGGTAGGCGAAGAAGGGTTGATCGCGGTGGCGGCGGATGAAGGCGATGGCGTAGTCGGCCATGACCGTATCGGCCCACCCGTCATGCTCGACATCCTCTCCATTGAGCTGGCCGAAGGTGGCGCGGTGGCGGTAGAGGCGCATCATGTAGGCCTCGTCGAAACCGCGTTGCCAGGGGAGGTAGCCTTCGGTGACGCCGGAGTGCCATTTCCCCCACATCCCGGTGGCGTAGCCGGCGGCGCGGAAGTGTTCCGCCAGGGTGCGTTCGTTCAGGTGCAGAAAATCCTTCCCGCCATGCACGTGGGAGACGCCCGTGCGCAGAAAGTGACGCCCGGTGAGGAGGGTGGCGCGGGAGGGCGCGCAGACCGGGTTCACCGTGAAGTCGGTGAAGCGGGCGGAGCTGCGGCCGAGCGCGTCGAGACGCGGCGTATCCACGAGGGGGTTGCCGTGCAGGCCGAGGTCATCCCAGCCGAGGTCGTCGCACTGGATGAGAACGATGTTGGGCGGGGGGACGGGGGTCGATGCCTCGGGAGATTCCGCGCAGCCGACCGAAAGGGCCGTCAGGGTGCCGAGCGTCGGCAGGGTGGCTTTGAGGGAGCGGGTCATGTGGGATGCCTTTATGTTGTTTTTCCTTCCGCATGTCGAAAGACGATTCCGCGGACGTGGCGCGTATGGAGGTCGAGGGCGTCGGCGGAGGTCACGGTTTGGCCGTTCATCTGAACGTCCTCGAAGACGATGTCTTCAACCGGGTGCTTTTCATCATACCCGCTGATGAGGCTCACGGTGTAGCCTTCGTTGTAGATGCTGCGGGCCACCCGTATGCGCCGGAGGACGACATGCCGGATGCGGCCCCGCTGGTCATCGCGGTTCCAGCGCGAGTGGAGGACCCGGAAATCGACCAGTTTGTCGTAGTGGTGCTCGACGTGGATATCCTCATAGAGAACGTTTTCCACACGGGCGCGGTCCCCGTTGTGGATGCCAAAAACACTCCCGAATTGGTGCACCGCCATGACATCGATGTCGCGGAAGACGATGTTGCGGATGTCGTCGGTGCGGGTTTCGTAACCGATCTCCATGGCCGTGCCCCCGCGGTCATTGTAGAAGGCGCAGCCCTCCACGAGAACATCCTCCACCGGCCCCGTCCAATCGCCGTCGAACTCGCCGAACGAAAACTGGCAGGGATTGGCGAGCCGCTGGATGTCGAGCGCCTTGATGGCGATATTGTCGTCGCCATTGCGCAAGAAACAACCGCGCACGGTGATCCGCCGGGAGCCGACAATGTCGATCCCGTCGGTGCTCGCCCCATCGCCGATCTGGCGGATGCCTTCGACGCGCACATCCTCGCAGGCTCCGATGGAGACCATCCAGTGCTGGGGGCGCAAAAGCGTGATCCCCTCAAGCGAAACATCCCGGCAGTGGTCGAGGATGACCGGGCGGGCGGGAACGCCCCCGGGCGCTTTCCATGATCCATCGAGCACCCCGCGCCCGCCGATGCGCACACCCCGTGCTTTGCTGGCGACGATGTGACCCCGCACCCACGCCCCGGCATCGAGCCAGAGGACATCGCCGTCGCGGAGTTGGAGGGTGCCCACGTCCTGCACTTTGCCCGCCCCGAAGCGCAGAAGCTGGCCGCCGGCGGGCGCGGGCGGTTCCCCTGCGGGCGGTCCCGCGAGGACAAAAACGGTCGGTCTGCCCGGGGTTTCGATCATGACGGGAACCGGTCGCGGAACCGAAATGCGCAGGGTTGCGCCGTCCTCCGCCAAGGAAGCACCCACCCTCGCCGGGCGCACGACCACCCCGTCCCACCCGTCCGGATAGGTCAGGTTGAGGGCGTAGGGCCCGGAGGCATCGAGGAGCACAGCGAAACCGCTTGCGGTCGGAACCACCGGGACGGGGGTGCCCCCGTCGAGGTGAACCAGCAGCGGACCGCCAACGGTCTCCTCAGGTGGCAGGGGATGGGGTCGGATCATTGGACAATTCAGCAGCCTCCTTCTCGGCGGCGCGGCGGGCGCGGGCGACGAGAAGCTGGGCTTTCACTTCCTCCATGCGCTCGCGGGTGAGCGGGTAGCGCCAGAGGGCAACGATGGCGAGCAGAAGGAGCCCGGCGGGGACAAAAGAGAAGAGGATGCGCATGGAGTGGATCGTTTCCTCGGTCTGGTTCGCTCCCAGCGTCACATCGAAGCCCGACACAACGAGCATGGCACCGGCAAGGAGCGGCTGGAAGGCCCCCGTGAGTTTCATGAGGAAGGCCATGACGGCCCCAAACATCCCCTCGCGGCGCACCCCATGGCGGAGTTCATCGATGTCCGTTACGTCGGCCATCATCGTGGGAAGGATGGTGAACACCGCGCTGATCCCGATGGAGAAGAAGAAGGGCAGGGCGAGCTGCCAGTAAGGGTTCTCCGGCGTGAAGATAAACCACTTGGCCGCCGAGCCGAAACTCATCCAGATGATCGCGTAGCGGAGGGCGCGGTGCTTTTGCAGCTTACGGCAGCTCCAGTTGACAAGCGGTAGGGCAAGAATGGATACAACTACGCCGAGAGTTCCCACCCATCCGCTCATGACCGAACCGGCAAGGGCGTCGCCGCCAAAGACCCAGTAAATATTCAGGAAAAGCATGAACTGGGCGAAAACACCGTTCGTGATGCTGATGAACTGAAAAAGAAAAAGGATTTTCAGAAAGTGGATGTTTTTGCCCGTCTGCCACATCGACCGGAGCAGCCCCGGCCCGTCGCCCGGCTTGGCGATCGATTTCATCATGCGCTCCTGCGTATAGAGGACCATGAGAATGGTGGAGGGGCCACCAATCGCCACCACGATAATGGAATACCAGAGCAGTCCCTCGATGACATTGAAGAAAATCGGCAGGAAGCAGAAAGGCAGGATCCACGGGGCCACCGCCGCCATCGTTTTGTCGATAAAGGAGCGGTAGGTGACCACGCGGGTGCGCCCGTCGTAGGACGGGCACAGCTCAATCCCCAGGGCCCAGTAGGGCACGGACTGAACCGTCGTGAGGGTGGTGAAGAGGAGACAGGCCACGAGCACATAGATCGCCACGGTGCGGTGGTAGGGATCTTCGTTGGAGAGGAACTCGCCCACACCGTTTCGCAAATTCTGCCAGAGGCTCGGGCGCGGAGGGCGCGGCATGCCAACGAGTGGAGCGGGCGGGGCCTCCGCCGCTTCCTCGAAGGCCTCCGTCATGCCATCCTCGGGCAGACCTTCGGAGTCTGTGGGGGCCGTGGCGGCGGGAGCTGTCGCAGCGGGCGTTTCGCGGGCGTCCCGCTCTGCCACCAGTTCCGCGTTCGTCTTGACCGTCGAACTCTGCGGAAAGAAGAGGAAAATGAGCACCAGCAGGACCACCCGTGAGAGCCCGCCGACGAGAATGAACGGGCGGCGGCGACCCCAGCGTGTGCGCGTGCGGTCCGTCACGTGTGCCATGATCGGATCGGTGATGCCGTCCCAGAGCGTCTTGATGCTGAGGATAAAGCCCATCACGAGCGGGTTCATCCCCAGCGCCACGATCATGAGAGAGTTCATGAGCCCGTAGAAGCCGTTGGCGAGGGCACCTTCGATGTTCCCGAAAGCGTAGAGCAGAATCTCTTTCAGCGGGGCGTCTTCCTCGGGACGCAACTCCCGATGCGATCCCTTTCCGCCCGGAGGCGGCGGGGAAGCGGGTGGGGGACTGGCGGGGGGCTCTTTCACAGGTCGGGGAGGATTGAAACGAAAGCAAGTTGCGGGGGTCCGGCAAACGCTTCCAGCCGACCAGGTGCGGAACCTGTTTCTCTGCCTGCGGGATTTTGGCCTTTGTTTTCCCGTTCACCCTTCTCCTGACGGGTGAAGCTCGGATGAAACACCTGCCCTAGCCTCCGAAGAGTTGAAATCCGCTGGATCCTTCCCCGGCCGATGTCGTCGGGGTAGATCAAAGCCAAGGAGTCCGGCTGATTCATCGCCGGACGGCGACGGAGAGCCGCCCGCGAACATCCGCGCTCCGGGCGACGAAGCCGGCGCGCAAAGGTCCGCCCGCGCGCGACCGCTCCGGGTCGACCGCTGAAGACAGGTCGACTACCCGGCAGCCTGCATTCCGGCGAAGCCAAGTAGTCCGGCCGATTCATCGCCGGACGGCGACGGAGAGCCGTCTGCGAACTTCCGCGCTCCGGGCGACGAAGCGGGCGCGCGAGGGTCAGCCCGCTCGCCTCCGCTTCGGGTCGACCGCTGAAGACAGGTCGACTACCGGGCAGTCGCCTCACGGCGAGGGAAAGTGGTGCTCAGGGGGGGACTTGCGCAAATGTCCATAAAGCCCTCAAAGCAATGAATTTAAGGTTTTTGGGTAATTAGGCTTGCGTGCTCTTCGGGATAGGTTAGCACACTTATTCGTGTTATTTCTGTGTTATGGCATATCCGATAAAAGTTAAGGCAGGCAGCACCACTGCGAACATCTACAAGGTGCGAAAAAGCCAGACAAAGCAGGGGCATTGCTTCACGGTTTCCATCCATTACGGGGGTCGCCGCGTGACCCGCCAATTCACAACGATTGAAAGGGCAAAGGATGAGGCAAGACGGATGGTGGATATGGTCGACCGGGGGCGTGCCGCGACGGAGGTGCATGCGAGCACGGCGGACTTGGACGAGTTGGCCGCAGCGCGCGATGTTGCCGGTGAAACCGGAGTGATTGCGGCGCTCCATGAATGGAAACGCGCCGTGACGCTCACCGGAGGGCATCTGTTGGAAGCGGCGGCTGCTTGGCAGAGTGTGCATCCATTAGTTCAATCCGTGACAGTGACCGAAGCTGTGGAGCGATTTCTGGCAGCAAAAACGGCCCGTGGTGTCGATGTTAAGGCAACCTACCGCAACTGCCTCACCGTGTTCTGCCGTGATTTCGGAAGTCAGCCCTTGAACTCGATCCGTGCAGGCATTCTGCAAAGGTGGATGGAGAAATTTTCCGCCCCGGGAACCCACAATACCTACCGCCGGAACATCGTTGCCCTCTTTCGATGGTGCGCGCGTCAGGGTTTCCTTTCAAGGAATGGCCCGACCGAGGCTGAGCTGACCGAAGCGATGCAGGAAACGGAAGGAGATATCGGGCTCTTCACTCCCGCTGATCTTGAGCGAATTGCCCGCTTGATGGAGCAGGACCACCCAAACTATCTTGCACCCTTGGCCTTGGCCGCCTGGTGCGGTATGCGCCGGGCAGAAGTCCACGAGCAGCTATGGCGCGATATCGATCTGGAAGCGGGGCATCTCAACGTCACGGGTGCGAAGCGACGAACCGTAAAGAACCGCTTCATCAGTCTTCACCCGACGGCGCTTTCCTGGTTGCGGGCCAGCCCGCGCGAGGGGGAGGCCATCGCGCGAAATCTCGCCATGGACCGCATTCGCGACATCGCGCGAACGGCGGGAATCGCAACGCCGGAAAATGGTTTCCGCCATGCCTGGATCAGTGCCCGGTGTGCGCTAACGGGTGATCCGGCACGGGTTGCCTCGGAGGCCGGAAATTCTCCCCGGCAGATCCATCGGCATTACCGGCGACCGATGCCGAAAGAAGTTGCCGAAGCCTGGTTCGCCATTCTTCCCTCCGGTCCTCTTAAGACCGCATGAGAAGTTCGATTGATCTTCGCATCCTGGTTTTGTATGAACTCAGTGTGATGCAAGCTTTGGGTAGATCGTAAGTTGCTATAATTCATGTATTTAAATGGGTTGTTAAAAGCCCCCTCCGGGCTTTGGAGCGCTGGCGGTGATGACCACCCCTGAAACACCCGCTAGCCGTCGATTCGTCGACGACCTCTGCATCGACTCGATGCCGGCAGCAGGGATGACCCTTGATACCGGAGCCGTGGTCGTCTCCGGATTTTTATCCTTCCCTTCCAGCCCATACCCAACTTGACCCTTCTCACACGGCAGCTTTGTGTGGGAGGTAGGGTGGGGGTTGTCCGCAGTGGGTAACCCACTCATCCACCCACAGGGTCAACGTCCATTATCAGAGAATCTGAGAAGCACTCGGCCTTCACCTTTCCAATGAGTGACAGCATCCTCATCATCGGCGACCTGCACAGCCCCAAGCGCCTTGCTCCGGTTGAAGCACTCATCAACCGGGTCCAACCCGACCGCATCGTGTTCCTCGGCGACTACCTCGACCATTTCGGCGACGATCCCGTCGATGCGGCCCGGATGGGCGCGTGGCTCCAGGCTCGGTTGGACAACCCGCGTTATACATTCCTTCTCGGGAACCATGATCTTCCCTATCTCTACCCGGGCCAAATCACCTGCCCCGGGTATACCGTCGAGAAGGCATTGGCCTTCGGGGAGACCCTGGACGTGGAGGCATTCAAACAGGTCGCCCGGCTGGCCCACTGGCTCGATAAGAAGATCCTTCTAACGCACGCAGGGCTTTCTCACCGGTGCGTGCCCGAGAGCTTCGCCATCGAAGCCTTGCCGGTGTGGCTGGATCGGGAAATTGCCCGTGCGTGGGCCGATCTGGAAAAGTCAGATGGATGGCCCAAGCACTGGATCTGGCGGTCGGGCTTCGCCCGTGGGGGCGATCAATCGACCGGGGGACTGCTCTGGTGTGATTTCGAAAACGAGTTTGCGCCTATTCCTGGCGTCTCCCAAATCTTCGGCCACACACCGGCGCGGAGGATCCGGCAAATTCAAACGGTGGGCACGATCAACCTCTGCATCGATACCTGCGACGCCCACGGCGGTGGGCCGCGCCGGGCGGTATTATTGGAGGACGGGGATTTTCGGACGGTGGAGTTGTCCCGCTTTCGCCATTGAGGGGAAGGCCTGTGGGGACGGCAGCAGGAGTCTGCGACACGCCTGCTAAGGACGGATAGACGGCCCTGCGGCCCACGCCTCGACGGTCTGTTGAATGCGGGCGCTGATAGCTTGGCGCAACCTTTGCGGAACGCCGTATTGAACCAGATATTGCCGTTCCAATGCCCGCCCCGCCTCAATGACCTGATCCAAGACCGGGCCGGGATGGCGCACATCGGTTTCCCTGGCGAAGGCCAGCAGAGTTTCCCTGTCGGGGCGCACGGAGCCGAGAACCGGCATGGAATGGCCGGAGAAGCGTTCGCTGAAGGTGAGGTCATAGGCAGGTGCCAGCGACCACGCCCGTCCATCGTAGAGGAAAGCATGTTGCTTCGGATGATCGTCCATATTGCCGGTGAGGACATTGAAGGCCAACCGGCGCAAGACCTGTTCAGCCATGGACAGATCATTGGTGAGCCGGGCCGCTGCTCTGGCAAAGGTGTCATAGCTCGCCCGGTCCGAACCGGACGGGGCCTGCGCCAACCCCCAAAGGGTGTGCATGTGCAGTGGATGACCGGCCCCTGTGCGGTCAAAGCGCCGGGTGGCGAGGTGGAACCGGTCCCCGGCTTCCAAACCCCGGGATTCGGGCACGCGGATACCGGCCTCAGAAGCCGCATGAAGGTAAGCCGCCTCAATCCGCGTCTCATGGTCGATTTGCCCCCGGAAATGCCCCGTGCAGTCGAATTTCACCATCCACGCGCTCTCACCTTCGCCAAGGCCGCTATCCATGGCCCGCAGCGTCCTGAATCCGCCGTGCGCCTCCATGACAACAAAGGCTTTGGGCCGCGTTCCTCCGGCGGTTCCCATCGCCTTGGCAAACGGATCGCTCAGATCGAGGCTATCGCCGTCCTGCACGCGCAGCGTCGCATCGAACAATTCCGCGATGTCCACCGCCCCGGATTGCCCGCCGGAACCAAACGACGGCTCATAGCTGATCGCGCCCCGGCCCCATTCGCCGAGATAGGCGAGGATTTCGAGCGGGCCGGTGGCAAATCCGCGCTCCCGAAGCTTCGTCCGCACAACATCGAGCCCAAATGTATCGGGCAGGCTATCGGCAAACAATCCGAACAGTCCTTGAAAAGTCTTTGCCTGGGCCTCGTCGTGGGAGGGATAGACCACCGGCCCCGCCAGCCTTGCCATAACCACTGGGGAAAGTGCCCGCAGCAAACCGGCATCGGCCACCTCCAGGGCGATCCGCCCCCTGCCGGAGATGCCCATTCTGCCCAGCAGGGCCCGCTCTCCATCCGGCTGGTGATACCATGCCTCCAACGACTCAATCCGCTTTTGCATCGCGCTCAGGTGGTACGTTTGCGCGCACGGGTCCGGGCGACCGGTTGCACATCTTTCAGGCTTTGCGGTGCCCGTCTCGGCAGCAGGTCCGCCGCTGTCGGCTCCGACCCCAAGGCCAGAGCGATCCGCAAGAAGTTGTCCAGGGAGATCCCGTGGCCGCTTTCCAGCCGCCGCACGGTCAGTTCCCCGACTTGGGCATGTTGGGCCAGATCCTTCTGTGTAATGTTCCCGCGCAGGCGTTCCTCCCTTACCGCACGGGCCAGGTCCCGCCGAATATCGTGAACCGTCACTAACTCCATAACCGTTTATTTATGGTCGCTTATCCAGGTTTTGCAAGGATAAGCGATTACTTAAAATGTTTTATGCCAGCGCCTCCATCGACCTGTTTACTTGTAGTGGTATCGCATCTGCATAAATATCATTCCGTGTTCATTGGCCAAGGTCGATTTTCTGTTTAATGAGATTTCCACTCTCGGCCGCTTCAATGGAGTCAATGAGACGCTTTGCGTTGGCAGGGCTGCGCAATAAATAGGCGGTTTCGCCAAGCTCTTCACGGGCGCGGCGAAGGTCATATTCCTTTTGCAGACCGAGCCAGAAATCGGGGCTGTTCCCAAAATAGCGGGCCAGGCGCAAGGCCGTGTCCGGCGTGATCGAACGGCGACCGGTTACAATGGGGGTGATACGACTGCGCGGAATACCCGTGTCGACCGCGAGCCGATACTGGGTCAGCTTCATCTCATCGAGAAACTCGGTGCGGAGGATTTCGCCGGGATGAGGGAAGTGGAGATTTCGTGCTGTCTTTTTCATGGGTTCTTTCGTCGAGCGGCTCCGGAAGAAAGCGAAGTAATCGGCAATTGCCTCAGCCTTGCGGGACGGGCAGTTCTCCTGACCACAGGCGTTCAAGGAACACCGCATAGGGGAGAATCCACACCCCTTCTTCGGTGCGGCGCGGTTTATCCTCGCCGCAGACGAGAATCAGTTCTTTCACGCCGGGATGCTCCTTGCGGAATTCCAGCAAATGCCGCGTCGCGCGGGTATGCACCCGTGAGGAACTTTTGACTTCAATCGCCACCTCGCCATCGCCCAGAACAAAATCGACCTCGATGCCTGAAGAGAGCCGCCAGTAAGTGATGGGATACCACGCCTCCGTGTAGCGCGCATGCACCGAAAGCTCGTGGAAGACCCAGTTTTCAAAGGCCTTGCCAAAGATCTCGCCACCCGCCTCCAGCCGGCCCCGGCGGGCGAGATAATTGACCACCCCGACATCGCGGAAATAAAACTTTGGGGCTTGAGTCACCCGGCGCTTCGCCCGCTTCGTGTAGGCCGGGATAAAGGCACCGATGAGCGTGTCCACGAGGATGTCGTAATGGTCCCGCACCGTGCTGGAGGCCACGCCGCACTCGCGCGCGACGTTGGAAAAGTTCGTCACCTCGGTATCGCCAATGGCGGCGGCGCGGAGGAAATCGGCAAATGACGGAAGGTTGCGCGTCAACCCTTCCTCCAAGATCTCCTCCTTGAGGTAGGTGTCCACGTAGGCGCGCTGCAACGCACGCGGAGATTCCGCAAGGTAGTGCGGAGGCAGGGGACCGTGATTGAGCATCCGCTCAAGTGAAAAGTGCCCACCCAGCTCACGGGCGCTCAGTCCCAACAACTCAAAGCGCAGCGCCCGCCCGCCCAGCAGATTGGCGTGGGACCGGCGCACTTTGCGCGCGCTTGAGCCACAGAGAACGAATGTGCGCCGCTCTTCCTGCATCAGGTAATGCACCTCATCGAGCAGTTGCGGGACTTTTTGGATTTCGTCGATTACCACGATCCGCTCCGGCGGCAGGGCGCGGCATTCCTCCCGCAACCGGTGTGGTTCCACCTGGTAGCGCATTTGTTCATCGGTGCGCAGTAAATCAATCCGATGCGCATCCGGGAACTGCGTCTTGAGCAAAGTCGTTTTCCCCGTCTGGCGCGGTCCCCACAAAAACAATGTGGCCTTCGGAAGACGCAGGGCGCGTGCAATTTCCGTCATGTAGGCTAAAATTACATGCATATTCACGGCGGCAAGCTTGAAATCCGCCTCCTGGCCGCACCCGAATTGCTCAGTTGCTCCCCATCAAGCTTCAAGGATGGCTTCCGGGTGCTTTCGCGCGACTTGCAAGAGCCTCAAGGCTGCTCCCGATGGCTTGCGGCGGCCTTTTTCCCAACTTACGGCAGTCACCGTTGGCACGTTCAGCAAGCGGGCAAAAACGGTCTGGCTCAAGTTCAGCGACTCCCTGGCGGCAACGATTTCTTCCGGGCTCATCTCCGGGGCTGGATCGGGCAGCCTTACTTGTGTCGTGCGCAAGGTCACTTTGCGCTTTCCGGCCACGTGGTCCCGCACATCTTCGACCGCGATCAAAAGGTCTTCTGCGTTAAACTGGATGTCTGTGCTTTTCATTTTCGGTGCTCCGCTTTGATTTCTTCAACTGCGTTGGCCAACCGCTTTCTTTTGCTCATAAGTGTATGGCAACCTGGAGGAGAGTCGGAAGATTGTCTCGGGCATTTCGTAGCCTAGAACTTGGAAACGACCGACCCCCCTTTGAAAATATCCGGATCCCGCAGAATGCCATCCAGCAATTTGTCCGCTGGCCCTGACGGAATAATCCGGGCCGACTCCCAATTCCGAAAAGTGGCGGGACTCACGCCGATCCGTTGGGCTATCTGCTTTTGAGTCAACCCCAGCATTTTCCGAACCGTCGCCGCCTTCGTCTTTGAAAGGGGCAACCGCTGCCGGTTAATTTTGCGCCGGATAAAGGAATCATCCGGAAAAGTGAACAGATTGAACTGCGAGAATTCCGATGGAGATTGGTCCCTCAAGGAAGGATTATCGCTGGAGAGCCACGGTTCTTTGATCCGCCGTTTCCTGGGATCAGCCCATGATGGACCGCTGACGCCGACCCTCTTTGCAAGCCACAAGGCGTAGGCGGCCAAGTAGGCATCGCAAAGGTCCCCCGACACAATGCGCCCTTTCAACAAGCGTGGTTCCTCTTCGATTCTGCGGGCAAAATCTATTTTCCCCCGCCATTTATCCCGCACTTCATGCTGCCAATCCCGCAGGTTAAGGCCGAACTCCTTCAGATCCTCCGTTGCTTTCGCTACTGCCGCCAGCGTTCCCGGACGCCTCGCCCATGCCTTTTCTTCGTTCATTTTCTACCTCCTCAATAATTCGACTTACTGCGGCCTGATTTTCCTTCGACAAAATCCTGTCGTCGTAGAACCGGTCAACGCATTCTTCCACTTCCGCCAGAGTGCGGATACCCATTTTCCTGACAAGAAACCGGAGATCGGCCGCATCCACATTTTGACCTGGGAATGGTTCCCTGCAAGCAAGGGCCTTCATCGCCAACAGGTATGCTGCTGTCGCCACCTGAATCTTCACGCCGGGGATTTCGTCCAAGTCCGCAAGGGTACGTTTGCCTTCTCTTTTGTCAGCGATGTATGCCTTAACATCATCGTTAAACCAGCCAAGGTGCAACCCCATGTCCTCCCCGACTTCTTGGGCGAGTTGCAGTCCCTTCTTCGTTGGATGAATGGTTACATCCACATCCCTGGACATCGCCCGGTTGTCGTACGCGAGCAACATTGCAGACCCACCATACACGCAAATGTCCAAGTGAATGCCATTGGCGTTGGCTTTCTCCCCCAGCCGGATAAGAGCCCGGCGGATGATCTCACGACTTAACATACGCTCATAAGTCAAAAGGATTGACACTTTCATGCAACCCAAATCTCCCGCTGACATCGCCTTGGCACAAAACTGGCATTCCCCCTGTTTTTCGGCCCCCAGCGTCAAGCGTCTCTCTCGGTTCGCTTTGGGTTGACCACAAAAAAAGGGTGGGGGGCTGGAACCCCCCACCCACACTACTAATCAACACTTACCTTACATGCCCCAGGAGGGCGCTG
>JAFIGE010000223.1 GCA_020831585.1 Opitutales bacterium | reverse complement strand
TGCCGGTCATTGAGAAAGTTATATCAACTTAAACAGTCAATTATGCAACAAAGCCTTCAGTGAGTCTCTGTTCGTGCGTCATGTCGACCGCAGCTGTTTTCCCCCACACATGGCAAGCGAGTTCAATGAAATAGCCAGCTTTGCAGAGATCGGGACAGTCCGCGTGGAGATTAGTGCAGATATCGTCGAGAGCGGCGGTGATTTCCTCGGCAAACGTCGTGAGATCGTCCGCCGTTGCGGCACGTTCGGGGAATGAATGGACCAGCTCCCTTGCCGCCGCACTGAGCAGCGCCAGAGGTCGTCCGCCCAATCGGCTGCGGGCAGGCTCGGGCAGGGCACGAATTCTCTGGTCGAGCAAGCGTGTGAAGTGCAGAACGGGCGAGAATGCAAACTCAATGTGAGGCGGCTGTGTCAGAGCGGGCTGCTGTCCAAGGATCAGTTGCAGGGCGAGTTCACCATCGAGCCTCCTGGCCGTGCTGTTAATGGTGTGGAAGACAAGAGCCTCAGTGTAATCTTGAATGTCATCACCCGTTTCGCCCAGGAGAAGCAAGCAAAAGGGTGCCTTGTATTGGTTCGGGATTCCCGGGTCCTCGGTAAGTTCAAGAGCTTTGTCGAGACGATGGTTTCCGTCAATTCGGCGGATGCGCTGCTCCTCCCGGATTTGCGGGAGCTTTGCGATGCGGAGCTTCAGAAGGTGATTTGGAATGTTTGGACTCTTGTGCTTCCGCCGCAGGGAGATTCCATCGCTCTCATGGGAGAGGCCCAGAAGTCTTCCTTCATCGTTGCGCACTTCGGTGAAGGGAACACGCATGGAAAGAATAATTTCGGGAATGAAACGCCGGTCCCTGCTTTCGAAATACCGTTTCACCTGCTCGGAGTGTTCGGGGTCAATGGGCCGTTGATGGCCGACGACGGCACCATCGGACGCGGGGGGCTCCATCAATACCGGCACCGAAATACGTGCCAAGTCCTGTAAGGTGGCAAACCCGCGTATAATATTGAATGTGCCGAGGACCTCGGTCTCAAAGATACCCTCGATTTGGATCAAACTGGCGGCGCGTGGCATAAGGAAGATTGGCTTATTGAGTTGGAACCCGCCGGTGGCCGAGGATCATTTCTTCGACCTCGCGAGCGGTTTCGACGGCAAGTTTGTGGGCGGCGGCGCGCTTGGCAGTGACACGTTCGCGGGCGGCGGTGATCTGGGTGACCAGTTCGCGCTGGATGTCGAGGGGCGGAAGGGGAACTGGCGCAGTTTTCACCTCTGATGAATTAATCGTTCCCAACCCCGACGAGCTTTTGGCAGCGCGGAAGAAATGACTTCGACCCACTTCGGTATTGAACCATGTCATGGCATAATCAGGAAGTAACAGGGTCTGATCGACGCGCACTTTAATGAGGTGGTTTTGATGGACACAGTTCTCAATCTCTCCATTCCATTTCGCTACTCTGCCCAATTCCTTCCGACTGCCGTTTCCTTCAACAAAGAGAATGTCACCAGGCTGGAGCAAGTATGAGGGTAAGTCCCGATCCGAAACTTCAATTTCCTTGATCTCGGAAAGGTTAAGATACCCCTTGCGGACATTTGCGACTCGCAAATACGGACGTGCGAATACCCCCGGACGATTTGCAGGAGACTTTTGCAATCCGTAGCTGACAGATGCTACATCACCTAAAGCGACCATGGGAAACTTAGCCGCAATTGGACGATCTAACCCCAAAACTTGGTTGACAACCGACGATACGGCCCATCGGTCAATATCCTCAAAGCTAAGTGCCAGAAACTTTGGTCTTATCGCAACTTTGGGAATAGGAACCCCCAGAAACTCAAGCAACCCCCTTTCGGCTTCTTCCTCATCCTCGTCTGCCTCTCTTCGAGCATCAACCACTCCGCTCTGCTTTTGCGTCCAATGCTCAACGATAGCTTTCTGGACTGCCAGGGGCGGTACGGGGACTTTGATGGATTCAAGGGTGTCGGGTTCGACGCGTTTTCGGCCGCTTGCTCCGCTGACCAGACTGTTGATGCGGTTGCGAAAAGCGGTCGTTCGAAACAGAAGCTTCACGTATTCGGGAAAAGCCCTAGTGGGATCGACCGCGTAAATTGGATACTCCGAGCTAAAGACGACATCCGGCATCTCTGCCGGGACGATGCCGATGGCCCCATTGCGAGCGTCTATCTTTGAATAGACAACATCGCCGGAGCGGGCGAAAAACAGCCGCCCTTTGACTTCCCTTTTGCTGCTCATGTCGCGATGCGAAAGCTCCCCATCAAAGTGAATGGAGCCGAAGGTAAGTGAATTTAGTTTGTGGACAGAGCGGTCAACCGGCTCTACTCGGCGCGCCAATGCATGGGAAAGCGGCTGAATAACGTTGTCCGGCCAAAGCCAGGCCAACTCCTTAAAACTGCCGGGATTCCAGCGGTCTGCTTGGGACCAATGAACGGCAAAGGCCCGGTCAGCGTTTCTTACGCCGCCGGGCCTTCGACGAAAAAAGGTTGGGGGTCCTCGCGGAAGTTGCGGTAAAGTTCGAGGCAGGTTTTATCGATGCCAGGTGGTACGCGATCGTTCGGATAGAGTTCGTTAAGGTCGGGCTCGCCGGTGGCACTGATGCCGACTTTTTCGGCTTCGTAGAGGAAGACAGGATAATCGAAGCGTCGCTTGAGCAGGACGCGGCTTTCTTTGGCGATGGTCTCCGCGATCTGTTTGTCGAAGTCGGACAGTTCCTTGCGCAGTGAGGTCAGTGTGGCACGGTCCTTTTTTTCTTTCGCCTCGGCCATGGCTTGTTCTATGCGGGCATGGGTCACCTCGACTTCGGGCTGGTGCTTCGTGGTGATTTCGGCGAGAGCGTCAATTCGGGTTTTATCAAAACGGGCGGCATCCTCCTCAGTGAATTTCTCAAGTAAGAGGACGGAACATTTTACGCTGGCCCCGCTGCTGGTGAATGTCTCCTGAGGGAGAGAGACCACGGCACGCAGGAAGGCCCGGTCTTCGGTGAATTCCCGCACAAATGCAAGCGACGGATTATTGAAAATGCCTTCGGGCAAAACGATGCCAAGCCGCCCACCGGGGATTAGGAGATCAAGACAGCGTTCGATGAAGAGGAGTTCGGTTTTGATGCTTTTCGAGCGCGGGAGTTTGAAGAGCGAAAGAATCGGTTTGCCCTCGGCGGCTTCGACTCGGGCAACAGCGTTGTTGTAAGCATCACCGTATTGATTGTTGTAGCGCGAACGCGCGGTTTCAGAAACGGTGTAATCAGAGCGTAGGACGACGTTTCCTGACTGGACGACAGCTCCGAAAGGCGGGTTGGTGGCGATGACATGGAAGCGGCCTTCAAAGATGCCGTTTACATTCAGCAGGCCGTTGTGATGGTGCACACCTCCGTGACCGTCGCCGTGCATGATCATGTTCATCTTACTGGTCCGTGCCATACGGTCGTTGGCATCGGTGCCGTAAATGCAAAGGTTCGAGAGTTTCCAGATACGGGAATTCATGCGGCGGTTGGCGGACGCATCTGGGTCCGAAACGGGATCGAGTAAAGCGACACGCTCCTTGTCCTTTTGCCGCTTTCGTTTCGCCTTTTCAGCTTTGGAGAGACCACGTTTTTTGTCGATCTCCTCGCAAAATCCGCGATAGTCTGCATCGACCTCTGCGGCGATGCGTTCGCGGAGAATTTCAAAGCAGCGGATTAGGAAGCCGCCTGAACCGCTGGCTGGGTCGCAGATCAGTTCCCCCTCTTTTGGGTCGAGCATCTGCACGATGAACTCTACCACGGGGCGCGGGGTAAAAAACTGGCCGATTTCACCCCGGAAGGTGCCGCCAAGAAACCGTTCGAAAGCGATGCCTTTTACGTCCTCACTGGTCTCGGAGAGGTTGTAGCTCTCGAGTTTCTGAACGATGGCCTCGACGGTGGCTGGTCGGAGGTTTATGCGTTCGTCATTCTCAAAAATTTTGTCGGCCCGGTAAGCCTCTTTGGTTTCCTCGAAGAGGGAATTGATGGGGCTTTTGGAAATCTGGCTTTGGAGAAAATTGACCGTGAAGAGATTCTTCCGCTCCTTCCGCTCCTTGAGGCGACGTTCAACCCAGACTTTGATGAAGAGAATCTTTGCGATCTCATCGAAGGCGGCGGCAGGATCGAGGTGTTCGTTATTGCGGATGATGTTGTGGCACTGGTGGAGGAGGTCGGCGAATTCCTTGCCTTCGAATGGTTTCAGTTGGGAAAGCAGGGTTTCGATTTCCTTGTCGCTCGCGTTGGCATGCGGAATGTCTTTGACCTCCGAGTAATTCGGGGCGCGCTTTTCCAGATCGACACGAAAGAACCTTGTGCTACGGCGGTTGTGAGCCACGAAAAACTTGGCCCGTTCATTGTTGGCGTAGTTTGCGCCCTGGTCGTAGGTATTTTGGTCGATAGCGACGTTGTCTGCTTTGCACTCCACAACGATTAGGGCAGTCTTCCCCTGCTTCTTCTCCTCGGCGGTGCGCCAAATCACGAAATCGGCTCGGGCATGTTTGTTCCCGCGCTTGCCGGGCAACCGGGCTTCTTCGTCCATTTGTTGGGGGGAGTAGCCATATTCATTGACCAGTGTGCAGAGATATTCCTGCCGAACAGATTCTTCCGGAGTTTCATCGAGCCATTTTTGGCGGATGTGGCTCCAGATTTGGCTTCTCTGGCGTTTGACTGTGATTGCTTCTGGCATGTTGATTAATGTCTCTATTTAATTTCGATGCGTGGCAATGTCATTGAGCCCAACTTTGTCTCTGCGTAGGGAAAAGCATCTAGTTCGAGGAGGGGCACGAGCCAGAGGTTGCGGGTCTCGCTTGTTAAGGAAGAATTAGGAGGGATGAAGGAGGAAGGGGATGAAGTTGTGCGGCGGCGGAAGATGGCCCATTGCGCTTTGGCGTCGGCCCAGGCGGCGGCGATCTCGTCCTTGACCTTGGTGGAGGCGGGGAGGCCGAAGTCGGCGGGCCGCTGGCCGGGCAGCTCCTCGCGCTCGATTTTATCGAGGATGTCGGCGGAGAGGATGGCGCCTTCGATGCGGATGGAGGGGAACATGGGAAATTAGGAAGGAAGAGGGAAGAATTAGGAAGGAAGAGGGAAGAATTAGGAAGGGGGGGAGGGAGGAAGGAAGAAGGAGGAAGGAAGAATTAGGAGCGGGAGGATTTGAGGATGGTGACGAAGATGGCGGTGAGTTGGTTGCACTCGTCTTGGAGGGCGACGAGTTTGGTGGCGGGGAGGGTGCCGGACTCGACGAGGAGTTCAAACCAGTAGCCCGTCTCTTCGATCTCCTTGAGGCAATCGCCGATCTTGGAAATGAACTCTGCTTTGGAGCGGGCTCGGTAAGCCTCACGGTAATTCGCGCCAACGGATGTCGCGGAACGGAGGACCTGTTTGCCGAGGACCTGCGCGACGGTGGTCTTGGGCAAAGCCGCAAACATCGTGATCACCCGCAGCGCAAAGGCCTTCGTCCGGTCCCGCAAATCCTTCCTCTCCTCCTCGACCATCCAGGGTTCAAACTCGGTTATCTCATACTTCATAAATCTTCCTTCATAATTTTCCTGCCGCTTTTGGTGAGCCGGTACTTCTGGAGGCGGCTGTTGGGTTTGTCGGGGAGG
>JAFIGE010000222.1 GCA_020831585.1 Opitutales bacterium | reverse complement strand
TTCGTAAGGCTGGATCCGAAGGAGACGGAGAATTTGGACGATGCGGGGCTGGTGGCGCGCTTTCGGGCGCTCTATGGGGGGACGCGTTGCGCTTCGCTGGGACTGGATGCGGATGATTTGGAGGTCATTCTGAAGACGAACAGGGACTCCGCGGAGGGCATCCGTCGACGCCTGAAGGCGCGGATGGGGGATGTGTCGGTCTTCATGCGGGAGGTGAAGACGCGCTTTACTTTGTGGTATAACCGGGAGCGCGGGACAGTCGGCACGTTCTGGGCGGAGCGTTTCCGCAGTGTCATTGTGGAGGCGGATACGGAGGCGCAAAGGATGGTGGCGGCCTATATTGATTTGAATCCGGTGCGGGCAGGCTTGGTGGAGGAAGCGGGTGCCTATGGCTTTAGTGGATTCGGGGAAGCTTGCGCGGGTGGCAACGCTGCGCGGTGGGGAGTTGCCCGGATCGAGGGCAAGGCGTCCTGGACGACCAGATGGCACGAGCGTTACCGTGTGCGTCTTTGCTGCCGGATGGGTCCGGGAATGCAACCTCGCCGGGCAGACGACCAGAGACCTTCCGGGGAGATGAAGGGCGAAGACAGGCAGGGAGCCGCAGTGGCTCAAGGATCGGGGCTTCTGTCGAAGATCCGCGCCTTCAGCGAGAGCTGGGTGGTTGGTTCGATCCGCTGGGTGGAGAGCTTCTGTGCGCCCAATGGATGGTTGGGGTATCGGAATGGAAGAAAAGCCCAGCCAGTTGCTCAAAACGGCGGGCCGGATTTAACAGAGGTCGCGACTGCCGCCAAACGCCACTGAAACAAGGAACTGCCCGTGAACGGTTAAACGGGTGACCTCCCCCTTGGTTTCCTTCGCTTTTGTTTGCGGCAGGGTCGCGAGGCCTGCACTCGCTGTGAAAGCGAAAGTGAATGGGTAGAGCCGCGTCCACCCGCAAAATAATGAGGGCTCCGCTCTGGCGGGCGGCGATGGGGCGCTCAGCGATTTCGCTTGATTGATGAGGTGGGGTTATGTAATGTATTTTTCGAATTAGAAAAACTTATCCTTTTGGGGAGGTTTTTTGCGAGAGAAGCCTTCCCGGAAAACCCCTACCGAGGATTTTTTATGGCTGAAGCAACGCTACCCTGCCCCGAAACGATGGATATGGACGTGAAGGACTCCGTGATTGCGTGCATGGAGGAGTGGAGAGGGGAGGTGGGTAATCTGATCATGATCCTCCACGAAATCCAGAACCGCCATGGTTTCGTACCGCGTCCGGCGAGCCTCCTGTTGTCGGATCTGCTGGAGATCCCGCTGGCGCGCATTTACGAAGTGCTGACGTTTTATCATTATTTCAAGCTCGTGCCGCCGGGCAAGCACGACCTCATCGTGTGCAATGGCACGGCCTGCTACCTGAAGGGAGCGGGGAGGCTCCTTGGGGAGTTGGAAACGCGCCTTGGTATCAAAGACGGGGATACAACGGAGGACCGGCTTTTCCACATTGAGACGGTGCGGTGCATCGGTTGCTGCGGAATGTCGCCGGCAATGATCGTGGACGGAAAAACCTTGGGGAAACTCGGCCCATCCGATGTGGCGGGGATGATTGAAACCATTCGAAAGGAGGAAGCCGCCAATGAAGCCGCTGATGCTTGATCAATTGGAAAAGGGAGTGCCCGGCGCGCTGGGCCTGAAGGAACCGGGATCGTGGATCCGTGTGGGCTTGGACACCGGGGGCATCGCGGCCGGCGGGCACCAGGTGCTCCATGCGCTCAGACACACATGCTCACAGAGCGGCCGCGCCCTGCCAGTGTGGAAAACGGGTTCGTATGGATACGCCTATCTTGATCCGGTGGTCGAGGTGAGGACACCAGAGCTGGGCACTGTTCTTTACGGTCTCGTCGATGAAGCGATCGCGCCGTCCATTGTGGAGGAGCATGTGGGTCTCGGCAAACTTCTGCAGGACCGTGTTGTCGCCTCCCGCTCCGTGGGTGATCAGCTCGACGGCCCGACCACGGCGATTCTCGTGCAGGACACGTCCCGCGAGGGCGGAGACAAGACCCGCTTTTTTGAGTCGTCGCTTGCAGAGGAACTTTTCGCCCACGGTCATGCGGACACGGTGCAGGTGGTGCGGGCGCTTGACATGGGCGTCTATCACGAGGGCCTCGTGGTGCAGCTCCTGCCCTCGCGCGTGACCTATGTGAATGTGCTCAGCCGGGACATCGCCCGTATCGTCGCCGAGTCGGTGGGCAAGGGAGAGGTTTTGGAGGATCTTCTCTGGACGCGCCCAAATCCGCAAGTCCGCGTGGTCTTGCGCAATTGCGGGTTTATCGATCCGGAGGACTTGGAAGACGCGCTCCGGCGCGGGGCCTATCTTGGGCTCGCCAAAGCCCTTCGTGCCGGACCGGTCGAAACGATTGCCACCGTAAAGGAAAGCGGTCTGCGCGGTCGGGGTGGAGCGGGCTTTCCCACGGGCGTGAAGTGGGAGTTCACCCGCAAGACGGAGAGCGATGAACGCTATATCATTTGCAACGCTGACGAAGGGGACCCCGGTGCATTCATGGACCGCAGTGTCCTCGAAGGCGACCCGCATGCGGTCCTCGAAGGACTCATGATCGGTGGTTACGCCATGGGGGCGAACCGGGGTTTCTTTTACATCCGGGCGGAGTATCCGCTGGCAGTGAAGCGCGTGCGCATGGCCATTGATCAGGCGCGCGCGCGGGGCCTACTGGGGCGAAACATCCTCGGGTCAGGATGGGACTTCGATGTCATCGTGCGCCTTGGGGCAGGCGCTTTCGTCTGTGGGGAGGAAACAGCTCTCATCGCCTCCATCGAAGGTCGCCGGGGCAGCCCGGAACCGCGCCCTCCCTATCCCTCGGTGAAGGGACTCTGGGGTAAGCCAACCTGTATCAACAATGTGGAGACACTCGCGGCGGTTCCCTGGATTCTGGAGCGGGGTGCCCCTGCCTACGCCGCTCTCGGCATGGAGAAATCGCGGGGCACAAAAGTCTTCGCGGTTACCGGAAAGGTGAAAAATCCGCAGCTCGTCGAGGTGCCCATGGGCACGACGGTTCGGGAGATCGTTTATGGCATCTGCGGCGGCGTGCAGGATGATTTCGAGCTCAAGGGCGTGCAGACCGGGGGACCCTCCGGTGGCATCATACCCGATAAACACCTCGATACGCCCATCACCTACGAATCCCTGCAAGCGCTTGGTTCCATCATGGGTTCGGGCGGGATGCTCGTGATGGATGAAAACGACTGCATGGTCGATGTGACGGCCTTTTACCTGAAGTTCTGTGTCGATGAATCCTGCGGCAAGTGCGCGCCCTGCCGTGTGGGGGGTTACCAGATGCTTCAGATCGTGCTCAAGATCGCGCGCGGCCGGGGCAGCCAGGAGGACATCGAGCAAATCCGCCGCATCTGCACGGCGATGCAAACGGCCTCGCTCTGCGGTCTCGGGCAAACCGCGCCCAACCCGATTCTCTCCGCCCTGCGTTATTTCGAGCATGAGTTCCGCGCCTACATCGAGGGAGGCTCGGCCTACGCGCGGAAACGCAAAAAGGCCCTCGCCGAGGGCAAGAACCTCCGCGAAGCCAGCTAAGCGCAACGCGCCCACCCCACGTCATCAGCCCCCAAAGGATACCCCATGAAAGACCGCCTTATTTCCGCCCTCATCAACGGAATGCCTGTGGAAGTGTTGCCCGGAACCTCCATCCTCGAAGCCGCGCGCATGGTGCAGGTCAACATCCCCACGCTCTGCAAGCACGCCGACCTCTTTCCCACCGCCGCCTGCGGGCTCTGCATCGTGAAGGTGGGGGGCAGTCGCAAGTTGCCCCGAGCGTGCGCCACGGCCGTCGAACCGGGCATGGAGATCACCACGCACGACGCCGAACTCACCGCCGTGCGGCGATCCACCCTGGAGCTGATCCTCTCCAACCATCCCAACGCCTGTCTTACCTGCGGGCGAAACGGAGAGTGCGAGCTGCAGTCCCTCGCGGCTGACTTTGGTATCCGCAGCGACGAGATCCCCCGCTACGTGCGCGAACTGGAGCCGGACTGTTCCACCGGATCGATTATTCTGGAGTTCAGCAAATGCATCAAATGCGGCCGCTGTCTTCAGGTCTGCCAGGAAAAGCAAAACGTCTGGGCGCTCTCCTTCCTCGAACGCGGCATCCACACCCGCATGGCTCCCGCCGGTGATATTGCACTTGCGGAATCACCCTGCATCCGCTGCGGCCAATGCTCGGCGCATTGCCCAACGGGAGCGATTATCGAGAACGATGAAATCGGCACGGTCTGGGAGGCGTTGCGGGATCCAAAGAAATTCTGCACTGTGCAAATCGCACCCTCTGTGCGCGTGGCTCTCGGCGAGGCATTTGGGTATCCGCCGGGGACAGACCTCACCCGCAAGATCTACACAGCGCTCCGCCGACTCGGCTTCGGCGCCGTTTTTGACACCAATTTTGCCGCCGACCTCACCATCATTGAAGAGGCCGCCGAGTTTGTCGAACGCTTCACCAAGGGCAGCGCTCCTCTGCCGCTGATCACGTCCTGCTGTCCGGCGTGGGTGGATTACATGGAAAAACGATTCAGCGATTTCATTCCCAACTTTTCCACCGCCAAGTCCCCACAGCAAATGATGGGCGTGCTCGCGAAGACCTACTTTGCCGAGGCCTCCGGCGTCGATGCGTCGACGATTTATCAGGTTTCCATCATGCCTTGCACGGCAAAGAAATTTGAGCTGGAACGCACCGACGAGATGTATGCCTCCGGCCACAAGGATGTCGACGTGGCCCTGACAACGCGCGAGCTGGCGCGCATGATCAAGCAGAGTGGGGTGGATTTTCCGAACCTGCCCGATGGCGAGGCGGACTCGATTCTCGGCACGTATTCGGGGGCCGGGCTCATCTTCGGCAACACCGGCGGGGTCATGGAGGCGGCCCTGCGCACGGCCTACTTCAACATCACCGGAGAAAACCTCACGGCCGATGCCATCAATATCCGGCCCGTGCGGGGACTGGATGGGGTCAAGGAAGCCACCGTGGATGTCGCCGGGACACAGGTGAAGGTAGCGGTGGCGCATGGGCTCCAGCATGTGGAGACGGTCCTCAAAAAAGTGCGTGCGGCGCGCGAGGCGGGCGAACCGCCCCCCTACCACTTCATCGAAGTGATGGCCTGTCCGGGAGGCTGTATCGGCGGCGGTGGTCAACCCTACGGTGTGTCCGACGAGCTTCGCCGTCAGCGCATGCAAGGTTTGCTCGATGGTGACGGCGCAATGGAGCTGCGCTTTTCCCATGAGAACCCCGGTATCCAAAAACTCTACGCGGATTTCCTGGGTGAACCCTTGCACGGCAAAGCACACGAACTCCTGCACACTGCCTACCGGAGCCGTCCCGCCTACCAACGCTAAGGGTGGTGCCAAGAGACAATTTCCGTAGCGGAAGGTTCCAAAGTTCGGACTGTGCGTCGCGAGCGATGCGGATGCGGCGCGGATCCACCTTCTTGCGAAGCTGGCTACGGTGCTCCGGGGGTATGGTAGCCGCGCTTGCAAAAGCGTGGACGGTCGGGTGCGCGGATGCGGCGGGCGGGTTCACCTTCTTGCGAAGCTGGCTACGGTGCTCCGGGGGGATGGTAGCCGCGCTTGCAAAAGCGTG
>JAFIGE010000038.1 GCA_020831585.1 Opitutales bacterium | reverse complement strand
ACTTCGCGACGGTCGCGCCCGTCGCGAAGCGCCACTGAAAAAGGTGACAACCTTTGTGATCACCCCCTCTGCTGCCGATAGGTTCTTTTGTCTTTACTGGAGCAGATTCCGGGGCTTATTCCTGTTCTTGTCCCCAACTGTACTTTATTGCTTCTCTGCATTCTGCCATGCATCGATTCCTTCGTCTTCCCGTTGTTTTGTTATGGGCCGCACTTTTCCTTTTAGGCTCTGCGGGTTCGCCGGTTGCGGCCCAGACTGTCTTCAGTGCGGTTGTTTTGAATCAGGGCCAACTGGTCAATGGGTTGTTCCAGGAGCAGAACGGCACAGTGACGGCGATTCCCACGGGGCTTCCGACAAACAACTTCCCGGCCCTTTCTCCGAATGGGCGCTTTATCACGATGGCTTCGCGCAACCCGGCCCAGCCAAGCAGCTTGGCGACGGATCTGTTCGTCTTCGACCGACTCACAAACCAGCGCCGAACCCTCATCGACTATTCGGTGGAGGCCCTGAGCGGCGGGAGTTTCGTGACACCTGAGGCCACCCACAGCGCGCTCTCCCCGGACAATCAGCTCCTTGCGCTCACGACCGTGATGAATGTGACGACAAATCTGGGTGGCATGAGCAGCAATCCCATGCTCACGGTTCATCGGGCGAGCGATGGGTTCCAGCTCTCTATCGCTGCGATTGGGCTGGGGGACTCGGTGGATTTTTTCCGGTCTGAGTTCACCGGGGTGTCCTGGGCACCGGACCGCGCCGTCTTTGCGGCACCCAGTTATGTGCCGACGCTCACGCAAAACGGCGTTCTCCGGTCCAGCGTGAGCATCGTGGAATTTGCTCTCAACCCGGCGACCACCCAGTGGGAAGTGGTGCGTTAGCTGACCCAGGCGCGCATCTTTGACGGCGTCTTTCCCGCAGTGATCGAAACGCACGTGTATCCGGTTTTCTCCCCGGGCGGTGACCGCTTGGCCTTCTTTGAGTTAACGTGGCCTGACCCGCTACTTGCTCAGCCGGCGAGGGCCCGGCTTTTGGTCGTGAACCTAAACGGTGGTGCGCCGCAGGTCCTGGTAAATTTCACGCCAGGTTTCTTTCCGATGGGATTGGCCTGGACGATGGACGGTGGGGAAGTGATCTACTCAGTTGCGCCGCAACTGGCGGTCCCCGGGCAGTTTTTCCCTGCGGGCGATCCCCAGGGAGCCGCTATTCGCAAGGTGAACAGCACCAACCCTGCTGCAGTTTTGGAAGTGCCGGGAGTCGATGCGGGATCTTTCCCGGGGGTTCCCCGCTTCTTCTTTACGGAGCCGGGTCCGCCGATTGACCTCAGCCGCGTGCCGGTGTCTCTCACGCGCCAGGCCAACGGCAACTTTCTCCTCCGTGCAAGCGATCTCGATCCTGCCGCGCTTTATACGCTGGAGAGCGCCCAGGATCTTTCCAACTTTGGCAATCCGCAGTCTTTCACGGGCGAGCAGATGATGATGGGGATCGATATTCCTCCTTTTGCCCCGCAGCTCTTCTTTCGCTTTCGGGCGGAGCCGTGAGGTATGGACTGAGCGGTTTCGCTGGTTACGGCGTAATGCCGCCCGGTTCTCCTCGATCCGGGTGGCGTTCGGGAAAGACCTCCACGGTGCCATGTCCGGGATGCACGCGGTCCGGCCGGATATTCTTCATGGTCTTGGTCAAGGCCCATTCGTCCAAGAAGATTTCTGCAAACGCACCTCTTGCCGGGATGAAGGCAAGAGCCCCGGGGGGCGCGGCAGGGTATGCGAATCCAGGGCCAACTTTGTAATGATAGCCCGGGGGACCTGCCGGCCGCCGTCGAGGCAGGCTTCGTCACCTCATCAAAGTGAAACGACTTTTGGCAAATTGGACGAAGCCGAGTATCCATAGGAGGATGTCTGAAATCCAGTCCGTTCGTCGTTTGGCAATTGTCTTTGGTGACCAATTGGACATCCGGAGTCCCGCTTTGCAGGAGCTGGATAAGCGCTCAGATGCCGTTTTCATGGCCGAGGCCGACGGAGAAGCGAACTATGTCTGGTCGGCAAAGATGCGCCTGGCCGTCTTTTTTTCGGCGATGCGCCACTTTGCGGAAACACTGAGGGGAGAGGGGTATCGATTGATTTACAAGGCCTTGGAGGTGGATACACCGGAACGGAGTTTCTCTGATGTCCTCGGGGCAACTCTGGATCACTTGCAACCGGAAGAAGTGCTCATGGTCGAACCGGGCGAGTGGCGTATCTTGCGCGGCATGGAGAAGTTGGCCAAGGCGCGGGATTTGGCCATGCGGGTCTACCCGGATCCCCATTTCCTTTGCCCGATTCAGGACTTCCGGCGATGGGCAGAGGGACGGAAGGCCATTCGGCTCGAATACTTCTATCGCGAGATGCGGCGCAAATACGAAGTGCTCCTCGACGAATCAGGCGAGCCGGTTGGCGGAAAATGGAACTTCGACGCCGAAAACAGGGGCACTTTCGGAAAGGAAGGGCCTGGCCGGCTGCCGAAGCCTCCGGGCTTTCCTCCGGATTCGATTACGCGCGATGTCATCAAGCTTGTGAATGGCCGGTTTGCCAAACACCCGGGGCAGTGCGACACCTTTGCCTGGCCGGTTACGCGGGACGATGCCCTTCAGGCTCTTGAGGCTTTTGTGCACGAGCGTCTTCCGCACTTCGGGGATTTTCAGGATGCTATCTGGGAAGGAGAGCCTTACCTCTACCACTCCCTCCTTTCGGCGGCCTTGAACCTGAAGTTGCTCCGGCCCCTGGAGGTGATTCACGCAGCTGAAGCAGCGTGGAAGGAGGGGCGGGCTCCGTTGAATGCGGTCGAGGGTTTCATTCGCCAAATCCTCGGATGGCGGGAGTATGTGCGCGGAATTTACTGGTGGAAAATGCCCGGCTACCTGAAAGAGAATCACCTCGGTGCTGAGGAAGCTTTGCCGGATTTTTACTGGAACGGCGATACGCCCCTGGTCTGTTTGTCGGATGCGATCCGCTCGACGCTGGAGAATGGATATGCCCACCACATTCAACGGCTCATGGTCACGGGCTTGTACGCGCTACTTCTGGGCGTCCGGCCGGAAGCTGTGCACGGCTGGTATCTCGCCGTTTATGTGGATGCGGTCGAGTGGGTGGAATTGCCCAATACGCTGGGAATGTCCCAGTTTGCCGATGGCGGGCTCATGGCGTCCAAGCCGTATGCGGCCACCGGCAAATACATTCAGCGCATGGGAAACCACTGTGCGCGGTGTCCCAAAGATCCCGCCAAAGCCACAGGGAAGAATGCCTGTCCCTTCACCACGCTCTATTGGGATTTTCTGCTGCGGCACGAGACCACACTGAGCAAAAATCCGCGCATGTCCTTGCAGGTGCGTAATCTCGACCGTCTCACAGAGGAGCGCAGAGCCGCCATCCGGGAGGCGGCTGAAGCTGTCCGCGCCCAGCCCGACGGGCGGGTGGAGTGAGCCCTGCCCGGAAACACGTGTCGGCAAGGGCGCGAGCCGGAAAAAGTGCGGATGTGAGCAAGTGCGGACTTGGCGACCATGGCGCAGTTTGTCTGGATGGGCCGAATGAATTGGAATGTGCCGACCCTGCTCCCCCCCGGGAGTGTGCCTGATTTGAAAACTTGGCCGACCACGGTGGATGCCGCGATCACCGGTGGGAAAAAAGACGGGGAGAAGCTATTGCATGATCTCTGTGCGGAGTTGGCCCACTGGCAGCGGATTCTCTATGCGCAGCGCGAACAGGCCCTTCTGGTGATTTTGCAGGGAATGGACACCAGCGGAAAGGACGGGACCATTCGCCATGTTTTCCGCCTCGTGAACCCGAATGGCGTGCATGTGGCTGCATTTAGCCGGCCCACTGCTTTGGAACTGTCGCACGATTATCTCTGGCGCATTCATCAGCGGGCTCCGGCCCGGGGTGAAATCGTGATCTTTGACCGCAGCCACTACGAGGACATCGTCACGGTGCGGGTGAACGATTTACGCCCGGCATCGGTGTGGAAGCGGCGCTATAAACACGTTAACGCTTTTGAGGAGATGCTTGCCGACGAGGGTATCACCATCGTGAAGTTTTTTCTCCACATTGACCGGGCCGAGCAGAAGAAGCGCTTGGAAGCGCGGCTGCGTGACCCCGAAAAACACTGGAAGTTTGATCCTTCGGATCTCGTCGCGCGGGAGCGGTGGGATGCTTACATGGCAGCTTATCCGGAGGTTCTATCACGGTGTAATTTCGGGCATGCTCCCTGGCACATTATCCCGGCCAACAAAAAGTGGGTGCGGAACATCCTCGTGGCTTCCATTCTTGTGCAAACCATGCGCAAGCTGGGCATGTCGTTTCCCAAGGCCCATATGGATTTGGCCCGCGTGCGAATCGATTGAGGACGGTGGGGTGTGTGGCCCGGCGGAGTGTTTGGTCGATTTCATGCAGACACGGCATTCTCCTGTATGATTTTTCGCGATACTGTAAGCAGATCTCGCCAGCGGCTCGAAACTGTTTCATCCGTCGTGCCTACCGCAAAGAAGTCCGGTTTTCTGCCCTTCGGTAACTTAAGGTATTGGTTATAAAGGTTTTAAGGGATCAATCATCCTTTCTGTGACGGGAGGTGGCGGCGGTGTTGGCACGCCCTTCTCCAATCTTGAGCGGCTGCTCTTGCCGGTCTTCCTCTTGGTTTTTGGTGATTGAAGCCCCCTGATGTCGAGTTGGCACACACGATGCTTTGCTGAGGTAACTCAGGTTTAGAAATGGTTTGGTTACATTGGGGCAAATGACTCGATTCCGAGATTTCGGGATTCAACCTGAGGAGAGCCGGACGTTAGGGGTTTTCGTCCGGCTCTCTCTTTTTGTAAGTTTTGCTTATACGTCGAATTGCGCTTTCCATTTTTTCCTTCCCGTGCAGGATGGGGGTAATCATGACGGAAAAGATGGAAGCCACCTTTCAGGTGAATCCTTACAATGACCCGATTCTTGTGAAGATCGTGGGTCGGGCTTGCTTTTCCAACAGTGCTCCGTTGAAGAGTTTTTTCCGCCAGATGGTGGGACAGGGAAAGCGTCATTTCATTGTCGATTTTGATCGCTGCAGTTCGATGGACAGCACGTTTCTCGGCATCTTGGCCGGCACGGCCATGGAGCTTCGCCGTGCTCAACCGCAGGGCCGTCTGATTCTCGCCCGCCTCGGCTCGCGCAACCTTGAGCTTGTGCGCAATTTGGGTTTGCACCGGATCCTTGTGGTCGATGATGGCGTGGAAACCCTGTCCATGGAGGAAGCCGGTGAAGCCTTGCAGGGGGAAGCCGCCGCCGAGCGCTCTGAGGTGGAAAATGCCCGGCTCGTCCTTCAGGCGCATGAAGACCTTGTGCAGGTCGACGAATCGAACCGCACAAAATTTCAGGATGTCATCTCTTTCTTACGCAACCAGATCGACGATGCCCCATCCGCTTAAGGCTGATTAGAGGGCACCCTTCACGAACCTCAAACCACCATGATCGGCTTTGTCATCGGATTTCTTCTGGCAGGTGGAGCGGGCTGGTTCCTTTGGTGGTCCTCCCGGCGCGAAGCGGTTCGTTTGGATGAGGAGAAACAGCGCCTCGCTCAGGAGAAGCTGATCGTCGTGGATTTCATGCATGTGATGGCCGAGGCCATCGGCGCCGGGATGGACCGGGATGAACTCTTTCGACGGGTTCTCCGTACCAGTATATTGAGTACGGGCGGGCAAAGTGCCTGTGTCTTCGAGCGGGAGAATGAACGCTTGCGGGGAGTCGCGGTGCAGGGATTGTTTCCGCCGCACCGTCCCTTGCCGGAAAGCGTGCGCGAGCGCATCAGCACACGGGCGAAGTTTCTTGAGCAGATCCTGCGGTCGGAGACTTTTGAGGTGGGGGAAGGCCTTGTGGGGGCGGTGGCGCAAAGCGGGGAGGGGCTCCTCATTGCCGATGCCCGCGCGGATCCGCGGGTGGTGAAGCATGACGACCCGGCCCTCAAAGTACGGTCCGTGATCGTCGTCCCCATCAGTTTTCGCGAGCGCAACATCGGCGTATTGGCGATTGTCAATCCGGCGGACAGTGGTGGCTTTTCGGAAACAGACTTTTCTCTCGCAAAATCCTTGGCGGAGCAGGCCGCTCTGGCGATTCACAACCTCGACCTGATGGCCATGCAGATCGAGAAGAGCCGTTTGGATGTGGACCTGAGCATTGCCCGCGAAATCCAATCGACGCTCCTGCCGCGCGAATTTCCCAAGGATCCCCTCCTCGATATTTCGGCTCTCTATCGACCGGCGCAGAAAGTGGGCGGCGATCTCTACGACGTTTTCCGGTTGGGTCCCCACCGGTATGGTGTGGCGGTCGCGGATGTCTCCGGGAAAGGTGTGGCCGCCTCCCTCGTGATGGCCATTTGCCAGACCCATCTGCGGCACTTGGCGCGAAGTTTCGAGTCTCCGGCGCGGGTTCTCACCGAGCTAAACCGCCTTATGGATATGGAGATCCGCCAGGAGATGTTTGTCACCATGGTTTATGCGGTGATCGATATGGAGAGCGGTCAAATCCGCTTCGCCCGCGCGGGTCATGAAAAGCCCCTTCTGATGCGGAAAGGGGAGGGGATCGAGCGCGCGCAGGTGGACTTTCTCGCGTCCGAGGGAATGGCTTTGGGGTTGGTTCCGTCTGATTTCTTCTCTGAGACGATTAACGACTGTGCGGTAAACTTTCGCCCCGGTGATATTTTCGTGCTCTACACGGATGGCATCACAGAGGCGGCAAACGCGGAGGAAACGGAGTTTTCAAACGGTCGGCTGGCCGATGCGGTTCGTGAGCTGAGGGAGTCTGGTGCGGCCAAAATCAACGAAAACCTCCTCGACCGCGTTTCTTTCTTTTCCGGATCTCCCTTCCTTCACGACGATATTACGCTTGTCACGATCAAGCATCTGGCGGCACCCGCAGTGGTGGCGCGTTCATCGGGGTAGTTGGGGGAGGGCGGCCTGCGGTGGGGCACTTACTGAGCGGTGGCCGCAGCAATGAGGGCGCGCATTTCGCTACCGATCACCCATCGGCTGTTGTCTCCATCAAAGAGGTAAAACCAGCGAAAGTCGTCCATCGGTGATGAGGCATCGTAGGGATGCCCAGTCTCTTCAGCGAACCGTGCCCATCGGTCGAGTCCAAAGATGAAGAACAAATCCGGCTGGGTCTGCGAACGGCGGACCCAGCCACCTAGGCGGGCATCGAAGAAAAAGTAGCTGGTGAACCCGGTAGCAGCGAAGAGGAAGTGGTGATCCGGGTGGAAAATCCAGGGGAAGCTTTCCGCGTTAAACCGGCCGAACCAAGGACTGGTGTATTGATTACCCGGGGAGACAACCGCACCCGGAAAGTGATTGGTGACAGCCGGATCGGCGGAAAGGAAACGTGTGCGGAAGCTGCCGCTTTGATTGCCGGCGGTGGCACGCATTTCCAGAGTGATCTCGCCGGTGTCCACGGCTTCGATTCGCAGGTTCCCTGTGGTGGAATCGAAGTCGATGACAAACGAGGCAGGATCCGCCTGAATGGGGGATTCTTCCGTGCCCTCTACGACCGCCGGAGGGGAAAACTCGATGCTGCCGGTGGATCCGCTGCTCACGGTGATCGATTCAAAGCGAACGAGGCTGGAAAGGCTATCCGTGAAGCGTTCCGTGTTAAACGGGAGGGTGAGGGGCACATCAGACCACTCTCCGCCCCAGAACGGGCTGATGTTAAAGCCGCTCGCGCGGTTCATGTCGCGCACGACCTGGAGCCCGTCACCTTCGATTTCTCCAAACACGGCATAAGGCCCGAGCGCGTTGGGGGCATAGATGCGGGTGTTGTCGGAGACATTAAAGAACCATGAGCTGGTGGCTCCGTCGATCTGCTGGGGACGCGCCATGGCAAGCGTCCCTGCCGCGTTCGGCCGATCTTCCTCCATGGGCACCGTGGCAATGCTCTGCACGCGCCAAAGCGGGGCGGTTGTTTCATCGGCCTCTTGGGAAAAGCGAAAGAGGCCGCCTTGCATGATGAAGTTGTTCAGGTTCCGGTGGATGATGCCCTTGTCGAAATCACCCCGGCGCGCATAGGTGATGAAATTTGCCACGGTCAGGGGAGCGGAGTCGGGGAGGAGGCGCACCGTGAAGGAGCGTTCCTCGAACTCAAAATCTTCCGCCGAGTTGATATCGCGAATGTCCATGTAGCGAACGCCGTCGGTCGTTCGATAGGTCTGGATGGTGCGAAATACATCGGTTGGGAGCCCCGAGGCGGATGTCAAGCGCTCGCCAATACGCACGCGGCGCACTTCATCGAGCACCGGTTGGCGGACGGTGAAGGTGGCGACGGGGTTTTCCGGGAAGACCTCAAAAAATTCCGTGAGGGGCCACTCCACCGCGTTGTTTCCCTCGGTTGCGGGGATCAGGTTTACGCGGGGCTCGTAGCGCGTCTGCACAAGCGTGTTGGCGGACATAGCCGGAATGAGCGCCGAGAGGCCCGCAAATGCACAAAAGGAACGGAAAATCATGGGATGCATAAAAACGGCGGGGCTCAATTGCTGTAAAGCGGCAAATAGCGTTCGCGCAGGTAGCGCAGGAGAGGTTGCGGCGTGAGGGGGCTGCCCGTCACCTTTTGAGCGAAGGTTTGCGTGTAGTAGCGTCGCCCGAGGCTGTGCACATGGTTTCGCAGCCACTCAAGCAAAGGCGTGAACTCGGCGCGTCCGATTTGGGCTTCCACATCCGGCAGATCCTCCTGCAGGCGATACCACAGTTGGGCGGCGAGCAGATTGCCCAGGGTGTAACTTGGGAAGTAGCCAAAGAGCCCCTCCGACCAATGCACATCCTGCAGGCAGCCTTCGCGGTCCGTCTGCGGGGTGAAACGGAGAATCTCGGCAGAGCGCGCATTCCAGGCTGCCGGAACGTCTTTGACCGTCAGCTTGCCTGAGAAAAGATCCCGCTCCATCTGGTAGCGCAGGAGAATGTGGAGGTTGTAGGTGACTTCGTCCGCATCCACACGGATGGGTGTGATGGCCACCCGGTTGATAGCAAGGTGCAAGTCTGCGGAAGAGAGGGGAGCGAGCTGTTCGGGGAAGAGTTCGCGGTAGCGCGGTTCCCAGTGTCTCCAGAAGGCACGGCTTCGCCCCACCTGATTCTCCCAGAGACGGCTTTGCGACTCATGCACGGCCATCCCCACGGAACTGCCCAGGGCGGTGCCCGCAAACTCCCGGTTGAGCCCCTGTTCGTAGAGAGCGTGGCCGGTTTCGTGCATGGCGCTCGTAATCGAGTCCAAGGGGTTATCAGAATCATAGCGGGTCGTCATGCGGGTATCTTCGGGATGTCCCCCGCAAAAAGGGTGAATCGCGCGATCAATGCGCCCCCGCCCGAAATCAAACCCGAACGCCGTGACCACTTCCCGCAGAAAAACCTCCTGTTTGTCTTCCGGAAAACCTTTGAAAAGCGAGGGGTCGACCCCGCGTTCGGAGCCAAGAATGGTCCCCAGAATGGGCCGGATGCCTTCCTCCAGCTCGGCGAAAAGGGGGTCGATGATGGCCGAGGTCATTCCGGGATCGAAGGAATCGATAAGGTGGTCGTAGACGTCCGTGGCCCCTTGGTAATGCGCCCCTTCGCGGGCGAGATCGATTTGGGCCTCCAGATGCGGCGCAAATTGGGCGAAGTCGTTGTCTTTGCGGGCTTCGACCCATGCATGAAAACCGGCACTGCGGGCCGCGGCGGCGCGCGCGACATACTCGCCGGGCAGGCAGGTTGCCCGGTTGTAAGCTTTGCGGGCCTCGCGGACGACGGCGGCGGCATCTTCGTCGAGATCCGCTTCCTTGAGCTTCGCGAGGAGCTCGCCGATTTCCGGGCGGGTCGACTCCCGGTGAACGAGTTCGCTCAGGGCCGCCGTTTGTTCTCCCCGCAGTTGGGCGGACTTGGGGGGCATGTTCGTCTGCTCATCCCAAAAGAGGATGCCGAGGCTGCTGGAGAGGCGGTCCAGGCGGCGGAGTTCCGCAAGAAGGTGGGAGTAGGCGGGGGGATGCGTCGTCATGTATTTGGGGAGCCAAGCAGATTTCAGGAGGGGTTCAAGGTGGAAGGACCCTGCTTCCCCGCGACTTTGTGATAGCGGCCCGTCACTTTGTCGCGCTCATATTTGGTGAATCCGGCTTTCTCGACATTTTTGTTGTCGAGCCGGGCACGGGTCTGGCCGGGCGTGTATTTTGAGGCGATGTTGGGCGGCTGGATGACTCGCCTGACCGGCTCCCCGGTGAGCGGATGCGCCGTCAGGGCGGGCTCGTTCATTGATTGGATCATTTCAAAGCGTTCGCCTCCGCGATTGTCAGGAAGGATGGTTTCGTAGACGTATACCGGCATAATCGAAGAAGAGCAGAGGATACATCGTGCGTGCCGGGGGCAACTCTGTTTCCCGTTGCGGCTGCAGGAAAAGGCAAAAAGACCGATGGCACGGGCTTTTCCGCCCGATTATCCGCCTCCTCCCTTATCAGTCAAAAGTTCTGCACCGTCCGCGAGATAAAGTGGTGCCATGCCAAACATGTATCTTTCAACCATCGACTAAATATCTTGGCCATTTAGCCACTTCAATGGAGATGTCAGAATGTCAATAGCTATATTCAGAACATTCAAATCTTTTCGGAATGCGGGGGACTTGGAAGACCTTGTGATGGTTCTTGGGCGTTCCATTAGGTTGGCGCAGCATCCTTGCTTTTTTTTTCGATGGTGATTGTCTCCTGTTTGACACATGGAGAAGAGAGAGATCATTGCCCGAATCAAGGAACTACACGCGGCCGGAGAACCGCTGAATATTCAAGCTGTGAAACGGTATCACCCGGAACTCATCGGTGCCGCCATCCGGATTCGCCCTTACTGGGGTTGGAAGCGCGCGCTCGAAGAGGCGGGTATTTCTTACGAAGATATTCGCTTCGCTTACCACGCGACGGTCCGCTGCCGGATTTGTGGGTTTGAGGGCACTTCGCTTTCCTCCCACTTGCGCTTCAAACACGGTCTGAAGCCAGGAGAATACCTGGAGAAGTTTCCCGGCGAAGAGGTGGAGAGCGAGCAACGGCTGTACAACTTCTTTGGCCGGCGAAAGCTTGTCCGGGTGCCCCCGATTCTGCCGTGGGAGAAGATCATGACGGATGAATATGTTTACGACCGGGTCGCGGAATACAGGCGCCAGAAATTTCCCATCACGACGGATTTTATTCACCGGAATGACCGGCCGCTCTATGTTCACGCAAAGCGCAGTGGGAAATCCTGGCCCGAGTTTTGCGCGTTCATGGGCCCGGAATATGCAAAGGAGGCGGAAACGCCCAAACCTCCCCCGGACCCGTTGCGCTCCTACGAGGAGACATTGCAGGCTTTGCGGGACATCGACATCGATGGATATCTTCCGACGGAAAGGACTCTGAAGTCCCGCTATTTCTCGATTCGCCGGGACGTGTTGCGCCACTTTGCCAACTATCCGGCAGCCGCCAAGGCGGTTGGTCTGAAGATCTCCACTGGACACCGGCTCCCGAAAGGCGCGCGCGATCACCAAAAGATCGCGGCGAAGTATCCACCGGAGAAGGTCATCGAAATCATGCGGGAGATGATCAAAGGTGATCGAATTCCCCGCAAAAGAGATGTGAAGGAGCGCAATCCGGATCTGCTCATTGCGATCACGAAGCATTTCGGTAAAATGGGAAACCTGTTCAAAGCGATGGGTTTGAAGGCGGAGCGCGCGCGCGGAATCAAGCGGCGCTATCAGGACAAGGAATCGATTATCGAGGAAATCCGCAGACGGGATGAAGAGGGTTTGCCGGTGAACGGTCGCGCGCTTCTCGATGGACCTGACCGCGATTCCGGCTTACAAACCTCCGCCCTGCGATACTTCGGGTCATGGAAGGAAGCTTTGGAGGCAGCTGGAGTTGCAATGCCAAGCAGAGCTGCCAAGAAGCGAGATCGGGTGCCGGTTTTTGCCACCCCGGAGGCCGTGGTTGAGGAATTGAAGAGACGCATGGCAGCCGGTGAGCCCGTGCGGGCGTTCCAATTGCAACAGGGTACGGAGACAGACCGCAACCTGCTCCTTGACAGCCGCTTGCATTTCGGGCCGCACGTGGAGGCCTTGAAGGCGGCAGGGTTGCGTCCGGACGGCCGCCTCCGTGCGCCGCCGCCGCGATATCTGCCGACCAAGCCCAAGGAGCCGCGCCCACCGCGCCCACCGACGGGCCCCAGCCGCGAAGAGGTGCTGGCTTTTATTCGCGACCGTGTGGAGAAGGGGGAGCATTTGAATTGCGACCGCATCGCCCGAGCCGGGCACTCGCGTGTAACGAATGCCGCGCGACGGATTTTCGGGCACTGGCGGGCCGCACTGAATGCCGCCGGTGTGGATGTGCCGAACAACAAGGTCGGCGCGCGTGCACAACCAAAGCCGAGCCGGGAGGACATCATCGCTTTCATGAAAAAGCGGGTGGACGATGGCATTGGCCTGTCCTCAGCCAAGTTGAGTAAGGAGAGCCCCGGTTACCGCTACTACCGCACCGCAATAAAGGTTTTCGGCAGCTGGGAAAACGCTCTCAAAGCGGCCGGATTTGATCCGGTGGAAATTATCGCCCGCTTCAATCCCGCACCCAAGGCCAAGCCCAAGCCACCCAAGGTGCCGAAGGTGAAACCGCCACCCCGACCGCTTTTCTCCAAGGAGTTTATCCTCCAAACGATGCGCAAACGGCTCGAAGAAAATAAGCCGGCTCTCGCAAGGGATATTGCGAAAGAGGAAGACGGTGCGCATTTTGTCAAATCGGTGCGCGCCCAGTTTGGAGATTGGAAGAGCCTTCTTTCCGAGCTGGGGGTGTCGGGCAATGGCCGCATGCCGCCATCAAAGGAAGAGATCATTGCCTTTCTCCAGGCCCGTGTGGCTGATGGAAAGAGTGTCGCCAGCCCTCAGCTGACCCTCACCACCGAGGGTTCGCGAATTTACAACGCCGGTACGAAAACGTTTGGCTCATGGCACGATGCGCTTCGGGCCGCCGGGTTTGAACCCAAGGAAATCCTTGCCCGTTTCAAGCGGCGGCCCCGGCGTTTGCCTAAGTTTCTTCAGCCGCACGCCCCCCGTGCCGAAAAGTCCCGGGCCGCCGCCGTTTCCGACAGTGGTGAGGAGCCGGATATGTCTGCCTCCGCACAAACCGCGCCTCCCAAGGGAAGCTCCAAGCCAAATGAGTTTCCCGCGCGGGAAGCCACGGCAGCGGAGTTTGCGCGTATTCTTGCCGCCGCCGGTGCGGACACCTCAGAGTTTGGCGACGATTTCGAGACCGAACCGGAGGATCCGGAAAAGCTCCGGATTATCACCGCCCTGCGCGAACGCGCCTCGGCAGGAAAGGCCATGAAATACGGCGTGATTTGCCTGGGCCCCCCTGCTTTGCGCGACCGCGCCCTCTACGATGCCGCTCTCAACGCTTTCGGTAGTTGGAAGGCCGCTCTGGAGGAAGCCGGTGTTCGCTGACCGCGCAAGAGGGGCACCCTTGCCGGTTGACGGCGGGGAAGGGCTTTTTCCGCAACGGTGGTCGACAGAATTATGGAATTGTAAAATCTGACATTCCAAGGGTGAAAATGCCTTCTTTTCTTTGCTCCCCACGCCCTAGAGCGATTGTATTTGACACTCTTTTCAAGGTATCCTCGGCATGTCCTACACCAGCATCATAACGGAATCGCTCATTGAGCCGGGCGAGATCGTCGGCGACTACGCCATCTTGGGCAACGTGGCTTTGGGGTTGTTCGGGGCCTTGTATGTGGTGCGTGACGGCCGCTCGGGATCCAAGCATCTCTTGCAGGTCCTCCCGGATGCGCTCGCCAAATCCCCGCGCCCGACCGAGAGCCTTCAGGAAGTGGTGAGCACTCTCTCGGAATTGAGTATTCCCAGCCTCCTCACCCCGGATCTGGTCGAAGAACTGGGGGACAGCGTTTGTCTGCGCTATCCGTTTGTGGATGGGGAGACCCTGGCTCGATACATGGAAGATCCCGCTCACTGGGAGGGGCTTCCGGAGGCCAAGGTCACGCATATACTCGGCGAGATTTCCAAGGCCTGTGCTGCCGCGAATGCGGTGGATATGCCTCACCTTGCCCTGTCTTCGGAGCACGTGATTCTCGGAAGTGACGGAGCGGTGAAAGTTTATGGTTTCGGGGTGTTCGGGGCCATTCACCGGCGACGTTGGGAACTCTTTGTCAGCACAGCCATCAATCCGCTCGCGGGTGAAAAGGATGTCCGCTTTTTGACATCGCTGGATACGATCAGTCCCGAAGTGCGCAATAACGAACAGGGTGATGAGCGCAGCGACATCTACGGTTTCGGGATTGTGGCCTACTGGCTCTTGGCGGGGGAGAAGCCCGGGCGCGAATTGATGCCGGTTCTGCCGGCGCGGTTAAAGGTGGCGAAGGGTTGGAGCCTGGTCATTGAGCGCTGTGCGGAGTCCCGTCCGAAAGACCGTTATACGCATTTCGCCGCCTTACAATCGGACATTCGACGGGTGGATGAACTCACCCCCGAAAATCTCGGCCAGAAAGTTCAGGAACCCGGGCGTGTCGCCCGCAACGTTGATCGTGTGCCGCTCCCGGCAATGGTCGAGCGACGTTTGACGAACCCCCAGCAGCGAATCCTCCGTCTCGTCATGCTCGGTCTTTTGGGCATTGTGAGCGTCGGCTTGGGCGGCTATTTCATGCGGATTGTTCTGATCGATGCGGAGCCGGTTGCCATCGTCGACGTGCGGGCGGGCACCGTGGAGCGGGCAAACACCATCCTCCGCATTGAACCGCAGCGCGCGCGGGTGGACGTGGAGACCCTGTCCGAAAGCCCTCCTGTTTTTGTTTCCGATGGACTTGCGCTCTTGCGTTTGCCGGCCGGTGATCACCGATTGCGGGTGAGTGCGCCGGGTTTTCGTCAGACCCACATTGAAATCTCCCCCGGTCGCACGGCTTTGGAAAAAGCCGTTCTTTTGACGGAGAGTTTCGGGCACTTGCGGTTGCGTGGTCCTCCGGGAGCGTACCTCTTCGCTTTACCCCAGAGAGAGGAGGGGAGTCCGGTTTATGTCGGCACGATTTCGCCGGGTGGTTCGTTGGATGTGCCTGATCGGCTTCTCGCAGTGATCCACCGGCTGGAGGTCCGCGCGCCCGGATACATTTCGCGTCGTTTTGAGGCGGTGCGCCTGATTGAGGGAGAGGTCCTCGAACTGGAAGCCGAGCTGGTTCGGGTTCCCGCCATTCTAACTATTGCCACCGATGAGGACGGGATTCCGGTGCGGATAGACGGAGAGCCTGTCGGCGTGACCCCTTTTGTCGCAGACTACCTGCCCTCCGGTGTGCCCATTCGTGTTGAAGTCGGGGGGGATATCCACGAACGCCAGGCGCGGGAAATCGTTTTGGAAGCCGGGGGAAGAGAGCGAATCGACTTTGGAACTCTCGGTGTGAGAGAAGGTATCCTACGGGTAGAGGTCCTCTTTGAAGGGCATCCCCCTTCCCCGGTGGACGAACTCCGGATTCGCATAAATGGCGAGGAGCAGGAACCTTCCTCGCGTTTGGAAACGGTTAGGCCGGTCGGGCGGCATACGGTTCAGGTGGATCATCCCGACTACTTTTCCGCCGAGCAGATCCTGGTCATTGATGAAGGGGCCGAGTCGACGGCCACCTTTTCCCTTGTCGGGCGACCGGCCCGTCTGCGTTTGGAGACATCCGGAGAGAGCTTTCGCCTCCTTTTGGACGGCGAGCCGGCTGAACCTGGAAACGGATATCTTGAACTGCCCGCCAGCGAGCAGACCGTTGTCACCTTCATCGTGCCGGACCACCTCGCCGTGCAGCGAACCTTTCGTCCCCGTCCAAACGAGACCGTGGTGTGGCGCCCGGAACTGCGCCCGCTGCCCGGTCCGGTTGCCGGGCAGGCTTTCACCGTCCCCCATCTCAATATGGGGCTTTCCTGGATACCGGCAGGGGTCTTTACGATGGGGAGCCCTCGGGCTGAGCCTGAGCGATTGCCGACCGAAGACATCCAAACGTCCGTTCGCCTGACAAGAGGCTTTTGGATGGCGCAGACAGAGACCACGCAAGCTGCTTTTCGGGCAATCATGGGAACGAACCCCAGCCGCTTCCCCGGAGCGGACCGTCCGGTCGAAAGTGTAACGCGCAGCGAAGCTATGCTCTTTGCCGAGCGACTCACGGCCTTTGAGCGCCAACGGGGGCGTTTGCCGCGTGGTTATGTATACCGGTTACCGACCGAGGCGGAGTGGGAATATGCGGCCCGGGCCGGAAGCCTGACCGCTTTCCCCTGGGGCGACACCGCTGGGCCGACCGATGGAAATTTTTCAGGCCAGTATCCGCGGGATTTCCGCGGTGGGATGCGGGAGTTTCAGCAAAGGGAGGAGTTTGGCACCGTACCAGTCTCCCGCTTCGCGCCCAATGCCTGGGGCCTTTACGACACGGCGGGTAATGTTCGCGAGTGGACGCTGGATGCCTTTCACGATCGCCTTCCGGGGCGAGATCAGGTCGATTTTGTAAGGTGGGACGGCGGACGCGGCTACGTTGTGCGTGGCGGATCTTGGGAAGACTTTGCTCATCGCGCCCGCACGGCCGCGCGCGAACGGGCAAATCCCGAGTTGCGCCATCCGGGGACGGGTTTCCGGGTTGTCCTCGCCCCTGAGTTGAGCCGCTAAAAGGCGATTTGCATCGGCCTGCCCGCCTCATCGTTTTGGAGCGGCGGGGCGCAGGCAAAATCCCATTGCCCGTCACCTCTCAACCAAGCCGCTGCGATCGCCGCTGCATCCAGCCAATCGTCCGGCTTGGCTTGGGATCTTCGCGTTTGGTCGATCACACGACCCAAGGCATTCATCCATTCCGGAACATTTGCCTCTAGAATTGTCCAGCGCTCGCTGAAACCTTCCCGCGATTTTTTCCGCGCCCGCACGGCGCGCCCGCCGTTCAGCCGCATAAATGAAAGTTCAGGATGCACTTCACGAACCACCGCATCCGGAAAACGACCGATGAACGAATCAATTTCGCGTATCTTCGGTAGCAGGTGAAAGGCTTGCGCCGATATTCCCTTACCGGTTGCCAGGCGATTCAAACGGACGGCCTCTGCATGAGACGAAGCCAACAAAGAAGCCCGCGCAGGTGTCGGAAATACCCGGGAGCCCAACCCTTTGCCCAGCAGTCTCCGCGCTTCCCCGTCACACGGGCGACCGGGGACCTCTGCCCAGGGCAACCCGATGGGCATATCCACGGCGATCTCCGCCCCCGCTCCCGCTCCCGCCCGAGACCAAGCCGCCTCCACGGTTCCAAAGAGCCCAAACACCACCTCATCCGGCCGCTCTTTCCAACAGGACACGCCACACCATCCCCCCCGGCATCCATCCATCGCCAGCAACATTGCCATACACTCAAAGAAAGCAGCGAACTCCAAGATTTCAACTAAGATTTTACCGTTAAAAATATTCTTGCAATTGGCGGTATGTTTGATGGGATGGGGGGCCATGAAAGCTTGGGTGCCAGTGAAGAGTCGGCGAATGCCGCGTGCGGGGGTGCGCGGGGGTGTCACGACGGTTCACCACGTGGTGAGTCGGGTGTGTGGGCAATCGTTTCTGCTCACAGATGAGGAGAAGGAGGCTTTCCGGGGGCTGTTGCGGCGGGTGGCGGGCTTCTGTGGAGTGGAGGTGATCACCTATGCTCTGCTGGATAATCATTTTCACCTGCTTGTTGAAGTGCCGGGAAGCGTGGGTGAGTTGAGCGATGAGGAGCTTCTGGGACGGGCGAGGCTGCTCTACGGAAAAGAGAGAAAGGGGCAGCCGCTCTCCATGGCGCGGATCGAGGGTGCCCTCAGGTCGGGAGGTGAAGGGAGAGGAGCGATGCGGGGGCTGCTGATGGGGAGAATGGCAGCGCTGCCCATGTTTATGAAGATTTTGAAACAGCGCTATTCGATTCTTTTTAATCGCAAGTATGACCGCGTGGGCACCCTTTGGGAGGGGCGGTTCCGGAGCGTTCTGGTGGAGGACACGCGGTTGGCGGTGCGCGCGGTGGCTGCCTACATCGATTTAAACGCGGTTCGTGCGGGCATTGTGAGAGATCCGAAGGACTATCGTTTCAGCGGATATGGCGAATCGGTGGGAGGGGGGCGTTTGACGAGCTATGCGGTCTGGAGGCGGATTGCTGATAATCGAGCGGATCCGCCGGAGGTCGTGGCCGCACGCTACCGGCAATACCTTTTTTTGATCGGTTCAGATCCGCGTAAAGGCGGGACCGTTTCGGCGGATGATGCGATGAATGTGAAAGCGCAGGGGGGACGTTTGAGTGGGGTTCAACAGCTCCGCTGCCGCGTGCGTTACATGACCTGTGGTGCGATTATTGGAAGCAAGGCGTTTGTGCAGAAGTGGATGTGTGAACGCCGCGGAGGTTCAACGGGGGGAGCGCGCACGAGCGGTCCTGTGCCGGCTGCTGGCTTTGGCGACGAGGGGCTGTATTCGGCCAGCAAACGTGCCTGACTCCGTCGGGTGGCATGGATTCGTGATCGGCAAAGTTTCGTATGGACCAGCGGGGCGTGTCTGCCAACTTGCTGGGATGGAAGGTAGCGGAGTTGTTTCTGTTGAGCCCGGTCAAGCCCGGATCGGTTTGGTGGGGACCGGTGTGATGGGGCGGCATATGGCCGGACACATCCTGTCCGCAGGGTATGCCTTGCACGTGCACACGCGGTCGCGGGACAAAGCGGTGGCGGTTTTGGAGGCGGGAGCGGTTTGGGCGGACACACCGGAAGATTTGGCGCAGGCCTGTGAGGTGATTCTCACGATTGTGGGTTATCCGGCGGATGTGGAGAAAGTTTATTTCGGTGAAAAGGGGCTGCTCGGGGCCCTTCGACCGGGGACGGTTCTCGTGGACATGACGACTTCCTCCCCGGAGCTGGCCCAGCGAATTGCCGCATCTGCCGGGGCGCGGGGCGGGCACGCCCTCGATGCGCCGGTTTCAGGCGGTGATAGAGGCGCAAGAGAAGCGACCCTCTCCATCATGGTGGGCGGAGCGGATGCGGCCTTCCGTCGGGTGAAGCCGATTCTGGAAGTCCTGGGAAAAACCATCGTTCACCACGGTCCTTCCGGTGCGGGCCAACACTGTAAAATGAGCAACCAGATTGCTGTGGCCGCTTCGACGGTGGGTGTGTGTGAGGCGCTCGCTTATGCGCAAAGTGCGGGCCTGGATGCGCAGGCTTTGTTGCGCAGTATTTCCACGGGAGCAGCGGGCAGTTGGACGCTTTCAAACCTCGCTCCCAGAATTCTCGAGGGCGACTTTTCTCCGGGCTTTTATGTGAAGCACATGGTGAAAGATCTTCGGCTTGCGGTGGATGCCGCACAGGCCGTGGGCGTAACCGTTCCCTCGCTGGAGGTGCATTTGCGGCTGTTTGAGGAGCTGGCGTCGGCCGGGTTCCCGGACGCAGGCACGCACGCTCTTTTCAAGAGCTACGACAAAAGTGGCGGACAACTCAAATGAGCTGTTTCCGGCACCTGTTCAGGCTGGATGCTCACGCGGCTCTTTCCGCTTGCCCGGCACCTCTTCGAGGCGATTCCATGCCTGCAACTTTATGAAAACGGACGCTTCCAATGGATTGCGGGCATGGCGAGCTCTGGGGCCCGGGCTTCTGATGGCGGGAGCCGCTATCGGGGTTTCCCACATTGTCCAATCCACGCGGGCGGGAGCTGATTTCGGATGGCAACTTCTATGGGTGGTGTTGCTGGTGAATCTTTTTAAGTATCCGTTCTTCGAATACGGCCACCGCTACGCTGTCGCTACGGGGGAGAGTTTGCTGCATGGATACGCCCGCCTGGGTCGTTTCTATTTGTGGGGGTTTTTGGTTCTCACAACGGTTACGGCTATCATCAGCATCGCGGGTGTGACGATTGTCACGGCTGCGCTGGCGGAGAACTTTTTCAGTCTGGGATGGAGTTTGGATGTCTGGAGTTTGTGGATACTGGGTCTATGTTTGGCTCTGATTTCGATTGGTCGTTATCGCGCCCTCGATGTCGCGATGAAGGCGATCATGGCGGTGCTTCTCTTCGCCACAGTCGTTGCCTTTCTGTTGGCCTTGCGCCAGGGACCGGCTGAGCGGGTGCCCGAGTTTGTCACGGTTTCCCCTTGGACGGCGGTTGGCTTGGGATTCGTGATTGCCTTGATGGGTTGGATGCCGGGGCCGATCGAGTTGTCGACCTTGCAATCGCTTTGGGTCGGGGCGAAGGAGCGGGCAACGGGAAGACGATTCACGCGTGCAGGGGCCGCTCTCGATTTTAATCTGGGCTACGGTCTCACAGTGGTTCTCTCCGTCCTGTTTTTGGCGATGGGGGCGCTCGTCATGTATGGTTCGGGAGAATCCTACGCGGCCGGCGGGGCGGCGTTTGCTTCGCAGTTCATCGCCCTCTACACGGGTCGTCTGGGAGAGTGGGCCGGTCCATTCATTGCCATTGCGGCTCTCACAACGATGTTTTCCACAACGCTCGCGGTGATGGATGCCTATCCCCGTGCGCTCGCTGTGGGCGGGGGCCTTGTGGTCGCCTCCAAAGATGCTCACGCGCGGGGGCCGCATTTGGTTGCCATGGTCGTCTGTGGTGGCTTGGGAGTGATATTGATTCACTTCTTCCGCGCTGAACTGATCCGCCTGATAGATTTTGCGACCATCATTGCTTTCCTCGCGGCGCCGGTTTTTGCCTATTTGAATCTGCGTTTGGTTTGTTCGAGCGCTCTTGCACCGGAGGACCAACCGCCCCGTTGGCTGCGGATGCTCAGTGTGGCGGGGCTGGTTTACCTGGTTGGCTTCGGCGTGATTTATTTGTGGATGCGTTTTATCGTTTCGTTGTTTTAGTCCGGCGTCCTGCAGCGGCTGGAGGCGGTTTGCGAAGGATGTTTTTATTCCGTCGAAAATCTCAGCGGAAATGCCGACCTGTAAAGCCAACCCAATCAGATAGAGGGTTCGCCGGTGCCCCGATCGAGGAGGCGCAGGAGTGCGGCAAACTCGGGATCTTCGGGGGGAATCAGGGCGCGAAGTTGGGGTTCCGCGCCAACCGCAGCAAGGGCTTTGAGGGCGCTCTGGGCAGTGCTCCCGTGGGTTCCCACAGTGTGTCGCCAGGTTTGGATGGCTTCGTTGGGCTCGCCGGTTTGCCAGAGCACCACGCCGATGACAAAGCCCTCGCTGGCATCGCGGGCCGGGAGAGCAAGCGCCCATTCCCGCATTTGGCTCCAAGGGTAGGCTGCGGCCGCCGGGTGTTCGAGGAGATGGAGATTGAAGGCACTGAGCATCGCGACCCGGCGGGCGTCGGGACGCTGGGGAGCTGCGTCGATGACCGGGCCGACCCAGCGCAATGCTTCGGCGTCCAATGCGGCTTCAGCCGCGGCATTGGCGAGGAGGAGGCGGTCCTGCACATACGTCTCACGCGAGCGCGCATCGAAAAAAGCGGAAAAGCTGAGGCATAGCGCTCCGACCAAAGCGGCTCCGGGAATCCACACGTGTTTGCGGGGAACCGATTTCCACCAAACGGTTGCCCAGCCGGATGCGAAAAGGACCAGAATTCCTTGTAAGGGCAACCGGAAGCGGGCGCTCACAAAATAGATTAGCAGCGCGCCCGCATAGACGGCGGCGATGAGGGTCCACGCCAGCCAGGGCCCCTCTCTCTTCCGGAGGTGGAATACGGCAAAGGCGGAAACCGCGAGAGCGAAGAGCCCACCCCAACGGATGGGATTCCAGCGGAGGACGGGCGAGTTCGCTATATGAAACGAGGCCGTCATGTTGTTGTATTGCTCAAAATCGTTGAAGAGAAAGTAGATTTTGCGCAGTTGCAGGGCGACGAATCCAGCCGTATCTTCGCTCATCCGTTGCCGGAAAAGCGTACGCCAATGCGCATTCATTTCATTGATTCCGAAGGGAGGTTCCCTGCCGGTTGCCTCAGCGAAGAGAATTTCAGATTCGAGCCTGGCGGGATTTTCCCAAGGCTGAATTTCCGACAAAAAGACCCGTTGCGAGAGAAACTTACCCGTGGTGCCCTCACGGTTGGCCGCGTAGAGGTTATACGCTCCCTGCCACGGGAGCAGTCGGAAATCGCCGCTGATGATCAGGTTTGCGAGACCGAAGAGGAGAATCGGTGGTGCGGCCCCTGCCCAAGTCGCAAGGACCGGCCACCCCGGACGGTGGCGGGCAAAGGTGGCGATAAGCGGCGCGGTGAGGACCAGCGGCAGAAAGTGCGGACGCGCCAGCACAGCCAGCCCCCACCAAAGCCCTGCAAGTCCGTAACACCGCCACACGGACCGGTCCCCGGGCAAAAAGAGAGCCTGTGCTCCGAGAAGGAACAGGACGATCGCCAGCGTGATGTCGAGGGGCTGAAAAGCATAGTGGAGCAAAACGGGATTCAAACCGTAGAGCAAAAGGGCGACCTTCTCCGCCCGCTCGTCCTTCCAAAAGTTGCCTGCGAGGCGGGCAACCAAACCGGTGGCTGCGAAGTGCAAAGCCAAGCCCAGAAAAAGCGCGGCGAAAGGCAGCAGATCCAAGGGCAATCCCACCCACAAAAAAATCGCGAGGATAGCGGGGTAAAGCATCGCCCGGTAAAAGGGTTCATTCCCCCATTGGCCTTCAGAGAGGAGCGAAGCCAAGGCGATGTTTTCCTTTGCATCAAGCTGAGGAAATTCCGCGATCGGTTGCTGCACCTGCCAGAAAAGAGCGGCCAGACCGTAAATGAAAACCGCCCACCAAAACCACCGGCGCGGCACTTTCATCTTCTCTGAACACCGGGAATGCTTTGTCGGTTCAATCGGCAAATCACGAGTCGGGGATGTTTCTTTGACGGTCAATTTTTATGCGGGTTGGCGGAGGATGGGGGAGGCTCAGATGCATGGCAACGCGTCGACTTTGCCGGGAGGGTATTCGGCGATTCGATACAAGGCATCTATGTTGAAATGATTTTGAGACCATTGGCAAAGGGTAAGCCCGGGCGCGAACCCACTTTATCCGACGTTTACCTTCATTGAGTCGCCGCTCCGCACGAGCGTGGCCACATTTTCGATATGGCGCGTGTGGGGAAAGAGATCAAAAGGTTGGACCCGGGTTACGGCAAAGCCCGCATCGGCCAGAACACGGAGGTCGCGCGCCTGCGTATCCGGCCCGCAACTGACGTAGACGACCCGGCGCGGTGCGAAGGCAATCAGTTGCTCAAGAAACTCCGGGGAGCAGCCCTTCCGGGGAGGATCGATGATGACGGCGGAGGCGTCCCCCGGAAAAGGGCAATCCGCAAAAATGGCTTCGGCGGATCCCTCGACAAAGCGGGTGTTGGTGATGCTGTTTAGCTCCAGATTCCGCAGAGCGAGCGCATAGGCCCGCGTGTTCACCTCGATGCCCAAGACGGATTCAAAGCGTTCCGCCCCGCATAGGGCAAAGACACCCACGCCGCAGTAGGTGTCGACCAGGTGCGTGCAGTCGCCCGTTCCGGCGGCTTCGCCGAGGACATAATTCACCATGTGCGGCAGGATGTGGGGGTTTGTTTGAAAAAACTCCCCGGCCACAAACTCGAAAATCCGGTCACCGACGCGCTCGCGAACGATTGCCCGGGAGTCATTTTCCACCCCGTCTGGAGTATCGCGGAAGAGAAGGGTGGCCCCTTTCTTGTATTGGCGGGTGCCGTTCTTTACCTCGACGCGCTCCCGGGCGAGGGATTCATTGATGGCCGGACTGGCGATCGGGCAGGCGGGCACGTCGACCAAGCTGCGGCTCTCGGCGCGCTGAAAACCAATAATGGTGGCCTCACCGCGTGGCGGCCGGTCGAAGTGTGGCGTGATTTTCGAGCGGTAGCCCCATTGCCGGGGCGAACCGATACAGGGCTGCACCTCCACGGAAAGTTTGCCCAGGCGCGAGAGGAGTTCGTCGATTTGGCGCGTCTTCCAAGCCAGCTGAGCGGGGTAGGTCAAGTGTTGGTATTGGCAACCGCCGCATTCACCAAAGAGGGGGCAGTTGGGCTCAACCCGGTCCGGAGAGGGTTCCAGGACGGCGACCAAATCGGCATCGGAAAAGTTGCTTTTGTTGCGCCACACCCGCGCGCGCACCCGCTCGCCTGGAAGCGTGTAGGGAACCATGACCACCCAGCCATCGATACGCCCCAGACCGACTCCAAGATTTGTCAGGGTGTCGATACGGAGCTCGATTTGCTCGTGGTAGGCATAGGGAACGGGCTTGAAATTGCGCGGGGGGGATCGGTGCATGAGGCGAAAAAGAATCCTTGGCGGGCGAACGAACGCCACTTGCCGCGAGGCGGTGGATGCGCACTATGCGCAAAATGTTGGAGAGTATAACGAGCGTGCAAAACCCCCGCGTCAAACACCTTGTGCGACTCCGCGAGAGTGCGCACCGGCGAAGGCAGGGGCGTTTTCCCGTGGAGGGTCGGCGCGAGCTGGAGCGGGCGCTTGCCGCCGGGTGGCCCCTCGAAACTCTTTATTTTTGCCCGGAATTCTTTTCCGAGGGAGTGGAAACCGACTTGCTGGAAGAAGCGGAAGACCGGGGCGTGGAGATGGTTCAGATGGCGGCAGAGCCCTTTCGAAAAGCGGCTTACCGCGAACATCCGGATGGTTTTCTGGCAGTCGCGAAGGCCGTTCGAAGAGATCTGGCGGATTTGGTTCTCAGCAGTCCGCCGCTTCTCCTTGTTGCCGCAGGGGTGGAAAAGCCCGGCAATCTCGGTGCGCTTGCACGCACGGCGGATGCGGCCGGTGCCGACGCTCTTGTAGTCTGTGATCCGGTGTGTGATCTTTTTAATCCGCACGCGATCCGCGCTTCACAGGGATCGCTCTTTCGCCTGCCCGTGGCGGCGGCGGGCGCGGAGGATGTTGTGCGGTGGCTGGAGTCCGGCGGGGTGCGTGTTTTTGCGACCACGCCAAGCGCACAGAAAGACCTGTGGGAGGCCGACTATCGGGAGCCCACCGCTTTCATTCTCGGAGCGGAAGCCACCGGATTGGATCCGACGTGGTTCGCGCGCGGGGAATCGGTACGCTTGCCCATGCGGGGACTCGCCGACAGCCTCAATGTGTCTGCTATGGCGGCGGTGGCACTTTTTGAGGCCGTCAGGCAGCGGCGTGCGCAGTGAGAGGAAACCTTGCCTGAGATAGACCGACCTCAATCCGGCGGAAGTTTCGGAGCGTGAGCGTCTTTCTCCGGCTTTTTCGGCTCGAGGTGGGTGGTCACGATCGCGCGCGGTCCAAGTTGCGCGCGAATGGCCTGCTCAATGCGGCTTGCTATGGCATGGGCATCGTCGATGTTTTTATCGGCATCAAACTGCAGGTGCACCTCGATGCCGTACCCGTCGCCTAAACTCCGGTGCCGCAGTTTGTGCCAGCCGAGATCCCGCTTCGTTGTTTCGCGGTCGAGAATGGAGACAAGGCGCGCCTCCACCGACGGATCAGCCTGATCCATGAGGCCGCGAAAGCTGGTCTTGAGTAGTCCGTAACCGGAAATGAGGATATTCACCGCGACAAAGATGGCCAGGAGCGGATCCCAAAAAGTTTGCCCGGTGAAAGCCGCGAGACTCAGGCCCACGACCACACCAAGACTCGTCCAGCAATCCGTGAGGACGTGGGTGCCATTGGCGCGGAGGATGAGCGATCCTTCCCGCTTGCCCAGGTGCTTGAGGTAGAGGCCGAGAACGCCGTTCACCACCACCGTGGCCGCTGTCAGGAGCACCCCGAAGCCGAGGTTTTCCAGATCAATCCCCCGCATCCAGCGGCTGATCGATTCATAGAAGATAAAAAGTGCCGCGAGAATGATCATTCCCCCTTCAAACCCGGCGGAGAAGTAATGGATTTTTGCGTGCCCGTAAGGATGATCGCGATCCGGTGGCTTGAGTGAAAGGTGCAGGCTAAAGAGGGCAAAGCCCACTGCGAAGACATGCACCACCGTCTCGGCGGCATCGGAGAGGATCGCTGTGGAACCGGTCAACCCGAAAGCCCCGAACTTGATCGCCACCATGGCCACCCCGACCGCAAGGGACAAGCGCATCGCACGAACAAGGACGGCACCCTGTTCAGGGGTTGGTGTAACGGGGTTCATGGACTCGGAAGAAAAAGAGGGTGGGCGGCGCTCAATCCATTCGCAGCCGCGCAAAGCCTGTTCGCTTCAAGCTGGCCAACTCATCTAAAAAAGCGACCGCAAACGAACCCGGACCGGACGCTTTTTCCGCCGCCAGTTCACCCGCAAGGGAAGCGGTCGCCATCGCTGCCGCAGCCGCCAAGAAGGGATCCGGCTCCACGGCCGCGAAGGCTCCGCACAGCGCACTGCAAGCGCAACCGGTGCCCGTGACCCGGGCCATCAGGCTATGCCCGTTGCGCAAACGGAGTGTTCGGTCGGCGGAGACGATGTAGTCCACCGGACCGCTCACCACAACTACCGTGTGAAAAGTGCGGGCCAGTTCACGCGCCGTCTCTTCGGCTGCGGAAGACTCGACGAGGCTGTCGACACCCCGTGTCTGCCCAACTTTGTTGCCGAGGGCGAGGATCTCGGAGGCATTTCCGCGGAGGATTGCGGGGGGCGATTCTTCCAGTAAATTTAAAGCGGTGTGCGTGCGGAAGGGCGTGGCACCCGCTCCGACGGGGTCCAGCACGATCGGTCGCTCCCGCAGGCGCGCCGCCTTCGCCGCCACCCGCATGGACTCATTCCAAGAGCGCTCCAATGTGCCGATATTGAGCACCAGCGCCCCGGCGATTTCCACCATCTCGGCAACTTCCTCGACCGCATGGGCCATCACCGGGGAGGCCCCTGCGGCCAGAAGCACATTCGCGCTGAAGTTCATCACCACGTAGTTCGTGATGTTGTGAACCAGGGGCGACTCCGCCCGTACCTTTTCCAGATTGTCCGCCAAATCATCCAAGGAAATTGTCATGCGGGGACTCTTGCACATTCCCCAACGGACGCAACGCCGACTTCCATCGTCCTTTTGCCGTGAGTGTGGGCCGTTTTCAGAGGCGTTTCACGGCGACCGCGACATTCGCGAGGTCCGCCCCGCCGTCCTCCACAACCGGTTTGGCTTTCCTTCCTCTGCGAAAGCCCAGCCAACCATTTGCCGAGCAGAAGCTCTCCACCCACGCAACCGACCCCACAACCCAGCCCTCGCTGAAGGCCCGGATTTTCGAGAACAGCCGCGATCCTTCGGCCACAACAACCGCTTGCCCATCTTCGCCCTCCGCCTCTCCGGAAGACCTCTGTTCGTCTACCGGGCGAGACCGCGTTCCCGGCCCCATCCGGCTGCACAACCGCGCACGGTAGCGCTCATGCCATTGGGTCGCCCAGGTCATCTTGCCCTCGATCCGCGCGATCCCTCGCCGAGCCACCGAGCCACCCGCGCAGGCCTCTCCGAACCCACTGAAACCATAGTCGCCTGCATCCTCCACCAATCCCGCCCGCACCGGATTCAAATCGATATAGGCCGCCACCATCCTTTGCGCCGCCGTATCCGCCTCCACGATGACACTGCGGAAACGCTCCGCCCAGAAAGTCCCCACCGTTCCACGCTCCCCGTTATACCACAAAGTAAACCGCGTCTTCACCTCCCGCATGAAAACGGACACATCCCCCATCCGCGCCTTCAGGCGTCGACGAATGCCCTCAGCGGAGCTTCCGTTCTTCTTCAGAATGACCTCCAGATCATCCGCATCGATCCCCAGCGAAGCACACCGCGTCCCACCATAGAGCGCCCGAAACCGCCCCACCAAACCCGCATCATCGAGGTTTTCCGTCTCCTTCGGATCCAGCCGCACGAAGATGTGAAAGTGATTGGCCATAAAGCAATACGTCAGCACCTCCATCCCCGCAAACGCCGCCTGCGAGCGCATGATATGGCGCATCGCCTCCATCGCCTCCTCATCCATCAGCCGCCTTTTCTGCACCACTCTCGAAATAAGGTGGTGGCAAGCCAACCGCGGATACTTCAGTCTGCGACAATATTTTCTGCTCATGCTAACTACCACTCCAAGACAAAATCTGTGTTTGTCAATGCGGAAATATTCAGAACATTTAAAAAATTGGGCATCTGGTTGGTTAGCGGTGGGAGAGACCGGATGAGTCCCTGGGGTATTGGCTGCGCGGGTTTACAAATGAGGCTCGCTTTGGAAAAGATGAAAGGGTAGGTTGGTCTTTTATGAAAAATCCAAGAGTAATTTTCTTTTCAGTCGGTGTTTTAGCCTGCTTGCCCTGGGTTGCCGGGGGCGAGGCCTTTAACCTTTCCCATTCTGGCCTTTCTGAGGGGCAGGTGGTGGAGGCACGGCAGACGTCGGAGGTAAACATGTCGATTTCCATGGAGATGCCAGGTATGGGGCGCATGGCGCAAGAGACGGCGACACAGAGCCTCGAGGTGTGGACGGATACAATCGGCTCGGTGGAAAATGGCCGGATTCAAGATCTCACGCGCACTTTTTCCGAGGAAAGGAGCAGCGTAGAGGTTGGTTTCATGGGGCAAACCCAACGACAGACAATCGAAACGGGCGTGGTCGGCCAGAATTTCCGGTATGTCCGGGATGAGGGAAGCTATCGCCTGGATACACAAGCGTTGCCGAGGCGCTTACGCCGGGAAGCCCGTGACAAGGCCAATGAGTTGGCCCACGCCGTGGGAGCGGAATATGGCACGCTCTTTTTCCCTGATCGTGAGCTGAGTTCGGGAGATTCTTGGGATCTTGATGCGCTGAATGTGCAGGATTTGGCAAAGGCGATGGATTTGGCGGATGCGTCTGGCACAGGGAGGGCGACTTTTGTCGGGATCGCCGAGCATGAGGGTGAGCGGGTGGCACGCGTGACATACAGCTACGGTATCTCCGGCCGAATGACGATGGAGGGGGGAGCTTTTGCGGTTAAGTTCGAACTGGAGGGTGAGATTTTGCGTTCTCTGGATTCGCGCGTGGATCTGAAGAACTCGGGACGGGGCCGGATAAGCGGGTCCGGTTCGATGAGCCAGCAAGGCATGAAAATCGATTTCTCGCTGGATGGTCCGGTCGTTAATGAGATCAAGCGGACCGTTCGGTAGGGGGCAGGTGTTGCGGTGTCCGCCTTTGCGGCGCAGAGACTAAGGGCTTTGGCGATAGAATTCAAACGGACATTTTGCCCTCGAAGAGCCAGCGGTAACCCCGGCCTTTAGCCGTTTTGTATTTCACCCTGCGGAACTGGACGGTGCGCCCTTGCCCGATGTCGACGGAGCGTATGTTGTCGGTGCATTTGTCGGCTTCGGGAAGCTCCGCAGCGGCTTTGATGACGTTCTCTTTTGAGGGGATGAAGCGGTCACTCATCGGTAGCGCGGGCGGTGGCGGGTGGTTCAGAAGCGGCGACCGGTTGATTCCAGTCCTTGCGCTCCGGGGTTCAGGGCTTCCTGAATGTTCGAGGTGGGTTGGCGGGTTGTAAAGTGGAGGAGTTGGCCGCCTTCTTCGGTGAGGTTGCGGTAGAAGGTGACATGGCCATCCAGGAAAGCGATGTGGCCGCCGCGGTCTCCGTAAACGCCCGGATTGGCATCGGTAAGCGGGGCCCAGGAGCCATTTGTGCCGAGGCCGCGGGTCCAGACAACGGGGGTGGTGGAGGCATCGGCCCGCGAAGCCAGCCCATTGGCAACGGCTACGCTGAGGGGAAACCCGTCAAACTCGGGGTTAAGCGACCAGCGTCCGCCGCCGGTGGCGGGCGGGTTGGCAATCACGCGGGGGAGGGGACGGGTCTCTCGCTCGACCAAAGGATCGTCGCCCTGGATGTAGATATCGGGAGTGTTGAGGGCGGAAAATTCGGCGAGGGTGGCGGCCCACTGGTGAATGTTATCGACGTTGATTTGGCGCGGGCGGGCACCTTCCTGGGCATAAGCCCGATAGGCAAGGGCGATCTGCCGGAGATCGTTGGATGCGGCGGTGCGGCGGGCGTTTTCGAGAATTGTGCCAGCGACGGGAATCAAAATGGCGATGAGAATCCCAACAACAGCGAGGACAGTGAGTAGCTCCACGAGGGAGAAGCCTTTACGTGTAAGTGAGGGCGTGCGTGCGTAGGACATCATGATGCTTCCTTGTGGGCGATTTGCCTTCTTCCGGCAAGCACGCAGGTCGGTTTTTCGCGATTTGGTTCAAATCGCTGCCGGGATGAGCCCCTTTTGGCGAGGCCATCCTTTTGCCCTCTGCTTCGCTACGGCGGTTGATTCGACGTAATTCTATTGCCCGGCCGGGCAATGACGGCCGGGTCGGTATCCGTGAAGGACCTGAAAGCGACTGCCGAAGTAGTGGGGATGGAGGAGCTCTTTGAGGCGTTGACGGTCGCGGTCGACGCCGGGGTCGGCCTTCTCAACGATTTGGCTGATGGCGGCTGCGGCGTGTTGCATAAAAAAAGCCTCCTGTCGGCGCAGGGAGACGGCCTGGAAGCTCCGTTTATTGAGGGCCTCGGCGAGGCGGGTCCAGTTGACGTGGCAGGTGAGATCCTGTTTCCCCGGAGAGGCGAGCAGATCGTTGTGCTGGCGGTGGCGGGAGTAGGCGCGGGCAGTGCCCCCGGGCCGCTCATGAAGGAGCGTTTCTTCGTCCAGTCCGTAGTCGAAAGCGATAAACAGGCCCTCCCAGTTCTGGTCGCAAATGGATTGTAAAAGATTCCCGGCGGCTTCCGGCCAATCGACGGTGTAGCCCTCGGGAGCTTGAGCGGGGAGGGCGTCGGGCAAGGGTTTACCGGCCTCCTGCGGCTCCAGCGCGACTTCGCAGAGACGGTCCTCCGCGATTCTTACGCCGATCTCCCGCCAGCCAGCAGGGGTCATCCGAAAGCGGCGAAAGGGTTGGGCATCAAAGAGTTCATTGGAGAAGACGACAGATCGCGCGGGCAGGGGGGTGTCGGAGTCTGCGGCGAGGTCTCTGGTTGCGCAGGCCAGAAAGGGCGCGGGATCTGCGAGGAGGGGTTGTCCCGGTTCGCTTCCAAACTCGACAAAGGTGTATTCGCCGGGGGCGGACCCTTCGGGTAAGAGGGCGATGGCAGCGGCTTTTACCAGGGGTGCGAAGACTGAGCGCAGGCTGCTGTTTGTATAGAAGTCTGCGGTGTCCGCATAAGCCACGCGGGTCTTCGGGCGTCTGTAGTAGCCGATCGCGGGGGCATAGAGGGCCACTTCCATGAAGGTCTCAAAACTCAGGAGATCGCTCCCATTTGCCCGTTTGCGCAGAGCGGCTAGCATGGGGGCCGAGGGATTTGAATTTGCGGGAGATTCGGCGGTTTCTTTCATCTTGCATCAAAATTCCCAGCATTGAACCGTTGCGGTGCTCGCGTAAATGCTTTCTTTAGCGATTATGTGGAATCGTTTCTTTGCACCTATCCTGCTGCTGGCGTTGAGCGTAGGGACCCTGACATGGGTCCTGACCAGCCCGTTTTGGCAGACGCTCTTCCAGATCAGCGCCGTGATCCGCTTGGTGCATGACGGATTTGTGGACGAAGATGTGGTTTCTTATGAGCGCCTGCGGCGATCAGCTCTCACGGGCATCATGGACAGCCTGGACCGCAACTCGTCCTTCATGGCGCGCGAGGAGGTGAGGCGCTTTGAGGAGACAACTCGCCAGCGGTATGTGGGAATCGGTGTGGAGATTCAGGCTTTGCGCGGACGGGTGACCATGATGGAGGTTTATGAGGATGGTGCTGCCGCCGAAGCAGGGTTGTTGGCGGGCGATCAGATTATCGAGATCAACGGAGAGGATGCCCGCGAGTGGACCGTGGGCGACGTGGCCGACCGGCTTCGCGGCCCCGAAGGTGAAACGGTCTCCATGACGGTTTTCCGGCCTCTCGAAAACGAGGAGGTAACGGTGGCCCTTCGGCGCCGTGCGGTGCGTGTGGCGACGGTGCGCAATCACTACCTCGACGAAGACCGCATTGCCTATTTCACTTTGCGACAGTTTGGTCACCTCACCGCCTCGGAGGTGGAATCAGCGCTCAGGGGGTTCCGGGATCAGGGTGCGCGCGCACTCATCATTGACTTGCGGGACAATCCGGGGGGCACCTTGGAGGCGGCCAAGGACGTGGTGGATTTCTTTCTCCCGCCCGGCGAGTTGATTACGTATTTGGAGGGCCGCCGCGCGCGTGACCGCATGGAGTTCCGTTCCCGCCGGGAGGCGCTTTGGGGAGAGCGACCGGTTGCCGTGATCGTCAATGAGAGCAGTGCCTCCGGTTCGGAGATCGTGGCGGGGGCCTTGCAGGACGCGGGGCGGGCCTTCGTAGTCGGGGCGCGGTCTTTTGGCAAAGGCAGTGTGCAGACGGTTTTTACCTTACGTTCGGGCGATGCCATTCGGCAAACGACAGCCCGCTACTTTCTGCCGAGCGGCCGGTCGATTGACGAGGTCGGTGTTGAGCCGGATGTGCCCGTCGAGTTTTCCTCGGAGGAGCGGGCCGAGTTGATCATCCAGTCCCGTCATCGGGAAATTCTGGATGCGGCGGCATTTGAGGAGGTGTTCGGTTTTCCGCCTGACCGGGTGGACCGGCCCCTCGAGGCCGCGCGGGAGGTGCTGCGCGAGACGCTTGAAAGCCAGTCCCGGCAAGCCTGAGCCTTTATTGATTCGACGGGCGGACAGAGATTTTCGTATGGGTGGGCAGATGAAACCGACTCTCCTCATTCTCGCAGCGGGTATGGGCAGCCGCTATGGCGGGCTGAAACAACTCGACGGCATGGGCCCGGCCGGAGAAACCATCCTCGAATATTCGGTTTACGACGCCATTCGGGCGGGTTTTGGCAAGGTGGTCTTTGTCGTGCGGCGGGAGTTTCACCAAGAGTTTCGCGAAAAGGTTTCGAGCCGCTTTGCAAGGTCCATCCAGATAGACTTTGCCTTTCAGGAGATGGATGCGCTGCCCGGCGGCTTCCAGTGTCCGCCGGGGAGGCTGCGTCCGTGGGGCACGGGGCACGCCGTGCTCTCGGCCCGCCCGGTCATTGCCGAGCCCTTTGCCGTGATCAATGCGGATGACTTCTACGGGGCTTCCACGTTCCTGCACCTGCACGCCTTTCTGAGCGAGCCCAACGTCAGCTGGCCGCCGGCATTTTGTCTGGTGGCCTATGAGCTGGCCAAGACCCTTTCGGACCACGGGAGCGTTTCGCGGGGCATTTGTGCGGTGGATGGAAAGGGGTTCCTTCGCTCGATCGAGGAGCGCACGGGGATTTCCTCGGGTGAAGATGGTCCGGGCTATCCCGATACGGTCGGCCAGCGCCAGAGCCTCCCTGGGGACGCCCCGACCTCCATGAACTGTTTTGGCTTCACTCCGCTCATTTTCGATTTTCTGGAGAGCCAGTTCTGCGATTTCCTCGAAACCCGTGTTCTGGAGGAGAAATCGGAGTTTTTCCTGCCCACGGCGGTCACCACGATGATCAAGCGCGGCCAGGCGAAGGTGAAGGTGCTCCGCAGCAGTGACTCCTGGATTGGGGTCACCCATGCCGATGACCGGCCGGCGGTGGAAGCCCGCTTGCGCGAATTGGTTACGCAGAAGGTCTACCCCCCGGCTCTCTGGGCGAATGGGGCTTGAGTTTCCCGCCTTTTCGGCGGATGTATGGCCGGATGCTTTTGGAAGAAACCGGAAAATCCGCCATTCGCGGGGTCGATGCTCTCGGGCGGGTGACCCTGCTTTTTGTGCAATCGACGGGTCTTTTCCTCTTCCGGCACTTTTCCCTGTCGCGGCTGACTGAGCGCATTTACGAGATCGGGGTGCGCACGCTCCCGCTGATCCTGCTCGTGGGTTTTTTCACGGGCATGGTTCTCGGGCTGCAGGGTTACTACACGCTCGTGCGCTTTGGCTCGGAAGGGCTCCTCGGGCCGGCCATTGCCCTCACCCTGATTCGGGAACTGGGGCCGGTCCTCACGGCGATCATGGTGGTGGGCCAGGCAGGCTCCTCCATGGCCGCCGAGCTCGGCATTCAGCGCAACAGCGAGCAGGTGGATGCGCTCGAAATCATGGGCATTGAGACACGGGCTTTTCTCATCGGTCCGCGTCTGGTGGCTGCGGTCATTTGTTTTCCCATCCTCACGGCGTTTTTTGATATCATTGGCATCCTTGGGGGCTATGTCACCGGGGTAACCCTTCTCGGGCTGCACGGGGGGCTGTATTGGGCCAATATCTACAATGCGGTCGGTTGGAACGACGTCTCCGGCGGATTCGTCAAGGCTCTGGTCTTCGGGGTGCTCGTGGTCCTCATCTGCTGCTACCAGGGCTACAACACCCATCGGCAGACGGCTGCCTTCGGGGCGCGGGCGGTGAGCAATTCGGCCACGCGCGCGGTCGTTATTTCGTGTGTCGCGATCCTCGCGAGCGACTACATCATCACCTCCTTCACTATTTGAATGAGCACGGATACGGTTATTGAGGTGGAGGGTTTGCACAAGAGCTTTGGGGAAGAGGCCGTCCTCCGGGGCATCGACTTTTCCATCCGGCGGGGAGAGGTGACTTCACTCCTCGGGAAGAGCGGGGCGGGTAAATCCGTTCTCATGAAATGCATCTCCGGCCTTGTGCGCGCCGATAGCGGACGCATCACCGTCAATGGTGTGACCCTTGCAGGGCGGCGGCGGATTCCGCCGGGCCTGAGCTACATGTTTCAAAACAACGCCCTCCTCGACGGCATTTCCGCTTTTGATAACGTGGCCCTGCCCCTGCGGGAGCGCACCCGGCTGCGCGAGCGGGAAATCCGCCTGCGGGTGAAGCGCCTCTTTCAGCGCCTCGATCTGGACGAAGCGGAGGATAAGTTCCCCTCCCAGCTCTCGGGCGGTATGCTCAAGCGGGTGGCTTTGGCCCGCGCCCTTGCCCTCGATCCGGAAATCATCCTTTTCGACGAGCCCACAACGGGGCTCGACCCGCTGCGCAAAGTTTCGGTGCTGCACATGATTGAGCGCTACCAGCGACAATTTGGCTTCACCGCGGTGCTCGTGAGCCACGATCTGCCCGATGCCCTCTTTATTTCCGACCGCATTGCCATCCTTGAGGCGGGGAAGATCGCTTTTGACGGGCCGCCCATGGCCCTCACGGGTGCAGCCGAGGACCTCCGCACCACCTTTCTGCCCTCCATCGAGGGTTTGCGCAGCGAAGTGGCCGGGATTCACCCGGTTTCGCCGGACCGCATCGGGCATTGCCACTTCCGCATTTCCTTTGAGTCCCTCGGTGAGCGGGCTCCGGACGAAGCCAGTGCCCTACCGGATCTGCGGGCGGCCGCCTTCATCCGCCGGTTGCGCCGGTCCGCCGGTCCGGGTGTGCGCCTTTACCAGGCCGGAGTCTGGTCTGTCTACGTGCACTTCACGGATGCGGAAAACCCGCCCCCGCCCGCCCGCGAGCTGGCCGCACGGCTCGACAAGGGGGTGCCTGCTTCCGCCGCAGACTCCGCCCGGCCCGCCTATCGCCTTTCCCTCGAAGCGCTTGAAGCCGTCAATGGTTCGACTGTGCGCGCGACCGAGACCTTTGCATTCCACCTTTCCTTTTCCGAGGTATCCCATGCGCAAACTGAAAATTGAAACCCTCGTCGGCCTCTTTGTCCTCGTCGGCCTCGTGGCCATCGCCTACCTCTCGATCAAGATCGGGGGGGCGCGCTTTTTCGGCGGTGACCATTACGAACTCCAGGCCCGCTTTACCAATGTCGGCGGACTCAACCGTGGTGCCGATGTGCGCATCGGCGGGGTGTCTATCGGGCAGGTCACTGAGGTGCGCCTCGATCACGAGACCTTCGCCGCCATGGTCCGTTTCCGCGTTCCCGTGGGGCTCGAACTTGAAGACGACACCATCGCCTCCATTCGCACGAGCGGCTTGATTGGAGACCGTTTCATCAGTCTCTCTCCCGGCGGTTCCGGAATCGTCCTGGCTCCGGGTGATATTCTCTTCGACACCGAATCCGCGATTGAATTGGAAAGTTTGATCAGCCGCTTTGCTTTTGGCAGTGTGGAAGACTAATTTTAAGCCCCCATGAAAAACCGAAAAATGTCGCTTCACGCCCTTTTGGGCTTCCTCGTTTTGGCTTTGGGCGCGCCCGCTCTGCGCGCTGAAAGCGATCCGCTTGTCCTTCTGCGCGACACGGTCGACACGATCGTGGAACGCCTCTTCCCCGATGGCGTGGCGGCCGATCCCGCCTCGGCCATGCCCGAAGTCCGCCGTCTCGTCGAGGAGCGGTTCGATTTCTCCGTGATTTCGCGCCGGGCCATCGGGCGCGGTTGGAACCGCCTATCCGAAGCCCAGCAAGTGCGCTACACGACGCTCTTTGCCGATCTCCTCATGCACACCTACACGGATCGGCTCACCGGCCTCCGGCGCCCGCAGTTTGAGTGGGGTGGGGTGCAGGAGCTGGGACGCGACCGCGTGGAGATCGACTCCACCATTCTCTACGAAGGGGAGCGTTATGCCGTTGTCTACCGCCTTGTCCGCATGGGGGGCGACTGGCAGGTCTACGATCTGGTCATCGAAGGTGTCAGCCTCGTGGGCAACTTCCGCAGCCAGTTTACCAGCGTCCTCGACCGCCGCGGCCCCGAAGCCTTTATCCAAACCCTCGAAGATCGCGTCGCTGCCCAGAAGGCGGGGAGTTGAGAACGATTTGCTGTCGCCGTCTCCGCTCTGTCCTGTCGATTTTCGATAGTGATCCCTCTTCCTCTTCCTTTTCTTCCTCTCCGTATCCTGACTCCTCTTCTCCGCAGACCATGCGCCCAACTGTGCTTCCTCTTTCGACAATGCGTCTTCGCTATTTCTGGGTCCTTATCCCTTCGATCCTCGTTCTCGCCGGGTGCGCGACCGCACCACGAAATTCCCCAGCCTCCCTCGAATCGCCCGCAGCCGCCCATGGCCAGGAGGCGCGGGCCTTCCTCGCGTCCTTCGATGACGACGAGTGGGACGACGACTTTCTCTTCGGCGACGATCTCGACGATGGCCCTCCGGTGCGCGATCCCTTTGAGGGTCTCAACCGGGCCATTTTCGACTTCAACGGCCTGGTTTACGAGGCGGCCTTTGTGCCGGTTTCGCGGATTTACGGAGCCATCATGCCGGATGAGGTTCGACGCGTCATCCGCAACTTTTTCGGCAACCTCCGCTCCCCGATCACGGCAGCCAATCACGCTCTGCAGGGAGACCTGACCAACTCCGGGCGGACCCTTCAGCGCTTCGCTCTCAACTCGACCGTGGGCGTTCTCGGATTGGCCCGACCCTCGGATAATCACCCGGTGCTTTCCCAGGTCCCCTCCACGGATATGGGCGAGACTTTCGCGCGCTGGGGCATTCGCGATACGCCCTTTCTCATGTTGCCCCTGCTCGGCCCTTCCACTGTGAGTGATGCCATCGGCTCTTTCGGAGACCGGTTTTTCCACCCGGCCACCTACATCCTCTCCACCGAGGAGAATCTCTACTTCAGCGTCGCCGAGGTGACCAACGGTTCCGTGGAACTCATGCGCGACTACGGAGCCATCGTTCGTTCATCCATCGACCCCTATGCCGCTCTGCGAGACGGCTACATCCAGTTCCGCCGCGCCCGGCTGGAGCGCCCGGCGACCGAGCCCGAACCACCGGGTCCCGTCGTGCGCGAACCGGATCTTTGAGGGGAGGGGGCTTGCGAAGTCCCCCGAGGTTTGCGGGGGCTGAAGTTACCCGTTGTTGAGCAAAAAATATGAACCAAGTAATCGCCAAAATTTTCCTCGAGTGCGCGCGTGCCATCGAAGCAAGCGAGCTGATCACGCGTGTCTCAACCACCGACAAAGAATTTAGCTTTCAGAACTGGTTTGCTGACAGATTAAAAAATCTAAAGCTCAATTTTGATGAGCCATCTAGGAATGCATATCCCGACTTTCGCTTGGTCGATTATCCGGTAGGATTTGAAATCAAGGGACTTGGATTTCCGGGCCGAGAAGCAAACTACGATTGCAATAGTCAAGTGCCGTCAGGTCGGCACAATGGAAGGGAGATTTATTACGTATTCGGTCGTTATCCTGCTCAGACGAAAGATAAGGCATATCCAGTCTATGATCTCGTAATGTGCCATGGAGACTTTCTCAATGCCGATCATAGCTATATCCACAAGAACAAGAACCTCAAAGGATTTGGAAGTTATGGAGACATCATGATTCGCGACCGTAAAATGTATGTAGCTCCGACTCCATACGCACTCACTTTAGGAACCGAAAGGCAAGTCACGTTCATCGCCCCAAAATCCTTCAAGGAAGACCGTGGACTAAGGCTTTGTTGCATAATTGACCATTCAAGTTGATATGACCTTCTCAATGACCGG
>JAFIGE010000221.1 GCA_020831585.1 Opitutales bacterium | reverse complement strand
CTGGCTCGGCTATAAAAAAGGAAAAAAGGCCCAACCGCTCGTGGAGGAAGGCGATGCCGACTTCGCGACGGTCGCGACCGTGTTGAAACGCCGATGAAAAAGGCGACAACCTTCGTGATGACACCCGGTCGGACAAGCCCTGGATCGCTCCGATCAGCGGCTAACGGCTTCGCTGGGCGAGGTAGGCGGGGAGGGCGAAGAGGGCCGCAAGGAGCCAAAGGTGCCAGGCCTGCGCGGCCACGGCGGACCACGGCGCATTCATCGCGAGGAGGGCGAGGAAGCCTTCAATCGCCGGGGTTGTGGGAAAGATGGCGGCGAAATGCGGCATCCACACGGGCATGGCTTCGCGGGGCCAGACAAAGCCGGAGATGAAGAGAATGGGCAGGGAGGTGAAGAGGAGATAGGCGAAGGCCTGTTCGCGCTCGCGGAAAAGGGGGCTGAGGGCGATCCCCAGCAGGGCACTGGCGACCAGAAAGGGCAGGAGGAGGGCGAAGAGGTGAAGCGCTTGGCCGCCCGCCGGGAGATCGAAAATCACGGTACTCCAGCCCCAGAAGTAGAGGGCGTGGAAGCAGTAGAGGCCGACCAGGAAAGCTGTCCGCCCCATGAGTGTGCCGAGAGTGGCGAGCAGGTGGGCCGGCGGCGGCGGATGCCCCGTCTGATTGGGGTGGGGCGCTTTCTCCCGCGCCGTGCCCGCAAGCAGGGCCAGGCCCATGAGGAGGGTTTGCTGGAGGATAAGCACGTAGACAGCCGGGACGATGTAGGGGAGGTAGCTCTCGGTGCGGTTGAAAACCGGTCGCACGACGAGCGGGTGGGGATCGCGGGCCGCCAAAGCCTGGTCCAGCGGTTGCCCGGCGGCCAGTTGACGGCCCACCTGGACCTGCGCACCGAGGGTGCCGGCGGCTTCGAGGACGGCGGTGAGGGCTTGCCGGTAGACAAGGAAGTAGCCTGCGTCGGCCACCACGGGCAGGGTCGCCGGGCGCTTGTGGGCGAGGTCGCGCTCAAGGCCGGCGGGGAGGATAACGAAGCCCCCGAGGGTGCCCTCGCGCAAAGCCCTTTCGGCCGAGCTGATATCGGCAAAGGCCTGCGGGGTGACATTCGGATGCGCCTCCAGCCAACGGGCGATTTGGCGGCTTTGCGCGGATTGATCGAGGTCGACGACCCCCAGCGCCACCCCCCTCACGACGTGCTGCAGGTAGGGCAGGGGATAGAAGGCCGAATAGATGAGCGGGGCGACGACGAGCAGCAGAAGAGCCCCTTTGTCGCCAAAGACAGCCCGTGCCTGGGTGCGGAATGCCTGCCAAACGGTCTTCATAGCTTGCCGTGGTTGCGTGGATCGCCCGCTTTGCGGCCGAGCAAAAGGAGGGTGAGGGCGAGGCTGGGCAGGGCAAAGGTGAGGAGAATGGCCAGCTCCGGAAGCGAGTCGCTCACGGCGGCCCCGCGCAGCCCTTGTTCCACCTGTAGTCGCAGAAAGGCGGTTGCGGGAATGGCGTGCGCCCAGAACTGCGCGACCGCTGGCATGGCGAAGAGGGGAAAGGTGATGCCGGAGAAAGCGAGGGCGGGGGCTGCATAGAAGGCCCCGAGGCTGCTCGCGAGGCGGTAGTTTGTCGTGGCGGCGGCGATGAGTGTGCCCATGCCGAGGGAGGCGGCCACGAGGGCGGCGTGGGCCGCGAGATAGAGGCCCCAGTGCCCCCGGAAGGGCCAGCCGAGGTGCCCGAAGAGCGCTGCCGCAAAGCCCACCCCGAGGAGCCAGTAGATGATCGCCGGGGGCAGGAGCCGGCTGGTGAGGGCAGCGAGGGGGCGTTCACCGGCCAGCCGCAGCCAATCGCTCCGTGTCCCCAGTCGAAATTCCCGGGCGATGAGGCGGATGCCCGTGAGGACCATAAATATCTGCAGGAGGCAGGGGATCGCCGCTGCGACAAGAAAGGGCAGGTAATTGAGGTAGGGATTGCCCACACCGGAGCGCCGCGAGGGGATGGGCTGGAGGGAACCTTCCAACTGGTTCATGGGCACCCCGCTGACGAGGAGTGCCCCGGCTGAGCGGAGGACGGAAAACTCCATGACCGTGGCCTGCACCTCGCTTTGCAGCATGTTGCCGATCAGAAGATACTGCGTGTTCACATAGAAGGTGACGGGCTGCGGTGGCCCGCGCCGGACGGATTGTTCAAAACCGTGGGGAATGAGCAAGGTGCCGTAGACTTCCCGCGCCTGCATCGCCTGCCAGCCGGCGGCGGGGGCGTTTTCAAGCCGCGCCACGCGCAGACCGGCATTGGCTTCGAGGTGACGGATGAGCTCGCGCGACGTGGCGCTGTGGTCGGCGTCGACCACGGCGATGGGGAGATCCCGGGCCACTCCGGGAAAGAAGAGGGTGGCGAGGAGGAGCCCGGTGAGTAGGGGCAGCCAGAGAACCTGCGCCTGGGTGCCGGCGTCGCGCGCAAGCGCGGCACACTCGGCCCCAAAGAGGCGAAACCAACTGGCATCCATTTCGCGCATGTCGCCGGGCGGCTCAGCGTCCGTTGCGCTCGGCGAGGACGGACATGCCCGGACGGAGCCCGGGGATGGGGTTCACGGGGCGAGCGTGGACTTCGAAGGTTTTCAGATCGAAGCCGTCGGAGAGGCTCGTCGCCCGCCATGTGGCAAAGGCTCCGAGGGGGGCCATCCACGTAACCTCAAACTCAAACGAGCGGCCCTCCAGGGCGGGCACGCGGCCCTGAAAGCGCCGCCCCACAGGCATGTTGCCAAGATCATCCTCGCGGATTTGCAAAACGACCCAAACGTCCTCCAGGTCAACGATCTTGAGAATGGGAAAACCCGCCGGGGCGAGTTCGCCGGACTCGATCAGGAGGGAGGCCACCTCACCGGCGCGGGGGGCATGGATGCGGGTTTCGCGCACAAAGGCATCCACTTCTTCGAGCGCGGCGGCGGCGCGGCGTTCCTGGGCCGTGGCCGCTTCGATATCCTCCACCCGCGCACCCTCCTGTGCCATTTCGTAGAGGGCACGGGCGGCGGTTTCGGCGGCGAGGGCAGCCTTGAAGTGGGCCTGGGCTTCGTCTCGCCGCTGCGCGGGCAAGACGCCTTCCGCGTGGAGCCGCTCGATGCGTTCGAAGGTCACGGCGGCGAGGGCGCGACCGGCTTCGGCCTGGTGCAATTGCTCACCGGCGGCGCGGACTTCCTGTTCCCGCGGACCCGCCTCCGCTTTTCGGCGAAGGGCGGCGGCTGCCTCCTGGGCGGCTTCGGCCTGGCGGCGTTTGGCCGCCACTTCCGGACTGTCGATGGTGAAGAGGAGATCCCCGCGTTCCACCCGATCCCCCAGGCGCACCGCCATTTCATCGACGCGCCCGGGCAGCTTCGCCGAGACCTGAATCTGCCGGGCCTCGACCTCGCCCTGGAAAAAGCCGGCGGTCGGCTGCTGGGCGCGGACAAAGCCCCAGACGAGAAACGTGATCAGGCCGGCGAGCCCGATGATGAAGAGCGCGGGAATGAGCGTGGAGGCTTTTTCTTTCATGGTTGCGCGGTGGAGAAGGCGGGGGCGGAGAGGATGCGGGCGAAGGTCTCAATGCCTCCGGCCGCTTCGTGCAAAAGGGCATACTGGACGGTGAACTCGTAGCGGGCGGCGGCGCGCGCGGCTTCCGAGCGGGCGAGGCCGATGCGGGCGTCGACCACTTCGAGGGAGGTGGCGAGGCCCTCGGCGAAGGCCCGCTCGCGCACACGGAGGTTTTCCCGGGCGAGGTCGAGGACGCGTTCGAGGGTTTCGAACTGTTCAGCAGCATTGCGCACTTCGAGCAAACGGCTCTCCACGAGGGTCTGCAAATCGCGCTCCACCTGCGCGGCGAGGGCTTCCACCTGGCGTTCGCGGAGGCGGGCCGCGCGCATCCGGTTGACGCGGTCGGTGCGGTCGAGAATGGCCCAATTGACGCCTACGCCCACAGCCCATTCGGGCTCAAGGAGCGTGAGGTCGGAAGTCACCAGTTCGCGGCGACCAAAGGCGAACACTTCGGGAAGCATGCGCCCGCGCTCGACCCGGTGACCTTCCGCGGCCAGTCGGCGATTGGCCTCCAGTGCACCGAGGACCGGGTGATCGCGCCGCGCCCGCGTCCGCCACGGGGCACTCTCAGCCACGTCCCCGGTCTGCGGATCGGGTAAGGGTGTGGTCACGTTGGGCTGTTCTTCGAGGTTAAGGAAGAGGGCGAGGACGGTTTGGGCGATTTCGAGGCGCCGGGCGGCATGGCGGGCGGCGCGGTCGGCCTCAGCGTGGGCCACCTCCGCATGGAGGCGCTCGGCCGGGCTGATAAGACCCTCCTCTTCGAGCCGCAGGGCATGGCGGCGGTGTTGGTCCGCGCCGTCGCGGACCGCTTCGTAGGTAGAGAGGATCTGCCGGGCGAGGGGCACGGCAAAGTAGCGTCGCACAAGATCGGAGTGGAGTTCGTGCAAGGTGCGGCGCGTTTGCTCGCTGGCGGCTTCCAGTTCCAGGGAGGCGGCGGCCCGTGCGGCGGAGATCCGTCCGCCCGTGTAGAGGGGCCAAACGGCGGAAAGGTTAGCCTTCCAAAATTCTTCGTCCTGCACGGTCACGCCAAGGGGCGGCAGGCCCGGGGGCAAGCCAGGGAGAAGCCCGAGAAGCGGATCGAGATCGATGCGGATATCGTCGTTCATTCGCGTATAGCGCCCCTCCAGATTGATCTGCGGGAGCATGAGCGAACGCGTGGCCGCCTCCAGGCGCTCGAGGCGTTGGCGGTCCAGCTCGGCCGCCCGCAGGCTCCCGTGTTCCCCACGCACGAGTTCCCACGCTTCGTCAAAGGTCAGCGCGGACAGGTTTGCGCCCGCCCCAACCCAAGCCAGAATCAGAAGGAGACCGGAGCGGCATGTGGAAAAAGAGGATCGTCGTCGACGGTGGCCAGCGAACATTCGCCCAAGGGTGAAAATCTTTTTCAATTAGGCAAACGGATACGGGGGATTTTGTGAGGGTTTTGCCATCGGAATTGATCATGCGCGGGCGCTCCGCCTCGTGAGGGTAGGTTGGACGCGGTCCCTTCATCTCGGGATCTGCCTGCTCTGCACCGCGATGCCATCTTGGGGGCCTCCGGGGCCGCAGCAAAACTGCAGATAAAACATCCCCCCCGGTTCAGCCTTGGCACCTGTTCCGTCCGCCGGAATTTTTTTGGATCTTTCATAATGGGATACTCATCAGGGGTTTAAGGGGTTTGGTTGCTTGGGAGGCAGCGAGGATCGAGCGCTTTTAATCGGGCTTTCATCTTGACCGCACCTGGTTAAAAAAAGAAACTGTTTTTATGTGTTCGGTGTGCTTTCGATCCGCGAACTCCAACGCCGTCCACCCCCTTGGCTTCGCTGAGGGTGCGAGGAAACGAAGAGGCATTCTTCTCCTTGCGTCACTTATTCTTGTTTTGACCACTGCGTGCGGCACCGACGAGAAGGTGGTTAGGAGCTACCTGGGCATCGAAATCCCTTCGCAGGCACTGGACCAACGCATCGAGGAGAGGATGCAGAGCCTGGGTATTCCGGGGGTGTCCATCGTTGTGCTCAACCGGGGTGAAGTCGTTTACCACCGCACGATCGGATTCGCTAATGTTGAGGAGAGTATACCCGTAGGGGAGACGACTATCTTCGGCTTTGTTGCATAATTGACCATTCAAGTTGATATGACCTTCTCAATGACCG
>JAFIGE010000037.1 GCA_020831585.1 Opitutales bacterium | reverse complement strand
GTCTCTCGGAAAACACCCGAAAGTAAATACGCGAATTTAATAAACTAAATACTAGCCGTCCTGGGACAATGGTTGAGACCGGCTTCAGCCTCCTCAGGTAGAGCGGAGGGCAAGGCAGCGACTCGTCCCGGCCTTCCTACCGGAAAACCGGTATGGGTCCCGGAATTGATGACGGAGCGCCTCTCCGGGGACCTTGGACTCGTACAGGAAGTTGTCGATTCAGCCCTCAGGGACTTGCCCGGCGAGGTGGAAAACGTGGCCGCTGCGATCACGGCGAAAGATGCGCCCGAGGTCGACCACCACCTGCACATTATTCAAGGAATTGCAGCCAATCTGGCTGCGCCCAAGCTCCAGCAGGAAACTTGCCGAATGGCGGATTGGCTCGAAACGATTGGCCTCGATAGTATTGAAACCCGCTTGCCAACGCTTCGCGCAGCCGCTCATGAACTATGCGAACGGTTGCAACGGGAACTGTCCCCCGCCACCTGAGCAAGCCTCGCCGCCGACCGACGGCACCTTACTTCGCGCCGGGATTGCTCTTGATGAGGATTTCCTTGGCCGAGAGCCCGGCGGGAATGAAGGGCATGACGTGTTCCGTGAAGGGCACCACCACATCGAGGAGGTAGGGCCCGTCATGATCGACCATTTCGCGGATGGCCGCGCGGAGGTCTTCCTTTTTCCAGACCCGTTTGCAGGCCACACCAAAACCTTCGGCGATCTGCGGCCAGTTCGGGTAAAGCGAGTCGATCTTCTCCGGCCCACCGAGGTTATCGGGGTGGCCGAGAATGGTCTGCGCACGCACGCCTTCGTAGAGAATGTCTTCCCACTGCACGACCATTCCAAGGTGCTGGTTGTTGAGGAGAAGGATCTTCACGGGGATTTTCTCCATGATGGCCGTGGCGAGTTCCTGCACGTTCATCATGAAAGAACCATCCCCGTCGATATCCACGACAATCCGGTCCGGCTTGGCCACTTTGGCTCCGAGCGCGGCGGGAAGGCCGAAGCCCATCGTACCGAGGCCGAGCGAGCTGAGAAAACTGCGCGGCTGATGGAACTTGTAGAACTGTGCCGCCCACATCTGGTGCTGGCCCACACCGGTTGTGATGATCGCCTCGCCCTTGGTTTCCTCGTAGAGCGTTTGGATGGCGAACTGCGGTTGAATATGGGGAGAATCCTCAAACTCAAAGGGATACTGCTCCATCCAACCGTTCGTCTTCCCGGTCCAATCGGAAATATCCGGCTTTTGAAAACCGCGCTCCTTGATGAGCTCGTTGAGGCGTCCCAGGGCATACTTCACATCGCTGTGAACGGGATACTGCACCACCTTGTTTTTGTGATGCTCGGACTTGTCGATGTCGATGTGCGCGACGGTCGCCTCCGGAGCAAACTTGGCGATGGCTCCCGTGATGCGGTCATCGAAGCGGGCCCCGAAAGTAAGAAGGAGGGAGCTTTCGCAGACGGCCCAATTGCCCGCCACACAACCGTGCATGCCAAACCAGCGCAAGCTCTGGGGGTGGTCTTCCTCGAAACCGCCCAAGCCCATGAGGGTGGTCGTGACGGGAAATCCGGTCAATTCGGCAAATTCCTTCAGCTCGTCCTGGGCATCACCGGTAATAATGCCGCCACCCGAGTAAATGACCGGGCGCGTCGCGCGGGCGCACTCATCGAGGATAGCGAGGAGTTCCTCGTCGGTAGCCTTGGGCAGGGGGCTGTAGCCGGGAATGTCCATCTCCGCCGCCATCGCCCGCTCGAGGGCCTCACCGCTGATAGTGGCCTGTTGCACGTCTTTCGGGAGGTCCAGCACCACCGGGCCCGGACGACCGCTCTGGGCGATGTAGAACGCCTCTTTTACGATGCGCGGAATATCCTCGATCTTGAGAATGAGGTAGCTGTGTTTAACGATCGGGAGGGTGATCCCGAAAACATCCGTTTCCTGGAAAGCGCTCTTGCCGATAAACTCCTGCTTCACCTGGCCGGTGATGGCGATCATGGGCGTCGAATCCATGATGGCATCGGCGATGCACGTCACGAGGTTCGTCGCCCCCGGACCACTCGTTGCCATGCACACCCCGGCTTTGCCGGTGGCGCGGGCATACCCGTGGGCCATGAAACCACAGCCCTGCTCGTGGCGGGGAAGGATGGTGCGGATGCGGGAAGAACGGGTGAGGCTCTGGTGGATCTCCATCGAGGCACCGCCGGGGTAGGCGAAGATGACGTCGACTCCCTCGCGCTCCAAACAGGCGACAAACAAGTCGGCGCCTTTGATCGAAGTCACCGCCGAAGGGGCGGGAACGGGTGTGGACTGGGTGGCGGGTTGGAGGGTCTCCGTGCTCATAATAGGTCGGGGATGAAAGCGATGAATCTTAACGAAAAAGGAGAAAAGTTAGGGGCGGGGCACCGGAGCGCAAGCCCGCAGAAGAAAGGAAATTTTAGCCGGACAAGCAAACGGCCCCTGAGCGCACGCGCAAGGGAGAAGGAAGTCAGTCCACGATCGCTCCGTAGGCGGCGGCGTCCATGAGACCCTCGCGCGAGGCATCCGCATCCACGCGCACACGGATCATCCATGCGGCCTCATAGGGATCGCTGTTCACGGTCTCGGGGGCGTCTGCGAGGGCCTCGTTGATCTCGATCACCTCGCCGCTGACCGGCATGAGGAGATCGCTTGCAGCCTTCACCGATTCCACCACGCCAAAAGCATCCCCCTCCTCGAAGCGCGTGCCCACATCGGGCAATTCGACAAAAGTCACATCGCCCAGACTGCCCTGGGCATAATCCGTGATGCCGACAGCGATCACGCCATCGCCTAAATCGCGCACCCACTCGTGGTCTTTCGTGTATTGAAGGTCGGCCGGAACAGAACTCATAAGAACACTACTCTTCAAAGCCGCGACCCACTGGCAAGCCTGCACTTTGAGCAATCGGGGCAGTGTCGGCCCACACGGATGCGCCCCGCAGGCAAGGAAGGGAGGCAGAAACAGACCGGCGTGCAAAGCGCATTTAAGATTGCCCCTTGCCGACCCGCGCTGCCAACATAAGCGAAATGGGAGCTTCCGCCCCGTTCGACGACGTATGGATTTTGTCATTCACCGCCATTATCCGATCCCCAATCTCAACTTTCGGGACTTCTGGGATATTTGCAGCCACTATCAGCGCATTCACCCCAAGTATCGCACCATCCTCTACACCGTGGAGGGTTTTGGTTTTCAAATCTGCGAAAACGAACGCGACGTCTCCCGGGTCCTCCAAGCCATTGCCGAACACCGCAACCAAGTGCGGAGATACGTCGCCCGCTTCTACATCTCCACCCTGAGCGAACCGGGGGACTATGGAAATGCCAAGATGGTCTACCTCCCCGAGCCAAGCGATTTTCTTGAGCCCGGGCTGCACTTTCATACCGAGACCGATAACAAACTCCTCCTCTACAACTTCGAAGACTTCGTTTACAACAGCTATACAATCGAGGACATGAGGTCCACGGAGATCGAGTACGGCCTCCCCTGTGAAGTGCTTGCGAGTGTGATCGATATGCGGGGATTTTCCGCTTTTTGTGAACAGCCGAATATTGAGTCACCCTACACTTGTGGACTCATGACCTCCTTCTATGGCATGGTGCGGCACGGCTTTAAGCGATACCCGCCGGACATGGTGAAGTTTCTCGGTGACGGCGTCGTGGCCATTTGGCAAACCACCGCCAAGGACCGCGAAGTGGCCATTGAAGTGTGTATGGAAGGCCTCTCCGAGATGCCGATCACGTGGAAGCAGATTGTCCGGGGCCCGGAGTTCAGTCACGGGGCACCGGAGGGTCTCGGCAGCGGGGTGAGCTTCGGCCTTGCAAGTAAAGTGAGTATCGACAACGATTACATCGGGCGCCCCATCAATATCGCCAGCCGTCTCTGCGGCATCTGCCCGCCCGGGAAGACCTATATCGACAAATCCGTCCCCGGGGTTGGGAGCCACAGCGTCAAGCAGGTAACCGTTCGCCTGAAAAGCTTTGGCGATCAGAAGGTCTGGATGCTTGACAACGCGATGAACGCCGGCGCCCTCAGTTAACCAGGGAACCGCCCCCTGGGGTCAACCAAGCGGATCGCGCAAATCCCTCAGCGCGCACAAATCACCGAAGTCCCCGCCCTTCATCGGACGCGCACCGGTCTCCCGGCCTCCAAACGCGCCGCGCACCCCCGCAAACCAATCCTCCACAAACGCACGGCTCCCGATCACCGCGCCCTCCGTCAGATAGCGAATCCGGCAACGCAGCAATTGCCCCCTCGACAAACCACCCCCGGCCGCATCCACTCGCCAAAAAACCGCCTTCGGTAACACCCGCCCCTTTTCAGACGCGCTCCCATCCGTCGCCTCCTCAAACATCAGCAAGCGGTAAAGCTGCCCCGCCGCCTCCACTCTATCCTGGGTGCAACGAAGTGCCGTCCCATCGGAAATTGTCTCCGTTTCCGCTTCCATCTTCAACAACTCCGCCCCAAAACCCATTCCCGCCAAACGCACTAACAGCGCATACCCGCCCAACTTCCCCTTCCCCACCGCCTCACCATAGCCGCAATAGCGATAGTCCTTCGGATCCTCCACAATCCCTGCTCGCACCGCGTTCAGATCGATGTACGCCCCCACCAGCGCCAGCGCCTCCCGCGAGTTCTCCACCAGCACACTCCGGAATGGCCCCTCCCACAGCGTCCCCTTCCGCTCGTTTAAGCGATTGTAACGGATCGAAAACCGCTGCTTCAGCAGCTTCACAAACATCGGTAAACTCCCCATCCGACGCATCAAGAGTTCCCGCATATAGGCCCGCGTCGCCCCGCCCTCCGCCAGCGCTCCCTCCACCATTGACAGCGTCAGCGGCTGACCCGGACGCGCCTTGCCCCCGTAAAGGAACCCCGCCCGCCGGATCAACTCCGCGTCGTCCAGTTCCCCCACTTTCCCCGGCACCTCCACCAGCAAGTGGAAGTGGTTGTCCAGAATGCAATAGGTCAAGAGCTCCACGCCACAAAACCCCGCCACCCGTCCGATGAGATCGCGCATCCGCTCCTTCTCCACCATTCCCAGGAGAAACTCCTGCCCGCACGTCCGGCTCACCACATGGTAAACAGCCGCCCTCCCCGGCTTCCCCAAGACACGGGGCCGCCGCCGCCCCCGCTTCGGCAAAAGCCCCTTCGCAAATCCGATCGCCACACTGTCTTCCATTTCGCCATCCCGAAGATCACTCATCCAAAAGTCAATAATATTTTTCAAAATAAATTATTTATGCGAGAGAGAAATTTTTGAGAAGATCAGGGTTCCAGTTGGTTTTTGAGGGTTTCGAGTTGTTCCCAGCGGTTGAATTTCTCTGTGGTGGCTTGGGTGATTTCCTGGAGGCGGTCACGGATTCGGGTGACTTCCTCCGGGGCGGAGGTGTAGAGGTTGGGGTCGGCGAGGCGGGCGGTGAGGGCTTTTTCCTCTTCTTCGAGGGCTTCGATTTCGTTGGGGAGGCGTTCCCATTCCCAGCGTTCGCGGTTGAGGAACTTGCGGGGTTTGGGGGCGCGCGGGGGAGCGGCCTTTTCCCGGATGGACGGGGCGGGGCCGGCGCGGCGGGCTTGCCACAGCTCGAAGTCGCGATAATCTCCCGCGAGGGTGTGCACGGCTCCGTCGCCTTCCATGACCCACAGGTCGGTGACGACTCCATTGAGAAAGCGCCGGTCGTGGCTCACGAGAAGGAGCGTGCCGCTGTAGTCGTCGAGAAGGTTTTCGAGGAGTTCGAGGGTTTCGAGGTCGAGGTCGTTGGTGGGTTCGTCGAGGACGAGGAAGTTAAAGGGGCGCGTGAAGAGGCGGGCGAGGAGAAGGCGGTTACGCTCACCGCCGGAGAGGACAGAGACGGGTCCGCGAATCCGGTCCGGGGAAAAGAGGAAGTCCTGCAAATAGGAGATGACGTGGCGGCGCTTGCCATTGATTTCCACCTCCTCATTGCCATCGGCAACGGCATCGAAGACGGTGGCGGCGGGGTCGAGGGTTTCGCGCATTTGATCGAAATAGGCGATGCGCAAGTTGGTGCCGCGCGTGACGGTGCCCTTGTCGGGCTGAATGCGCCCGAGGAGGAGCCGGATAAGGGTGGATTTGCCGGCGCCATTGGGGCCGATGAGGCCGATGCGGTCGCCCCGGTAGATGAGGCCGGAGACGTTATCGAGGATGGCGCGCCCACCGTAAGCGATGCTCACTTCGTCGAGAGCGACGACTTTATCGCCCGAGCGGTCGGAATCGGCGATGGCCATTTGGACATTGCCGACGCGGGCGCGGCGCTCGCGGTGGGCCTCGCGAAGAGCGAAGAGGCGGCGGACGCGCCCTTCGTTGCGGGTGCGGCGGGCCTGGATGCCCCGGCGGATCCAGACCTCTTCCTGCGCGCGAAATTTGTCGGCCTGCGCCTGTTCCTTTTCCTCCGCAGCGAGGAGTTCTTCTTTGCGGACGAGGTAGGTGTCGTAGTCGCACGCGTAAGCGGTGAGGCGGCCGCGGTCGAGATCGAGAATGCGCCCGGCGATGCGTTGGAGAAACTCCCGGTCGTGGGTGACGAAGAGGAGCGTTTTGCGGTAGCTTTGGAGGGTCTCCTCGAGGGCGATGATGGACGGGATGTCGAGGTGGTTGGTGGGCTCGTCAAGAACAAGGTAATCGGGGTCGGTTGCCAGACAGCGGGCCAAGCCGACGCGGCGCTTCATGCCGGCGGAAAGGCCGTCGAGGGAGAGTTCGGCGTCGAGGCCGCTGGTTTGAAGGACGCGCTCCACGCGTGTGGTGCGATCCCACTCGGAGAGGTCGAGCCCGTCCAACCCGGCGGTGACCCACTCGCCCACGGTGCCGGAGAGATCGGCGGGAACATCCTGGGGCAGGTAGGCCAGGCGGGTGCCGGGGGAGCGATAAACCTCTCCGGCGTCGGGTGGAAACTCGCCCGCAAAGAGGCGCAGGAGGGAGGTTTTTCCGGTGCCGTTGCGCCCGACGAGGCCGACCCGTTCACCGGGAAGGATTTCGATGGAGACATCGTCGAGGACGGGTGGCTCGCCCCAAGCGAGGCGGACTTTGCGCAATGCGAGCATTTGGAAGAGAAAGAGCGCCCGATCAGTGGAGGGCAATGCGAACGTGCCGCCGGATAAAGGTGGGCACGTCCAGATCCTGACCGTCGAGATCGTAGCGCGCGGTGCTCTCAAAGTGACCGCGCGCTTCTTCTTCGCCCGGGAAGGGCAGCTCGCACTGGGCTTCGTTGGCGGCTTGCCGCTTGCCGCGTCCCTCGGATTGTGAGGCGGCGGGGGCGGAGGCTCCCACGGGCCTCCCGGTTTCGAAATCGATGAAACCGCTGTCCCTTTCGCTCTCGGCCGCAACGGCGACGGGCTCCGGGGTGTCCGGCTCCTCAATTTCCGCCGCGATCTCTGCCGGGGTGTCCGGCAGTTCCGGCTCCGGCGGGGGCAAAATCGGCTCGCGGGCCGCGGGGGCCGGAGCGGGCGGGGTGAGGGCAAAGGACGCGGGGCTGTGCGCGGCCGCGCGCGGCGGGTGGGTGACATTGGCGGGCGGACGGCGCGCACCAGTGACATCGACCGTGCCGATGATGGTGATTTCCAACTTTCCTTTGAGGCGGCTGTCGATGACGGCACCGAGAACGGTGTTATCGCGGCAGCCAAACTTTTCCGTGACGAAGTCCATGACGCGGTTGACCGCTGTCATGGTGAGATCGGGTCCGCCGCGCAGGTGGAGAATGAGGCTGTCGGTTCGGCGGACGTAGCGGTTGTCGGGAAGATGAAGGAGCGGACACAGGGCCAAATCCTGGAGCGCCTTTTCGACGAAGCCCGCACCCTCGGCGCGCCCCAGACCAAAGAGCGCCTTGCCACCGAAGAAGGGGAAGGCTTGGCGGAGGGTGGCGAAGTCCACATTGATGAGCCCGCTTTCGCGCACCATGGAGGCAATGGCAAAGGTGCCCCGGCGTATCCACTCATCCGCTACGCCGAGCGCTTCGAGGATGCTGGTCTCCTCATCGGTGTGCTGGGAAATGAGGTCGTTGGGCAAGGCGATGACGCAATGACACGCGTTGCGCAAGCGGACCACGGCCTCCTCGGCAGCGCGCGCCCGGCGCGAACCCTCGCGCGAAAACGGGAGCAGAACAAAACCCACAACAAGAGCCCCGGCTTTGGCCGCCTCTTCGGCGACGACGGGCGCGGCGCCGCTACCGGTCCCCCGCCCTACCCCGGCGACGAGGAAAACGAGATCCACTCCGGCGAACAGTTTCTGCAAGGCGGGGCGGTCGGCCTCGGCGGCTTTCCGACCAAGATCGACATCCCCTCCGGCGCTGAAGCCGCAGGTGATCTCCGCGCCGATCATAACCTTTTCGGGCACGGGCGAATCGACCAGGCACTTGCGCGCGGTGCCGACAACAGCGAGTTCCAGCTCGGAATCGCCACACATGCGCATGCGGTCGACCACGTTTGTGCCGGCACCTCCCACCCCGACGACCTTGATGCGAAGGAGCGGGGAGTTTTCGAAGGGATCGCCGGGGCGGTTCCCGGAAGAAGAGGCATGAGGATCGTTCATCGGTCGGGCTCCTTGGTTTTATTTGAAAAACTGCCCAATGCGCGGCCAGAAGCCGGACTTGGTTTGCGGCTGAGCAACATCGTCGAGCGCCCCGCCCTGCACACCGAAGCGCAACAGACCGATGACGGAGTGGAACTCGGGCGAGCGCAGGTCTTCCCGCCGGATCCAATCGGGCGAATCGGCAACCCGCGTCTCCACACCGAAGATCTGGCGCCCGAGGGTGGCGATTTGCGGCATCTGCGCGGTGCCGCCGGTGAGGAGGACCCCGGCGGGGGTGTTTTGCTGGCTGATCGCGCTGCCCAACTTGTTTTTAATAAAAGCGAGGGTTTCGCCGAGGCGAAGATTGATAACCCGCGTGATGGAGTGCAGGGGCAGCTCGCGGTCACCGATCTGATAATCGCCCATCAACATCACTTTTCTTGACTTATCCGGCTCAAGAAGAGCGGTGCCATAGCGAAGCTTGAGGCTCTCCGCTTGTTTAAAGGAGATGCGGAAGGCCATGCTGAGGTCGTTGGTGAGGTGATCCCCGCCAACGGGAATGACTCCGGTGCGCTCGACCTTGCCTTTGCGATAGAGCGCGTAGTCGGTGGTGCCCGCGCCAATGTCGACCACGAGGGCTCCAAGACCGCGCTCCTCCGGGGTGGTGGCGATGTGCCCCGATGCGATGCTGCCGGGGATGACCTCCTGCACGTTCAGATCGTTGTAACCATTGATGACCCAGAGAAGGTTTTCCACCTCCCGGCGACTCGCGTGGATGTGCCAGTAGCGCAGTTCGAGTTTGGACCCCTGTTGTTTGATCGGATGCGGGTTTTCCGATCCGTCGAGGAAAGCGCGGCCACGCACGTGGGTGAGGTAAAGGCGGCCATCGGGAAGGGCCTTGGCGCGGGCGCTCTGGGCGGCGCGTTGCACATCGTTCGGGCTCACCCAGTTGTCGGCATCCTCCACCGTGACGACCCCGGAATTTTCGAAGCCATCGAGGTGTCCGCCGGTAACGGCCAGATAGACGGATTCGATGGCGGCACCGGCGTTGTGTTCGGCCGAGCGCAGGGCGGCGTGGACCGAGTGGCCGGCGGCGGCGGTGTCGTAGATCACCCCTTTGCGCACGCCCCGCGAGGTGGCCTGACCGAGGGCAATGATGTTGAGGGAGCGACCGTCGATGACCTCTCCAACGAGGACGGCGACCTTGCTTGTTCCAATTTCAACTCCGGCAATGATTCGGCTGCGTGGCATAGGACTGTGCTTTCCTGGTGTTTGATGGATGGTTATCGAGAAGCAAAACTCACCGCGTGGCTTGGGCGAAGCGGACAACGGCGCGATCGGGAATGGTCAGATCGACCATCTCCAAGCCGCGCGCTCCCCGGCGGCGCGCGGCATCGAGAACGCCGTCGAGATGAAGGAGCTGGGCTTCAAAATCGTAGGGGGTGAGCAGGAGGGTATCGATAAAGCGACCGCGCACCTCGATTTCGACACCGGGGGCGAAAACATCGGGACGGAAACGTTCGAGGGAAATCCACCGCCAATCCGCAAAAATGTGGGGGGCGACTTCGCGCGTGAGGTAAATCAGATCGGCGATGACTTTCATTCCTTCGAGCGGAACAAAGCCGTTCTCGTGAGCGATCAGGCGCACGCCGGTGACGGCCGGCAGGCGGCGGAGCGTATCGGGCGGATAGAGCGTGCCCTCATAGACCTCACCGGTTTCGGAAATGAGAAGGGTGCGCGCGCCCCCGTTGGCATCCGGCACACGCGCACGCAGCAAGGGAATCTGCTCCCGGACACGGACGACGATGGTATTGGGGAGCTCGATGGAGACGCTCGCCTCACGCACCTGTCCATGGCTCTCGACCTCGCGCTTGATTGCATGGACGTCGAGGGAAAAGATGTCAGTGCCAATCTCGAAAGGAAGGTGGGCCAGGAGCCAATCTCCGTTGAGAACCCCGTCGGACTCAAAAACCACGCGGGAGAGTGGCTTCTCTTGGCGCAAGGGGCTATTGCGGGTGAACTCGCTGTGCATGAAATGCGCCGTGTAACCGACGGAGCCGATGGCGATGAGCACGATCATGGCAACCAGCCCCACTTTGAGCAAAGCAAGACGGCGTTGGCGCAGGGCAATGGGCGTGCGGGTTTGACGTCCGCTCTGCTGGATTTCCCGCCAATTGGTGGGGTTGTTCTTTTTCTCGGCTTTCTTTTTCATCGGGAAACGGGCCTGGGGTGAAATGGGTGGGCATGGCGATGGCGGGCACCCGCGACCATGCGTTCGACAAGAGTGGGAAAGTCGATACCGGATACGGAAGCGGACTTTGGGAAGAGGCTCGTCGCGGTCATCCCCGGGAGCGTGTTCACTTCCAGGAAGAAAGGTTGCCGCGCCCCGCTGAGCATCCAATCGACCCGCGCGAAATCGCGACACCCACAGGCGGCGAACACCTTCGCCGAAGCCGCACGCAACTGCTCGGTAAGGTCATCGGGAAGCACAGCGGGGACTTCATACCGCGTCTGACCGGCGGTGTATTTGCGCTGGTAATCGTAGAGACCGCCCTCCGGGTGGATACCAATGACCCCCATGGGCTCGCCATCGAGAATGCCCACGGTGACATCGCAACCGATAATGCGTTCTTCGATTACCCAGTCGTGAGTCGGTGACTGCGCGAGGAAACGAAGCAGTGCGGCGCGGTCCGCCAAAACGGTGAGGCCGACACTGCTGCCCTCGGCGCGGGGCTTGGCGATGAATCCGCGCATCCCCGTATCATCGATGGCGGCCGGATCGAGCGGCGCAGCGGGGCCGTGTTGCCATCCGCGGATAACCGGCAGGCCGGCAGCGGCAACGACCCGCTTTGTCTCCATTTTGTCGATACAGAGGCAACTGGCTGCCGCATCGCAACCGGCATAATGAAAGCCCGCCTGATCGAGGAGCGCCTGAAGTTGGCCGTCTTCGCCGAAGGTGCCGTGGATGACCGGCAGGACAATGTGCGTGGCGGGGTTGAGGGACGCGGGCAGTTCGGTCCCGGCGAGGTCGTGGAGTTCGGCGGGCATGCGCGGAGCCAGAGCCTCGTAAACTGCCCGGCCCGAGTTGCGGGAGACTTCGCACTCCGCACCGGGACCCCCGCACAGGACTGCAATGACCGGGGTTGGCGAGGGCAAGCTCATGCGCGCACCTCCGCTTCTTCCTCTTCCCGGGACAGACTCTCGGGCGCTTCGCGTTCGCCCCGGAGACGGATGAGAATGCGCTCCATATCGTCGGCAATATGGGCGGCCTCGTTGCCCCGCTGGAGAGCGCGCAGATTCCCGCGCATCCGGGAGAGGAGCCAGTCGTTGAAGATCAGATCGAGCACCTCCCGGTAGAGGCCCTTCATGTCCGATTGCGGAAGGAGTAGGCACCCGCCCTTTCGCTCCAGATAGGCGGCGTTTTCCTGCTGATGCTGATCGGCGGAATAGGGATAGGGAATGAGAACGGCCGGTGCAAGGCATTCGGTGATCTCCGCAATACTCCCTGCCCCTGCTCGGGAAACCACGAGGTCCGCGGCGGAAAGAAGCGAGCCCATGTAGTCGGCAAAGGGGAGAAACCGGGCCGTCACGGCTTCCCCGCTCTCGGAAACGCGTGTGTGCGAGACCTCCTCGCCTTTGCCGGGACCAGTGATGACGATGAGGTGAATGCCATCGGAGGTCAGGGACTCGAGATGCTGCTCGGCCCATTCATTCAAAACAACGGCTCCCTGGCTGCCGCCAAAAACCACCAGCAACTTGGCGTGCCGCGGAAAGCCGAGGGATTGCCGCACCATTTCCTTGGGCAGGTGGCGCACGTCGCGGCGAATGGGAAAACCAATGTGTTTCGCTCCAAACATCCAGAGCGCGCGCAGGCTCACATCGTGGGGCAGGTAAACGCGGTCGGCAAAGCGGGCCAGGAAGCGGATGGCTTTGCCCGGTTTGCGATTGGCCTCGTGGAGAAAGATCGGGATGTCGTGTGACGACGCCGCCAGGACATAGGCCGTGGCAAGGAAACCACCGAAGGCGAGCACGGCATCCGGACGCTCGTCCCGATACCAGCGGAGGGCAAAAAAGATCGCGCGCAAGACCCCCGATAAAAACCTCACGAAGCCCCGCGGGCGCATCGAAAAACCACTGCCGGGGGAGCGGACGACGGGAAATTCCGGATACTTTTTGACGAGGCGGCTATCCACCTCCTTCTCACTCAGGATGAGCGTGCAGGTATGCCCTCGGGCGGTCAGTTCCTGAGCCATGGCCACACCGGGCGCGAGGTGCCCACCGGTGCCGCCGCAGACGATGACAAACCGACCCATGGCTAACTCTTTCTCCTTTCCCGCGCCGCCAGCGGCCGTTCCCGGTTCCACTCCTCAAAGCAATTGAGAAGGAGGCCGGTGAGGATAAACATGGTCACGAGATTGGAGCCCCCGTAGCTGATGAACGGAAGCGACATCCCCTTGGTGGGCATGAGACCGGTGGCCACGCCCATGTTCACGATCGCCTGAAAGATGATGAAAAAAAGCGCGCCGGCCCCGAGGATAAACTGGTAGCGATTATGGGCGCGGAGCAGTTGCGTCATGCCGACCATGAAAAGAGCGAGAAAGGCCAGGGTGATGGCTCCGGTGGCGATGAGGCCAAGTTCCTCGCCGATGATGGGAAAGATGAAGTCGGTGTGTGCCTCCGGTAGAAAGGCCATTTGTTGCCTCCCCTGTCCGATCCCCCGCCCGGAGAGCCCGCCGCTGCCAAAGGCGATGAGCCCCTGCCAGAGCTGAAACGTCGCATCGTTGCGGTGAGCTTCCACATCCATGAAAGACATCACGCGGCGAAAGCGTATGGGATCATGGTAGATCGCCACAGCAAAGAGGCTCAGAGCCGCGATACCACTCGGGATAAGGTAGAGCAGGCGCGCCCCGCCGAGGAAGAGCAAAAGCCCGCCGACGAGCCCGAAGAGAGCCGCCGTGCCAAAGTCCGGCTGGAGAAGAATGAGTCCACAGGGTATCGCGACCAAACTGACCGGAATGACGTATCCGCGAACAAACTCCCCCATGTGGCGCTGGTTGTCGGAGAGGTAGCGGGCGAGCACGAAGAGAAAAGCGATCTTCGCAAAATCGGACACCTGCATATTCATGAATCCGAGGGAAATCCAGCGCCGCGCGCCGTTCACGAGCAGACCGATACCCGGCAGCAAAACGAGCACAAGGAGCACGAGCCCGCCGACACCCATGAGCCAAACAAGCGGACGGAGCTTTTCGAGATTCAGCCGGTAAGTAACAAAAAAGGCCGCCAGCCCGACGCCGAGCCAGATGGTCTGTTTGACGACGAAGGTCGACTGCCGTCCCTCATCGAGCGAGCGACCCACGCTGAACAGCATGAGGAGCCCGGTCAGGCTAAGGGCAAAAACAAGGACAAAGGTGAGGAGGCCCGGCACGCGCTGGCGCAAGGATGGCGAGGGAAACAGCGTGTTGGCCGGGACGTCCATGAGGTTCGACCCTCAGGCTTCAGTCATCGCCCCGCGGCGGAATGGTTTCCACATCCACAAAGGGAAGGTCATCATCATCCAACGCATCCAGATCGTCGAGCGTGGGCGGTGGCGGTGTGATGCGGGCGGGCTGGCTTGGCTGAGGCCGGAGCGGGACCGTTTCGGCGGCGGGCGGAGTGGTTGTGCGCGGCGCGGGCGGCGCGGGTGGCGGGGTGCGCGCGGGGGCGCTTGAGGCGGGCGCACGCCCCCCCGAGGGCACGATCAACTCTTGACCGACAAAGAGCCGGCGCGGATCGGAAATGCTGTTTACCCGCATGAGTTCCTCGGCCGAAACACCTAACCGACGGGCAATCGTGATGGGGGTGTCCCCTCTTTGCACAGTGTAAGTCTCACCGGAGGCCGTCGCGCGCGGGGCAGTGGCGGGCGACGGGGGCGAGGCGGCCGGCCCGGCGGTTGTTCCGGCCACACCCGGGATGCGAAGCGTATCGCCCACGCGGATCGTATCGGAAGTTAAACCGTTGGCGCTGCGGATCTCGGCGACGGTCACCCCAAAGCGATTGGCGATGCGTGTAAGGGTGTCACCGGCCTGCACGGTATAGCGCGCCTCCCGCCCATCGGCGGGCACGCTGGCGGGTCCAGAGGGAGTCGCTTCGCGGGCGGGAGCGGGAATGGTGAGCTCCTGACCGGCAAAAATGGTGGAGTCCCGGCGCAGGTTGTTTGCGGCGAGGAGTTCGTTCAACCCAACGTTGAAGCGGCGCGCGATGACCGTGAGGTTGTCCCCGCGCTGAACGGTATAGGTCTGGGAAGGAGCGGAAGGAGCATCGGAGCTAAAGGGACGGTCATTCGCGGCGGGATCGACCGGGGTGAGAGGCCGCAAAACACCGCCTCCGGTCACATCCGTGCGGCCTTCTGTTCGCGCCGGTGCCGCCGTGGTTGGAGAAACGGGACGCATCGGCTCAGATCGGCGCGCGCTCGGCTGAAAACCGGCATTGAAGGCGGGATCGACCTCCCCCGGGTGCGCATCGACGGGGCGGGCCGGCGAGGTCCGGTCATTTGCCGAGCGGACGTTGCCCGCCGTGGGAGCCGCCTGCGTCGTCATAGAAGGATCGGGGTCAGCCGGACGTTGCGTCTGGCAACCGGGTTGGATGAGGAGCGCCGCAACGATCCCCAAATGGATCAAGACGACCAAACCAAATATTTGACTGAGTTTCATGGAAAACAAGGTTGGATACAGTTAGAAAAACGCCGACCGGGCGGGTTGGGAAACGCGCCTCCGGGCATACCTAAGGAGACACCTTTCGGGGTCGGCGGGTTCGGATTAAAACCCGCATCTCCGAGATTGGACCGGAGGTTCATATTGGCAACGGATTTCATCGGAGTTTAAGGGTGGCGAGGCCCGCAATCGAGCAAATGAGGGAAAGTATCCAGAAGCGAATGACCACCTGGGTTTCGGCCCAACCGAGGAGTTCAAAATGGTGGTGGATCGGAGCCATGCGGAAAATGCGTTTGCGGCGGGCCTTGAAGCTCCCCACCTGCAGAATAACGGAGAGCGCCTCGGCGACGAAGACCCCGCCAATGATGATGAGCGTGAACGGCTGGAGGAGCATGAAGGCGATGGCTCCGATGACACCGCCCAGAGCGAGCGAGCCGGTATCGCCCATAAAGACGGCGGCCGGGTGCGCGTTGTGCCAGAGAAAGGCCAGCGAGGCCGCGCAGAGAATGGCGCAAAACACGGCGAGTTCGCCGGAACCCGGCAGAAACGGCAGAAGAAGGTGGCTCGCGAAGACGGCGTGACCGGAAGCGTAAGCGATGAGCCCGTAGGAGAGCGCCACCGTGATGGTGCAGCCGATGGCCAGACCGTCGACGCCGTCGGTGAGGTTGATGGCGTTGCTCGAACCGGCGAGGACAAGAAAGAAAAAGACAAAGAGCGGCAAGACCGGCAGGGCGAGGAGAATAGGGTCTTTGTGGAAGGGGATCCAGATCTGCTGGATGAAGGGAGCGGTGGTCTCGCTGAGGAGAAGGATGGCGAGGGCAAGGCCGGTGAGAATGAGCTGCCCGAGGAGCTTGTAGCGCCCGGAAAGGCCCCCGCTCTTCTTCCGGGTAATCTTCAGGAAATCGTCGAGAAAGCCGATCAGGGTGAGCCCCGCATACACGAGCAGGGCGACCATGATAAAGGTGTTCCAGCGCGTCCACAGGAGCACGCTGACGGTGGTGGAGAAGAAAATGATGAGGCCGCCCATCGTGGGTGTGCCCACTTTGCCGCTGTGGAGATCGGCCAGTTTGCCCACGGTGGCGTGGTCGCGGAAAACCTGCGCCGCTTTGAGTTTGCGCAGGCGCGCGATGATGAACGGCGCAATCACCAGACCGATGACAAAGGCCGTCACCGCTCCGCCCACTGACCGGAAAGAGAGAAAGCGGAAGAGGCGGAAGGGGCCGAAGATTTCTTCGAAGGCGGCGAGTTCGATCAACATGCGTAAACCTCCGCAGGTAGAAGTTTTTCCAAGGCGTAGGCGCGGCTGCCTTTGAGAAAGACGGGGCCGGAGGACGCTTCGACAAGCGGACGGGCGGCATCGGCATCGGCCACGACGGCGGCGGAATCCGCTCGCCCAAGCCCCTCGCGATACCATGCGCCCTCCTCACCCACGAAGACGGCGGTGTCGGCGGCCTCCAGTTGCAGCAAAGCGGCCGCTTCACGGTGAGCGGCGGGAGCGACCGCCCCAAGTTCCTTCATGCCGCCCAACACGTAGCAACGGGGGGGCTGCGGAAAACGCTCCTGGAAAAAGCGCAGGCTGTCGCGCATGGAGGCGGGGTTGGCGTTGTAGCAGTCCACGAAATACGAGCGCCCACCGATGATCCTCAAGTCGGCGCGACCGAAGGACGGCTGCCATTGGGCGATGCGCCCGCGCAGGGTGTCGGCGGGCACGCCGAGGGCGCGGGCCACCGTCCAGGCGAGCACGAGGTTGGAAAGCATCCCCGCGCTCAGGCGGGGCACACCCGGGATCTCTTCGACCCGGGCAGGCGACTGCCTCACACACAAAAGGCAATCACCGCCCGGGTCGCCGGGATTCTCGGAATCAGTCTTGTAGTTGGTCGAGACAAAGCGCGTATCCGCCTTGGGTGCGGGCAACTCCGTCCCAGTCAGAAAGATTTTTTCGAGCTGCGCGGGGGCCTCGGCGAAGGGCGCGTAGGCCAGGCAGGCTCCCGGATAGGCCGCAAATCCGCCCGCGCGCACATGGCGCAGGAGCGTGCCCTTTTCGCGGGCGACGCCTTCGAGATTGCCCCCCAGACCGGCGAGGTGGGCCTCTCCGATGTGCGTGATGATGGCGGCATCGGGTTGAAGAATGTCGCCGAGCACATCCATTTCCCCGGTGTGGTTGATGCCCGCCTCCACGACAGCCTGATCGTGCCGCGCGGGATCGAGACCGAGAAGGGTGAGCGGGAGACCGAGGTGATTGTTGAGGTTGCCCTCGGTGAAGTGCGTGCGCTCCCTCCCGAGAAGGGCGGCGAGCATTTCCTTGCAGGACGTCTTCCCGCAACTGCCGGTGATACCGATCACCTTGCCCGGAAAACGGAGACGATGGGCGCGCGCCATCGCCTGCAAAGCCCGCTCCGGGGATTCCACCAAAAGTTGGGGCAAGGGGCAATCCGGGATAAGGCGCTCGACCACCGCACCGACGGCTCCGGCGGCCTGGGCCGCGCCAACAAAATCATGCCCGTCGCGGAGCTCCGTGCGCAGGGCAAAGAAGAGATCGCCCGGCTGCACCCGGCGCGAGTCCAGGCGGAAGCCACGGATCGGTTCGGCGGGAAGGCCGTGCCAGGTTCCAAGGGTCCATTGGGCAAGCGTCTCGGGTGGGAAGCGCAACATCTCTCAGGTCTCCACTCCCATCTTTTTGCGGAGGAGTTCGCGGGCCACGGCGCGGTCGTCGAATGGCACAATCGAATCCGCATACTCCTGAAAAGTCTCATGGCCCTTGCCCGCGATGAGGACGATATCCCCCGGCGCAGCGGCATCGAGCGCAAGGCTGATGGCCTGGCGACGGTCATCGATAAAGGTCACCAGGTCCTTCACACGCAGACCGCTGCGGATATCCGCGAAAATGCCGTCGAGGGTCTCCCCGCGCGGATTGTCCGCCGTGGCCCAGGCCATATCGGAGAGGTCGGCGACGGTGCGGGCGATGAGGGGCCGTTGGCGGGCATCGCGGTCGCCCCCGCAACCAAAGACGGTGAGCACACGTCCCTTCGTGAGGGAGCGCAGCATTTCCAGCGTCTTCGCATAGGAGCCGGGCGTATGCGCGTAATCCACCACGACGTGGAAGGATTGGCCGGCATCGACCTTTTCCGTGCGCCCGCGCACACCGTCAAAATCGATGAGGCGCCCCAGGGCAGTGGCGGTCGGCACGCGGTGCGCCGTCGCGGCCAGCGCGGCGAGAAGGTTGTCGACATTGAAGCGACCGGGAAGCGGCGAAAATACCCGGAAGGTCTCCCCGTCCACGGTGAGGGTGAACCGCGTTCCGTCCGGGCCGCATTCGATCTCCGAGGCACGGAAACGCGCTTCTTCGGAGGTGCCGAAAGTGATGCGTTCGATGTCGGGGTGAAGTTCGTCGAGAAGCCGGCGGCCCCAGACATCGTCGACATTCACAATTGCCCGGCGGGGCGATTTGCCGAGGCTGCCGTCGAAGGCCCGCTTGACCACAGCGTAGTAGTTTTCGAGCGAGCCGTGGTAGTCCAGATGCTCGCCGTAGAGGTTGAGAAAGACCATCGATTCCCAATCCAGACCGAAAACACGCTCCTGATCGATGCCATGGGAGGAGACTTCAAGGATCGCCTCCTTCGCCCCACCCTCCACCATCTGGGCGAGCATGGCGTGCATGTCGATGGGCTCGGGCGTGGTGCGGTAAGCCGGCAGGGTGCGCGCGCCAAGGGCGTAATGGATCGTTCCGAGAAACCCCACCGGCGCTTCCCCGGCCTCCAGGAAATGCCGCGTCAGGCTCCCGACGACGGTCTTGCCACTCGTGCCGGCCACGCCGGTCAGTTGAAGCTTATCCTGCGGGCTTCCATAAAAACGGCGCGCGCAAAGAGCGAGGGTGCGGCGAATCGCCGGAGCCACGATGAGGGTGGCGGTACGCGGCACCCATACCTGAGTCGGTGCGACCACGGCGATGGCCCCGCGGTGAACCGCTTCCTCGATGTATTGCCCGCCGTTTGTGCGGGCTCCGGGCAAGGCGAAAAAGACCGCACCGGGGGTAACGCGGCGACTATCCGAGCACAGCGCGTGCACGGGACGGCGGGCATCCCCTTCCACGCGCACATCGGGAATACCGGAAAAGAGCTGTTCGAGGCGAAGGTTCATGGAGGCGGGCCGGCGGGCGGCCCGCTGCAAGAGCTGCGAGCTGCCGCCGACAATGAAAGAGCGGGCGCCCCGCGCGGGGCGTTCGGTGATTGGGCTGAGTGTATTCAAGGAAATGCGTATTTGTGTCGTTAGGGAAAACGGGCGAGTTCTCGCTCGGGACGCGGGGCCTCGATCGCGAAATAGCGGACGAGCCCCTCGGCGATGTTGCGAAAGGCGGGTGCGGCCACGACCCCGCCAAAACCCACGCCCGAGGAACGCGGATTATCGACGATGACCGTGATGACAAATTCCGGTGCCTCCGCCGGGAAGAACCCGGTGAAAGAAGCAAAGTGATCCGTGCGCGAATAGCGCCCGTCGATGATCTTGCGGGATGTTCCCGTTTTGCCCGCCACGCGCATTCCGGGGAGTGCGGCACGGCGCGCCGTCCCTTCCGGACTCACCACCTTGGCGAGGAGATCGGCCATCGTGCGAGCCGTCTCTTCAGAGACCACGCGCACCGGGGCACGGGGCTCGAAATGCATGATGTTGGCCCCCGTGCGGTCGACCACGCGCGATAGGAGATAGGGCTGCGGGCGCAGGCCGCCATTGGCCAGTGTGGCGGTGGCCATGTGGATCTGCAGGGGCGTGGCGCTCACCGCATAACCCGCCGGGAGGCGGCTGATGGTGAGGCCGTCCCAACGCTCAACGGGATGCAGTCGGCCGGGAATCTCGCCCCCGAGAGGCCAGTTTGTCCGCGAACCAAAACCGAAAAGCGCACTGTAATCGTGCAACCTGCGCGAACCCAGCATCATCCCGATCATAGCCGCCCCGCGGTTGCTCGAACGGGCCACCACCGTTGTCAGCGGAATCTCGCCCAGCTCCCGCACATCGGAGGGCAGGCGCACCGAGCGACCGGCGTATTGCACCACCGGGAGGGAACAATGAATGAGCGTCTCCGGTGAGATAAGGCGCTCTTCCAGCGCGGCCGCCACGGGCACAATCTTGAATGTGGAGCCCGGCTCCAGGCTGTCGGTAACGGCGCGGTTGCGCTGGTTTTCCAAGGGAAACTCCCAGAAGCGGTTCGGATCAAAGGTCGGATAGTTGGCCATGGCCAAAACCGCGCCACTGCGCGCCTCCGTCACGATGATGGAAATTCCGTCGGGGGAAAACGTCTCCGCGAGCGCGCGGATCTCCGCTTCCACCATACTCTGCACGACCGAATCAATCGTGAGCACTACATTGAACCCCTCCACCGGCGGCGCTTCGCGCACACGAAAGGCAGCCAGCTCGCGGCGGCGGCCATCGCTCTCGGAGATACGCCAGCCCGGTTGCCCGCGCAGGTAGAAATCCATTTGCTGCTCCACCCCCATCACGGCCACGCCCTCGCGATTGATAAAGCCGAGGATCTGTGCGGCGAGCGATTCCGCCGGGTAGTGGCGCTCGAAGCCCCGCGTCCCATAGAAACCGCGCACACGCAGAGCGAGAGCGGCATCATAAGTGGCGTCATCCACCTGCCCCAGGCGCACCCAGCGAATGGGCCGCCCGCCCTCGCTGCGGTAGCGGGTTGTCGCGGCGCGTTTTACCTCGTTCGTATCCAGTCCGAGGATGCGCGCCAACTCGGGGAGCTTGGGCAGGTCGTCGTCGCGGAAAAACGCCGGATCGATGCCCACCACCACATGCGGGCGCGTGCCCGCCAGGAGAACGCCCCGGCTATCGCGGATATCGCCGCGGCGCGCCTCCAGGGGCACGAGCGAACGCCGCGCATCCTCCGCGCTCGCCGCCAGGGCCGGCCCGCGCACAAGGTGGAGTTGTCCGAGTTGCCAGAAGATCGCACCAAAGGCGGCACAGCCTGCGAATCCAATAAGAATCAGGCGCCACGACTGGAAGACAGCGGCTTTCATTCAAGGCGGCGAAGCGGCTCCATGACCGCCAGATCAAACGTTTGCACAAAGGGATCGCGCTCGCGCACCGGGCGCTCGCTGCGCCGGGCGAACATCACATCGCGCGCTTCGCCCGAGACCGTCAGGCGCACAAACTGCCCCGTCTGAGCAGGTTGCAGACCCAGCCCCAGCTCGTGCGCGCGGCGGTGGAGGAAGGACGGGTTGTTGACCTCGGCAATCTTCGTATCGAGGTAGTTGAGACGGCGCTCCACCTGCGTGATCTCGCGCTCCACCCGCTGGGTGTTCGAGGCCGCGCTGGCAATCTGCTGGCGCAGGCCCACAAGGCCCAGACCGCCGAGCACACACACGACGATCAGAGCGAAAACGAGCGCAACGATGAGATGAAGATTAGAAGCGGGACGGTGGGTGGGATGGGTCATGGTTTTCAGTCTGGGTAGCGTATGGTTTTTCCAGCACCCGCAGTTTGGCTGAGCGGGAACGTGGATTGGCAAAGACTTCGGCATCCGTCGCCTCGATGGGGCGCCGGGTGAGGACGCGCGCCTGGCACACGCGCTCCTGTTGCGGACGGGCGTCGCGGTCGTGCTCCGGCTGGCCCGCCATGCGGCGGAAAAAGCGCTTCACGAGACGGTCCTCCAGCGAATGAAAACTGATTGCAGCCAGCCGCCCCCCCGGACGCAGCGCGGCGAAGGCCTGCGGCAGCACCGCCTCAATCACCTGCAGCTCCTCGTTCACCGCGATACGGATGCCCTGGAAAGTGCGCGTGGCCGGGTGAATCTTGAGCGGCGGGCCGGGACGGCGGCTCACCACCCCCTCCACCAACCGCGTGAGATCAACGGTGCGGCGCAGGGGCACGCTCTCGCGGGTCTCCAAAATGGCCTCAACAATGCGGCGCCACTGGGGCTCCTCCCCAAAGATCCGGATGGCCTGCGCCAATTCCCCGTGCGATGCGTTGGCGAGAAACTCCGCCGCCGTCCGACCCCGGCGCGGGTCCAGGCGCATGTCCAGGGGACCGTCATGCCGGAAGGAAAAGCCGCGTTCCGCCGTGTCGTAGTGGAAGGAGGAAAGTCCGAAATCGAAGAGAATACCATCGAACCGCTCATCCCCCACCAGCTCGGCGAGGTCCGTAAAGTTGCCCGCACGGAAGCGGAAACGCGCCCCATACGCCGTCTGCAGAGCGGCTGCGCGCGCCTCCGCATCGGGGTCGCAATCAATTGCGAGCACATGGTGCCCCCGGTCGAGAAGGGCGCGGGTGTGTCCCCCACCCCCAAAAGTTCCATCGAGCAGGCGACGCTCCGGCGCGGTATCCAGCGCCTCCAGCACGGCATCCAGAAGCACCGGCACATGGCCGCCGCCGATGGGTGCATCCTCACGCACGGGCCACCTCCCCACCGGGTGCGGCGACCGCCGCCCGCCCCGCTCCACCGGGGCGGGCGACGAGCACCCAACGAGCATTTGGAAAGGCATCCATACCATCAGAAGAACTCCAGTTCGGCACCGGCGTCGGCCACATCGAAAGCTGCGTCGGCCTCGTCGTAGCGCTCTGGGTTCCAGATTTGAAAGGTTAAGCCAAGGCCCACCATGACCACCGGTTTGGTGATCCCGGCGTGCTTCAGCAGTGGCTCGGACAGCAAAATGCGCCCCTGTTTGTCGCAGCCAAACTGCGTCCCCTTGCCAAAAAAACGGCGGAGCGCGGCCTGCGTGGCGACATTTTGCTGCTTCAGGTCCCGCGCTTTTTCCAGCAGCCCCTGAAGCATGTGCGGCGGCATCACCGAAATGCACCCCGCCTTGTCCGGCCAACCAAAGTAGAAATTCCCCTCGTCCCCCACCACACGCCAGTTCGACGGCACAGTCACCCGGTTCCGCGCATCCAGATTGTGCGCGAAGTTCCCGATATAAACACCCTGTGCGAAGAGACCGTCCATCGTGTGACACCATTTATTCCGTTTGCCCCATCCTATGACATTTCCCTACATTTCCTCCCCGAGTCAAGCATTCGCGCCCCCGGAGTGCCAGTTTTTGGAAGGTTCGGCGGAAAAGTTATTCACATGCCGGAGGGACCAAGTGGAAAACAAATCCACCTGTAAATCAGGTTCTTACAAAACAGGGAGTAAGTTTTTTGCCGGAAACCGCCCGTTTCGGACGGAAATCTTCACCGGATTTTGACGCTCACCTTGAAAATCCGGCCACAACGCTTCCAGCGCCAGCTTCCGTCGTCCTGCACTCCGCCCTCACCTCAGGTGGCGGTGAAGCAAGGTCCGCATAACCTGGTGCGACACGACGACCTTACCGCACCGATGGCCTCGGCGCAAAGCCGGGTAGCGCGCATGAGATCGTCGACCCTGTGGTGTTCGATGACAGCCGCATCCTTTTGCAGGAGGGGTTCACACCCGGTGCCGTTGGCAATGACGGTATTGGCCCTGAAGGGCAGTTTCAAGGCGGCGAAAGAGGGAGCCGGGCTTCAACCTTGATAAAATGGCGCGGGGTGCCGGGATCGGCCAGGGCGCGAAAGGTGGCGACTCCGGGATCGCCTGCGAATGCCCTGTGCAGGCTGAGGGGCTGGAAATGGCCCGCCTCGAGGCCAGTCGTCGAGAGTTGGACGGTATACAGGCGGTCGGGCACGGAGGTGAATCCGAGGCGGATGAGGCCCTCCTCCGGCTCGCGGGCATGGAGGAGGATGCGGAAGTGACTCGCGGGATCGAGCGGATCCGTGCCGGCTAGGTATTCATCGCGATCGGAAACGCCGTCGCCATCGCTGTCGAGGTCGCCATGGAGGACATCGAGGCGGTTGGTAAGGAGGAGTTCGTAGGCGTCGGGCAGGCCGTCGTTGTCGGAGTCGCGTCCGGGGTGCAGGTAGCGCGTGCGGAGGCGGATGCCGGGTCCGCCCTGGAGGTTGATCCAGCCGAGATTGGGGGACCATGCGTAGCCGAAGAGCCTTCCCGTGAGCGGATCGATGCGCGGGTTGCCCTGTTCCTCGAAATGGATCCAGCCGGTCGCACCATTCCAGGCGAGGCCGCGCAAGCGGTAGTCCTCAAAGACGTTGAGCCCTGTGTCGGGGCCGTGGTTGGCGTAGTGAATACCGTCGGCAGGCAGCCCGTTGCCGAGGTGAATCCAGCCGATGTTGGGGGCCCAGACGAAGCCTTCGCAAACATAGCGCCCCATGACGGCGCCTTGGTTGCCATGACCGCGCCAATCGAGCCAGCCGGCAGCGGGCGACCATGCGTGGGCTTCGTCGAGATCGATCGTTGTGGCCGTGCAGGCCGCAGCGCAGCCGAAGAGAAGGGCGGCGAGGCGCAGGCGGAAACGGGAAGCGGTGTTGCCGGTGGGGGTCATGCTTCCTCAGGGAGTCGGGTGGACGTAGATGAGATTGGTCGTGGCGGGATCGTGCAGGGGGGGCACTTCGGCGCCATGGGGAATCAGTCGGTAGTTGCCGAAGACGTTCTCTGCCGGAAGTTCGAAAAAGTCGCCTTGGGCGTTTGCCATGAGGTTGCCGGTGAAGCGCAGGCGTTCGGCCTCGTCCCTTCCGTAAACCGCTTTGAGAAGGGGGAAGGCCCCGGATGGCGGAGAGGTGGCGGGAGCACCGGTGAAAAAGTTGTCGCGCACGACCGTGTCCGGGCCCGCAAGGTAGAGGGCGGCGCGTTGGTTGAATCCGCGCAGGGCACCGAAGGAGTTTTGCTCGACAAGGCCGCGCGCCCCGATGCGGAGGCCTTCGGCGTCGGCGTCGATGATGTGGTTGTGGCGGGCCCGGCCATGGTCGCCCATTTCGAGGGCGATTTCCGAAACCGGGGTATTGGGCACGTAGGGAGCAATGAGGTTGTGCTCGACGAGGGCGTCGTCGCCGACCTTGAGCGAGGCACCGGCGAAGCTGGACCCGCGCACGTCCGAGGCCTTCCCCAGCACGACGCTCCCTCCGCGCACGACGACCGTGTCGAGTCGATTGCGGCGCATGTCCCGGACCGTGGGGCTGGTGAAATGCAAGGCTTCGAGGCCACCGGTCTGGTGGATCGTCGTTCGCACCACCTCCAGGCCGCCCGTTGTGCGGATGGCTTTGCCATTGATGTAGGCGAAGGTGGAGTCGGTTACGAGGATGGAACCGGCTCCTTCATGGACGCCCGGCATGAGGGTATATTGGGGAATGCCGCTGCCGTCATCAATCTGCTGGCCGGAAATGGTTGTGCGCTCGATACGCGAAGCCGGAGTGTGGTCCGCCTGCTCCCCTGTCCGCAGGAAGCTGCCGGGCGATCCCGCGAGACCGGTGCCGTCGATGACCGAGTCGAGAATGACCGCGTTGGCGGCAAGGATGTGCCCGCCTTTGACTTGCGTGCGTTCCAGCCGCACTTCGCGGGAGCTGTGGGCAAGCGGAAGCGAGGCGAGATCCGGATCGAGCCCCAGTTTCATCTGACAGTCGATCAGCCGGATGGGACCGCCGTGGCGAACGCCCCCGCCCGCGACCCGGACAAGCATGTCTTGAAAAACCAGTTCACCGACTTCTCCGACCGCCTCCGGCTCCCTCGCGGCATAGCGCCAGATCCCGCCGATGAAGCCGTTACGCACCACCGTGCGCGGTTTGCCGGACGAAAAGGTGAGGATGGCGATGGCCGGGTGGGCGCTTCCGCCGTCGCTCTCTTCGGAAAGGATGGCAAAGCCGTTGAGATCGAGTTCCGCCCCCTCATAGAGGAGGATGGCCGGTCCTTCCGTGGCGTAGGCGCGGATATTGGAGGCCAGATAGGCGCGGCCGATGACTTGAATAGGAAAGGTGGTCTGGGCGGTTTGCGTGATCGGTTGGCCCCGGGGGCGGGCGATTTGCTCAAGGCTGCGGCCCGTCGGGGCAACGAAAGGACGCGGGAGCAGCGTGCCGTGGGCGCTCAGGTTCGGAGCCGCGCCAACCGTCGTGAGGACGAGCGCGGCAAGCAAGGGAAGCGAGGGCGTTTTCATGGGATGCGGGGGGCGTGCGGGGGCGATCGTGGGCGTGCCTTAGGGGACGGGGGAGTTGAGGATGTTGTGATAGGTGTTGGCGAAGGGGGAAAGGTCGGCGTTCCAGACCGGCGAGGTCTCCAGCGGACCGGAAACGGTGTTTTCCAGTTTTTCGAGGACACCGGGGTGCGCCGGCAGGATGCGGCTGAGGTTAAGGAAGTCGTTTTCGACAATAAAGAGGCCCCCACCCTGGGGCACAAGGGCCGTACCTGCCGTGACCGGAGCGACGTTCACAAAACGATTTCGCCGGACAAGCGTGCCTGCGTCCACCTGCGCCATGAAATGCAGGATGTTTTCGAAGTGGTTGCCCTCCAGCACGCTGGACGGAGGCAAGTCAGCACCGCTGGTGGTGATCACACCGGATGAGAGGGTGTCGACCGTTCCATAGACCGATGAGCCGGTCATGCGGATGTGCGCGGCGGGATATAAGGGCGACCCCGCCCGGCCGTAAACGATCACCTCGCCCCCCGTGATGGAGCAGGCGTGCACCACCGAACCCCGGGGGAGGGAGAGCGTGAACGAATGGCCGGAATCGTTTTCGATGTGGCTCGCCGTGAGGTGGGCGTAGCGGGCATCTTGAAAGGGAACGAGGGCTCCGCGGAGATACGATTGGTCGATGCGCAGGGCGTCGTGATAGAGGAGGCGGCCAGAGGCTCCCGCCGGGTGATTGAATCGGGTGATAAGCGCGGCGCTGAGGATGCGGATGTCCCCCGATGGCCGCTCGCTCACAAAGACATCGTCGAGGCGGACAGCCGAACCCGCGTCGAGGACCGACGTGCCCGTGTCGATGAAGAGTTCGCGCGCGACGGTCCCGTGACCGAGAGTGACGGCCGGGCGAACGGATTCCGCTTCGTTGCTGCGGGGAGTCTCGCTGTAGCGGTGAATGGCGATACGCCTGACATAACTTCCGGAACCCGCCGCAAGGGCCGCCCCCTGCAACTCGACTTCCTCGATGAAGCCGCCGCGTCCAACCAGCACTCCCAACCGGTTGCCCTCGACAAAGGGGTAAGGTAGCCAGGAAGCGTTGCCCTCGTCCTCCACCTCCAGCCGGCACCGGACGATCCGGCTCAGCGGGCCCAGGATGATGCCCCCCTGAAGGGAGGGTTCGACAACACCCGTCACCTCCGTCTTGCGCGGTTGGAGGAGCACATCCTCCACGCGGACCATGGAAGCCGCAGTGCCATTGAGCGTCGGGCGCACATAGACCGCCCGCTCGAAGCGCCCACGGATTGTGCCGTTGCGGATGACCACGCCGCCCTCCGCGTGAGCGGAATCAACAAGGATGGCCGTCTCCGCCGGAGCGGACCCTGTGATCGACACGACGTGGCCGCCCAGATCAAGGGTCACAAAAGCGGAAGCGATGACAAGGGCGGTGGCACCTTCGAGAGAGATGTTCGCGTCGAGTTGGTAGTGCCCCGGTTCAGTGAGGTAAAAAGGTGCGGCGGCAAGTCCGGGCCGCCCGTGGGGATCGGGCAGAAGGGTAGCCGGAGCCAGGTGTTGGAGGGTAACCGCCGGCGCGACGGGCGGGCCGGGGGGCAGGAGCGATCCCTGCCCCGCGACCCCGCCCGGAATGCAGGCGGCCAGAGCGAGGACGGCGGTGTGATGAAAGGAAGCGCGTTTCTTCATGATCCTTGTGCCGCCGATTATATCCGCCAAGGGGGACCCAACACCATACTCCCGCAGGAGTAGATCAGGGAAAGGGGATGACGGGCGGCAATGGCTTCCCGCCGCGTTGAATGATTCGAGCGCGATTGGCCTTTACCCCGCGCAGGTCAGACACGCGCTGCCCAGGAAAGAGACGCTGGGGTCGCTCATGCGGCTGATGATCCACCAATAGACGGGAATACCGAAGACGATATTGAGGGGAAAGGTGATTCCCAGGCTCATGGTGAGAAACTTGGCCGGATCAGCCTCCGGCAGAGCATCCCGCAAGATGGCCGGAGCGACGATATAGGAGGCCGAGGAACAGAGCACGGTAAGAAGCAGCGCATCCCCGGCGGAGAAACCAAACAACCGCGACAAACTGATCGCAATAGTCGCATTCAGGATGGGCGCACCGACCGCAAAGACCGCCAACGGAAGGGGAAACCCATTCAGCTCCCGGAGGCGTTGGCCGACCACCGTCCCCATGTAGAGGAGGAAGAAGATCAACATTCCCGTGAACATGTCCCCGCTGATAAAGGTCGAGAGGGGCGATTCCTCCGCCCCCAGGCTTTTCAGCAAATAGCCGATGATCAGGCTACCCACGAGGAGGAGCAAACTTCCGTCAGTCAGGGCCCCGGCAATGATGCGGTGCGTCGGCTCTTTTTGCCCGGAGACTTCACCGGTGGCGCGGGCCATGATGATTGCGAGGATAATGGCGGGCGTTTCCATGACGACCAGAGCCACCGTCATATAGCCTTCAAAGGCCACCCCCATGGAGGTCAGGAAGCCGGCTGCGGTGATGTAGGTAAGCGTGCTGTTGGATCCGTAGGTTGCCCCGATGGCGGCGGCGTCGGCGGTGCCAAACTTTCGGCGGAAGAAAGCAAAGGCATACAGCGGCACGAGGGCGCTCATAAGAAGCACGATGCCGATGATGAGCAGGCCGTCTCCAAACAGGCTGCTGTAATAAAGGCCCACGCCCCCTTTGAATCCGATCGAGACCATCAGGTAAAAGGTCAGGAACTTCACCACCGACTCGGGAATGTTCAGATTGGAGCGGAGAAGAGCAGCCACAAAACCGAGCAGGAAGAAGAGGATTCCCGGATTGAAGATCGTTGTTAACGCGTTCATGCGGGAGGCATCTTAGCAAATCTCCTTGCCTGCATCCAATAGAATTAAAGTAATCTTTCGTTCTGTTTTTCAGAACAATGAAGGCATTGAATTTTCACCACCTGCGCTACTTTCATGCCGTTGCGGAATGCGGTAGCCTGACCACCGCAGCCGCCACGCTGAGGGTTGCGCAATCGGCCGTGAGTGTTCAAATCAAGCAGCTCGAAGCTTCCCTCGGAGTGTTGCTTTTCGAGCGCGAGCACAAGACGCTCAAGCTGACCGAGGAAGGACGGATCGTCCTGGAGTATGCGCGTGCGATTTTCCAAACCGGCGGTGAGTTGCTGGCGACCTTGCACAACCGCAGCAGCCTCTTCAGCAAAAAGCTCCATGTGGGCGCTGTGGCGACACTCTCCCGTAACTTCCAGCTGCGTTTTCTGCGCTCCATGATCGAGGCGATGGATGTGGAGGTCATCATTCGCTCGGGCGGGTTGGGAGAGTTGCTCACCGCTTTGGAGGCACATCGGCTGGATCTGGTCTTAACCAACACACCGGTCCGCGCGGCTCCGGGGAGCTCACTGCGAGCGCATCTTGTGGACAAACAATCGGTCAGTTTGATTCGTCACCCGGCGTGGCCGGCAAAGCGTAAATTCCGCTTTCCGAGTGACTTGGTGGACGTTCCCCTGATTCTGCCGGCTACGGGAAACGAGATTCGCCAGAGTTTTGACGTGATCGTAGAGAGTGCGGGGATTCCCCTTCTGATCGCCGCCGAGGCCGACGATATGGCGATGCTGCGCCTCCTTGCGCGGGAAACCAGAGGGATGGCGCTTCTGCCGACCGTAGTCGTAGCCGATGAGCTGGCCGCCGGCACGTTGGCGGAGGTTTGCCCGGTCCCGCATCTCTTTGAGCACTTTTACGCGATCACCTGCCGCCGCCGTCACCCGAATCCTTTGCTTCTCCAGTTACTGCACGGCTGACGATTCGCGCGCAGAGGTCAGGGGGTCCTTCTGCGGAAGGGCGGGTGTGCCGGAAGAGAGCGCCGGCGCTGAGACGTTCAAATAGTGCCTCGACGAGAAAGCCCGTTTGGAGCGTTGCCGGGCATGCACGCCACCCTGCCGCCACGGGCACCGGCTATCAGTGATGGCCGAATCCACCCTCCAAAAACCCGGAGCGAGCGAATCATTGACCGGCCCGGTGTATTGAAGGCCGTCGGCTGACCGGTCTCACAGATCCAAGCGCTGGCGCTGCTCGGGTGGGGCGTCGAGCTCGGCGAAATGGCGGAGGATGGCTTCGCAAAAGTAACGCTCGCGCTCCGGGTCTTCGAGGGGGTGTTGCTGTAACGGGTCGTTGACGATGTCGTAGAGGCGCGTGGCTTTGCGATCGGGATGGTGGTTGGCGGTCTTCCACTCGCCGGCGGGTAGACGCAAGGGGGCAATGCCCTTGGTGAAGGCGAACGGTTGCGCAAGGGAGGCTCCCTCGAATTCATCCGGTCGAAAGGCGTGCCGCATGTGCGCGGGCATGAGGGTGTATTCGTTGAGGGGCCTGTTTTTCGCTGTGGCCGGGCCACGCATGTAAACGTGGCAGCCATCGGTGATGTTTACCTGAAACCCGAACTGCCCGAAGAGCACCGTTTCGTGCACAGGCGTGTCGTCTTTGACCACAGGTTGCAGGCTCTTGCCGGTCATGTCCGGTGTCGCCGCGAGGCCAAAGAACTCGAGAAGCGTGGGGGCGAGGTCGACCGACGGTTGCACGAGGGCGGTCCGCCGTTCACCGGCGGCGGGGTGGCGCGGATCCCACATAAAAAAGGGCGTGTGGGCGATTTCTTCATAAAACGGGAGCCAGCATTTCGCCCAGCAGTCATGCTCCCCGAGGCTGAAACCGTGGTCCGTCCAGACGACAAGGAGAGTGTCCTTCCACAAATCGTGGGTATCCATGGCGTCCAGAATACGCCCGAGTTGGGCATCGCAGAGCGTGAGCAAGGCCGCGTAGTGGTGCCGCATGAGGGTAATCTCCTCCTCCGATTCTTTGGCAAATCCGTAAGCGGGCCAGTCCCAGAGCAGGTGGCGGCTCTTCTCGTAGAAATCGGCGTAGACCGCACGGTGTTCCTCGAGGGTGAAAAAGGGCTCGTGCGGATCGAAGGTCTCGATTTGCAGAAGCCAGTTGTCGACGCGGGCATGGCGCTCAATGAAGTCGACCCCGGCGGTGAAGGTTTGTGCGATGGGCATGTCGGCCTCCCGGCAAATGCGCGTGCGGTTGATGCGGTCCTGGGTGTGCCAGGCATCCTTTGCGGCGTTGCGCCCGCGCGCCTTTTCGGGCGGCTCGGGCGGCGGCAGCATGGCGTAATACGGATCACCCTCCTGCCCCCGCACCATCTCATGGGTGCTGTATTTGGAGAGGTAATTTCCGCCCGCTCCCTCCTCCCAATAGTGCTGGTGGTCGGTCACGATGTGGGTGTGGATGCCCGCGTTTTTCAACAACTCCATACAGGAATCGTCCCAGGGTTCCAAGGGTCCCCAGGAACGGTGGAGAAAATTCTGCCGCCCCGTGTGCAGATCCCGCCGCGCGGGCATACAGGGCATAGAGCCCACATAGCTCTTTTCAAAGGTCAGGCCCCGGGCGGCCAGACGCTGAAAATTGGGCGTAACCGTCCAATCACAGCCATAGGTCTGCAAAAGATGCCGGTTAAGCGAGTCAAACATCACCACTATAGCTTTCATCGGTTCTCATTCCCATCAGACCCCGGGTAAGACTTCCAGCAGAATGGTCGCCCTCATCCAAGATCATGGAGATCCAGCCCCGGCAGGACCCGTAGGGAGGTTTCGTCTGCTGGGTTGGCCGGCACCCGAATCCGAGAGAGAGCGCGCGGTTGCGGCCACGGCGATTTTGTTTGAGGGATGGGACGATGCTCACGTGAAAAGTGAAACCACCCGAACCATCAAATTCCTGAAAATCAGTGTTCATTTTCATCCGTGCTTGAATTGATTTTCGAGGATCATCCATGCCATGGGTTTGCTGGTTTCGGGTGCGAAAAAAATCCGGGAAATGGAGAGAAAGGTTAGGTCTTGCTGAGCCGGTCATTTTGTCGGTGGGGTGGCAAGTTCCCCCGCCCCCCTCCGCCCCTGCCGGAAGGGGGTTTTTGCGGGGTAGGGGGGCGGTGGAGGGCTTCCTCGAAATCGGGATTGACGGAGCGCAGATGAACTGCCGAAGACAGCCCCGAAGGGTTGAGCGAAGTGAATCAAAACCGCACCTCCGGTTTGATAAAACGGGGAGAGTGTCGGAACGGGCGGCACACGGGCGATAACGATAAAGCCGCCCGCCGCCCTCTACTCTACGTATCGAAACCGACTGAGTTTGTCATCAATTCAAAACCGCTTTGCCGACCACCGCAATCCCTCTGGTAATGGGCTGGCTCTCGCGGAATGGAATTTTGCCGATACGGCCGTGGGGGGCGGAAGGTGCGCTCCTGTATGCCCCGAAGCGGAGGCTTGGGGTTATGGAGTAGCGGCCTCGGCGCGTTGTCCGGAGCCGCTTGCGGGCGTTGGAGGGGCGGGAAGGGGTGTATCTTTTTTGGGGGCGTTTGTTTTCGGGTTTTTGCGCGGAGGGCCGAGAAGGAAAGCGAAGGGCTCGGTTGTCGGGCTCAGCTTGAAGAGTTGCATGGCGATGGAGAGCGCGGGGATGACAATGACCATGCCCATGACTCCCCAGATCAGTGCCCCGGCGAGCAGCCCCACGAAAATGACAAGGGGGTTGAGATTGACGTTGCGGCCGATGATTTTCGGAGTGAGGAAGTAGCTTTCGATCAGCTGAATGAAGATAAACGCGGCGATTACGAGAAGCGGGTAGGCTAACCCGTCCCGCATGAGAAAGACATAGAGGACGGGGAAGACAGCACCGAAGAACGGCCCGAAGAACGGCACAATGTTGAGCATGCCGGCGAAAACGCCAAAGAAGATGGCGTGTTCAACGCCGATGAGAGAGAGCGCGGTGGCGTTGAGAACGGACAGAATGGCGGCCACCGTGATCAATCCGACAAGATATTTCTGGGCCACGGCCCGCAACTCCTCGGTGCGGTGTTTGACAACATGCGTCGGTGAGCGAAGGAAGAGGCGAACCGAAAATTCCTGCAAGTGGTGGCGGTAGAAGAGCAGAAAGAAGGTGAAGGCGGGAACCAGGATCCCGCCAAAGGCCGGTCCGGCAATGCCCCCCATAAAGCCGAAGAGTTCTCCGCTGTATTCCCGTAGAAACTGAATCATGCGCTCACCGGTCAAGTCCGGCATAGGGGATTCCTCGAGGGCGAGGTGCCAACGGAGAAAAGTATCCAACCTTTCGATGGATGCGTTCAGGCGCTCGGTGGCACCGGCCAGGCTGGCACCGATGAGCGTGATCTGCCGGATCGCAAGACCCGAGAGGATAAAGAGAAACACGATCATGCACAGGACCGGCAGGGCGGCCCCCGCGAGGCGACCGAGGTGTTTTCTTTCCAGCCAACCGGTCACCGGGGCAAGCAGCATCGAGAGTAAAGCTGCCACCGTGAGGGGAATGAGGAGATTGGCTCCCAACCGAAGGATGAGGATCACGAGGCTTCCCAGGGCGAGAATGTAGAATGCCCGCAGGTACGCGGGCAGGGGCCGTTGCGCCTCTTCCTCTCCGGCACTCATCGAACTGTAATCCATTTCAACAGGTGCACATTCTACCTGTGCCGGACCGGTGCGGCGATGGAGTCTTTCCATACCTTGCCCCTTGGTCCGAGCCCGTGTGGAGGAATCGATTGCGAAGCGAGGCAGACGGATTCTCCCTGCCGGGGCAAGGGGGGTGCGTTAATCGGCAATTGACCATCCCGGCCGATTCTCCAAAATCTCTTTACTGGTCACCTTCTTGTTGCCGAATCCGCTGAACGACTTCCGTCAATCAAAGGCTTCCGTGCAATCCCCCGTCACCCCGCCTTTCTGCGGATCGCGGATCACTTCCAGAACGCATCCATCATGAACTCAATCAAATCCATCAACGCTCTCGAAATACTGGATTCACGGGGCTACCCGACCGTCATGGTCACGGTCACACTCACCGACGGGATCACGGCTTCGGCCTGTGTGCCCTAGGGTGCCTCAACCGGTTTGCGCGAGGCTGTGGAACTGCGCGACGGCGATCCCAAACGCTACGGGGGCAAGGGTGTGCGCAATGCCGTGGCCAACGTGAACAAAATCCTCGCGCCCAAACTCAAGGGGATGCGCGTCGAGGACCAGGCGGAAATCGATGCGCGCATGGTCAAACTCGACGGGACCGCGAACAAATCGAAGCTCGGGGCGAATGCCATCCTCGGCGTGTCCATGGCCGTGTGCCGGGCGGCCGCGCTGGAGTCGGGAGTGCCGCTTTACGCGCATATCCGCAAACTGCATGGAGGCAAAGGCAAGTATGTCCTCCCCATGCCCATGATGAATGTGATCAACGGCGGTGCGCACGCCACGAACAACGTCGACTTTCAGGAGTTTATGCTCCTCCCCAAGGGCGCACCCAGCTTTGGCGAAGCCATGCGGTATGGTGCGGAGACGTTTCACACCTTAAAAAAGCTCCTGCAGAAGCGGGGTCTCATGACCTCGGTGGGCGACGAAGGCGGCTTTGCCCCCAATCTCAAGACCAATGCCGAGGCCATGGATGTGATTGTGGAGGCCATCAAGGCGGCGGGTTTTAAGCCGGGCAAAGACATCGCCATCGCCCTCGATCCGGCAGCCAGTGAGTTTTTTGAAGAAGGTCGCTATGTCATGAAGAAGTCCGACGGATCGAGCATGACGCCCGGGGAGATGATCCAGCTGTGGAGTCAGTGGGCGAAGAAGTATCCCGTTGTCTCGCTCGAAGACGGCATGGGCGAGGAAGACAATGCCGGATGGGCGGCCATCACCCAGGCGCTTGGAAAGAAGCTCCAGCTTGTCGGCGACGACAACTTTGTCACCAACCCGAAGATCTTTGCCGAGGCCATTCGCAACGGCGTGGCCAACGCCATTCTCATCAAACTGAACCAGATCGGCACCGTCACGGAAACACTCGAAACGGTTGCGATGGCGCAGAAGGCCCAATACGGCGTCGTTATCTCCCATCGCTCCGGTGAAACCGAAGACGCCTTCATCGCCGATTTCGCCGTCGGCACGGGGGCCGGGCAGATCAAGACCGGTTCACTCTGCCGCTCCGAGCGCATCGCAAAATACAACCGCCTCCTCGCCATCGAGCAGGAACTTGGAAAGAAAGCCCGCTTCGGCCTTGATTGAGTGGATACAGGCAAACGAAGGCCTCATCGTGGCAATCTCCGGGGCGAGCGTGGTCACCTTCCTCGCGACTATCGTCGTCATCCCGCTCCTCATCGTGCGCATGCCGGCTGATTATTTTGTTCGGAAAAAGGTTCCGCTCTGGCCCGGACTTCGGCCGGAGTTGCGCATGGTCTTGCTCGTTGTGAAAAATCTCTTTGGCGGGATCCTCCTGCTCGGTGGACTGGCCATGCTCGTTCTCCCCGGGCAGGGGGTGTTGACCATCCTGGTCGCCATCATGCTCCTGAATTTCCCCGGAAAATGGCGCCTTGAACGCTGGATGATCCGCCGCCGCGCGATCCACCGTACGATCAACTGGATTCGTGCCAAGCGCCACCGTCCACCTCTGTGTATTCCAACCGGCTGAGGAACTGCGGTGTCACTTTTTGAGCCCAGGTCGCTTTTTCAAGAGGAGATTGGCCCGGTCTATCCTGAAAAGGATGGGCCTTCCATGAAGGCCTTCGGGCTGATTGCGGGAATGGGCGATCGGTTATAATCGTCGAGGTGGGGTGGCGGATCGCCGGGGGAGGCGCGTTCGTATCCGGTCGGGCGATAAATCAGCCCGACTACGGTTGCTTCGCGTAGCCGGGGTGCTTCAGCCCCCGGTTGGATGCGGTGGAATCGATTCGTTTCATTCGTGTGATTCGTAGTGGAAAACGGCAGTGGCTCGGTTTCGGGGAACGACGAAAGACTCGAATAACACAAATGCTTGGGCTCGGTGGGCTGGCGGAGGTATTCTGAATGTCGTTTTTGATTGTTGATTCGCGATTGTGGAAGGGGGGCAGATGCGGTGACGCCTTCCGTTGCCTCCATCCCCATAAAAACAAAGGCCCCAACGGGATCCCGGCGTTCCCCGCGCGCGGCGGCACCCGGTGACCGGCGCGCTGCCGGAGATCCGGAAAGCAGCGGGCGCGAAGACAGGTGCCGGCGAAGCGCGGGAGTGTGGTTGAAAGCGGTGAAGGAGGCGGCGGAGTTCGGATTTTCAGTCGAAACGCCGGTTCTTCGGGTTGTGATGACGGCAACGATCCAAAGGCTTCCGCGAAAGCGGTTTGAAGGGAAGCCGGATGCGCGCCCGGTCGCTCCCGCATGAGTGACCGCACAATGACGCGCCCGTTTCGAAAGGTCCGCGCGACTCGTGCCGGGGGCGGACCTCCCGCGACCGCAGTCCGAAAACTGCGCTCGCCAAGGCTTTCAACCGTTCGGGCGACCACAGGGGCCGCCCCTTTCATCCCGTTGGGGCCGGTTGGGAAAGCGATCACGGCACGGCGGCCGCGATCCTTTCCGAAAAATGAACTTCCAAAGAACAAGGAGCGGGGTGTCCGGCTGGCACCGCCGGTCGGACCGTCCGTGCGGCCTCCGCCGAATTCCCGCTTCCGGGCAGGGTGCCCGGATGATGGTTGCCAAGGTCGTTCATGGTTTAAAAAAGGTCAGGGTGCCTGTTCGTAGGCGGGAAACAGTTGTCCGGCGGGCGCTGCCCTTTTCGCTATGGTTGACGGGTGAGTCGTATGGTTGCGACCGTATTCGGTCGGGCGATAAATCAGCCCGACTACGGTGGCGGTTGGCGTAGCCGGGGTGCTTCAGCCCCCGGTTGGTTGCGGACGGGGCGTTGCGAAAAGGCTGACGCGCGCGGCATCGCTTCGGACTGACGGCTTGGCGGAGGATCCCGTCCGTATCCTGTCGGGCGATGAATCAGCCCGACTTCTACGGTGGCGGTTGCTCAGCGTAGCCGGGGTGCTTCAGCCCCCGGTTGGTGGCGGAATGAGCGCATCGGAATTGCCGGCGACCGGCGGGCGCTGCCCTTTTCGCTTGCGGCTTCGGGCGGCACGTTTTTGGCTGCGGACGCTTTTGTTTATCTGCGTGTGGACGCGCGCCCAATGCTAAAACCGAATCACCCAACGCTATGAATCCCATCCGACCTTTTTTCCTGCGGACCTGCCCTTTTGTTTTTGCCCTGGCGGCTTCAATCGCTCCGCAAATGCACGGGCAGATTCTGGCGGTGTATGAACCCGATGTCTCGGCCACGGTCAGCGCGCCCATTGTCGGATTGGGCGCGACGGAGAGTGATTATTTGCTGATACACACCGGAGATTGGTCGGAGCTACCGAAGAACTTCTCCGGGAACAATCAGGAAGATGTTCGGTTTACCAACCCCGCCACTGCCCGGGACGCAGCCTCGTTGGATAATGATTATATGTTTCAGTTGGGGACGGATAATAACCTGCGCAAGGTGAACCTGTCCACCGGTGCGCAGACGCCGTTCAATTCGAACAACAGCATCCATCTCGGCAACCACACCTTCGGGATCGGCTACGATGCGGGGACGGATACGCTGGGGTGGGGGCGGTTCGACGGGAGTGAGATGACCTTCGCGACCTATTATGTCGGGACCGCCACCTTTGGCACGCCGGTAACCTTCGCCTTTGATGCCGCCCTCTACGGCACGCCCACCGGCCTCGATTATGTCGTGAAAAACGGCGCCGCGCGGATGCTGGTGGGGACGACATCCAGCGAGATCAATAGAGTCTTGGACACAAGTGCACTCACGGGAGAAGTGGGCCAATACTTTACGCGGCCGTTGAATCTGGGAAATCTAACAGATGTTGTTTTTGTATACGACGACAGCAAATTGGCCTTGAGCTATAACATTTCAGATTTTGCAGGCCGTCTCGAAGTCGGTGACTTCACCGTGATCCCGGAGCCGAATGCTGCGGTGTGGCTGGCCGGGTTGGTGGCGCTGGTGGCAGCGGGGCTTCTGCGGCACACGCGCGGCCGGGGTCGGCTTCGCTGAGGGCCGCATGTAAGGTTGGGTTTCGTCCCGCGCCATGCGGGACGGTCCCGTTGTGTTGGCGGGCGGGTGAGGCGTCGGTTTGGGTTGCGAGTTCTCTTGCGATCCCGGCCGTATCGTGTCGGGCGATGAATCAGCCCGACTACGTTGCGTTTGGCGTAGCCGGCTTGCTTCAGCTGCCGGCCCGCGGCGGCGGCGGTCGC
>JAFIGE010000036.1 GCA_020831585.1 Opitutales bacterium | reverse complement strand
CGATGGAGGCGATGCGGCATATCATGCGCTCGCAGGCGGCGTTTGCGGGGATGGAAGTGCTGACGTATTGTTTCATGGCTAATCATTTTCATATCTTCGTAAGGCTGGATCCGAAGGAGACGGAGGATTTGGACGATGCGGGGCTGGTGGGGCGCTTTCGTGCTTTGTATGGTGGAGCGCGTTGCGCTTCGCTGGGACTGGTTGCGGATGATTTGGAGGTCATTCTGAAGAAAAACAGGGACTCCGCAGAGGGTATCCGTCGACGCTTGAAGGCGCGGATGGGGGATGTATCGGTCTTCATGCGGGAGGTAAAGACGCGCTTTACTCTGTGGTATAATGAGAAGCACGGAACGGTGGGGACTTTCTGGGCGGAGCGGTTCCGCAGTGTAATTGTGGAGGCGGATACGGCGGCGCAAAGGATGGTGGCGGCGTATATCGATTTGAACCCGGTGCGGGCGGGGCTGGTGGAGGACGTGGGCGACTATGGTTTCAGTGGTTTCGGGGAGGCTTGCGCAGGTAGCTCGGCGGCGCGACGGGGGATCGCCCGGGTCGAGGGTAAGATGACCTGGGCGACGAAATGGCACGAACGCTACCGGGCACGGTTATGCAGCCGGATGGGGCCGGGAGCGCGACTTGGCCGACGAGCCGGACAGAGGCCTTCCGGAGAGGCGGAGGATGAGAAGACGGCAAGCCACTCTACGGCCCAGGGATCGGGGCTTCTCTCCAAGATCCGCGCTTTCAGTGAGAGCTGGGTGGTGGGGTCGGTCGCTTGGGTGGAAAGCTTCTGTGCGCCCAATGGCTGGCTCGGCTTTCGAAGGGGTAGGAAGCCCCAACCGCTCGTGGAGGACGGCGGTGCTGACTTCGCGAGGGTCGCGACCGTGGTGAAACGCCACTGAAAGAGGTGACAACCTTTCTGGTTACACCTACGGCCGGGTAGGCATCTGAGAGCGGCTTGCCAAAGGGACGTCTCTCCTCCATGCCCATTTGCGTGCTGAAAGATCTGAATCACTGGTGGTTGGCCGCGCGGCCCCGGACTTTGCCTGCGGCGCTTGTACCGGTTGCGTTGGGAACGGCCTTGGCTTATCATGCCGGTGTCGCCGATTTCATCCCGGCGGGGTTGTGCCTTCTCTTCGCGCTTCTTGTGCAGGTGGGCACCAATTTCGCCAATGACTATTTTGATTTTGTGAAAGGGGCGGATACGGAGCGCCGCATTGGCCCCCGACGGGCGGTTGCATCGGGATGGGTCACTCCGGAGGCGATGCGCCGGGCGATGTTTGGGGTGCTTTTGCTGGCATTTCTGACAGGTCTTCCACTGGCCATTTGGGGCGGGGCGTGGTTGCTCCTGCTGGGGGGCGTTTGCCTGCTCTTTGCTTACGCTTACACGGGGGGACCTTTTCCTCTGGCTTATCACGGACTGGGGGACGTCTTTGTCTTTATTTTCTTCGGTCTCGTGGCGACGGCAGGGACGTTTTATGTGCAGGCCGGCGGTTTTGCGGGCGCGGACGGCGAGAGCCTCTTTTTCGTCGTCATTCTGGCGGGAACCATTCCCGGTGCTTTGGCCACCAATATCCTCGTGGTGAACAATATGCGGGATGCCCCGACGGACGCGGAAGCCGGTAAGCGCACGCTCGTTGTGCGTTTTGGGGTGTCGTTTGCGCGCCTGCAATACGTGGCCTTGAGTTTTCTCGCGATGATCGCTGCTGTGGCGGTCTCAACCCAGCTTCAAGCATGGACCGGTCTTGTCGTGGTGGCCTTTTACCTTTGGCAGAGGCGGCTCCTGGGAGCGCTGATCTTTGCCTCAAAGAAGGAAGATTGGGGTTCGCTCCTTTCCCGCACCGCTGCTTATCTTCTGGCTTTCGGAGCGGTGTTTTCAGCGGCCTTGATCTTTGATCGCATCAGTGGTGCCTGAAGTTGGGGCGTATCGCTTCCGCAGCGGGCGGCACACGGGCATTGTTGATCACCCCAAGCGACGAGGTAGGTACGCATGGAACTGGCCGCGCCCTTCCGCGTCTCGGTCGGCCCCGATTCAAGGCGACTTCAGGAAACGGGGTTTGTTGGCGAAAACCAAGCGCGGCCAAAGGATTGCGTCCGAGGAACTCCCTGAGGGGGGACCGGACGGGGCTCCGACTAAGCGACTGTAGGATCGGCGACGGGTGCTCCGGAAATCCGAGCGGAGGCGGGGGCTCAGGCCAGCGCGCGAATCTTCTGCGCGAGCTGCTCTTTTTGCACGAGACCCACGGCCTGATCTTTGACCTCGCTGTCCTTGATGAAGAGGAGGGTGGGGATGGCGCGGATGTTGTAGCGTTGGGCAAGGCCCTGAGCTTCGTCCACATTTACTTTCACGATTTGCACCTCGTCGGGCATTTCGGCGGCCAATTGCTCGAGGATCGGAGCAATGGACCGGCAGGGACCGCACCAGGGTGCCCAGAAATCCACGAGCACGGGCTTGGTTGCCCCGGACAGAGTGGAATCAAAATTCGTTTCGGTAACGTTGAGAATGCCTTCGGCCATAAGAAAAATTTGTTGTTTTGTTTAGTGAGGAGGGTGAAGAGTCAGTCAATAATTCTGGACGGGGGAAAGGTGTGGCACGATTCCCCCAGGAGTCAAACGGTGAAAGCTCAATCCGGGCAGTTCTTGCGGAGGAGGTCGGCAAGTTCCTCCTTGTCCGCCTCTTCCAGCTCACGCCCGCGGCGTTTGAGGGCTTCCATCGTTTTGAGAAGCGTTTCAGTCATTTTCTCGTGAGTACCCTCGGATCCCCCGACAATGGTGAACTTCTCAGCGCGGGTGAGGCGTTTGTGGCCGTCCTCATGGTCGAGACCCACCCCGAGGAGGTGGGCGCGGCGGGCAGGGCTGTTTTCTTTGGGAGCCATGGTGGAACTGCCTGAAAGGTCGTGCGCTTGAGTGTTTTTGCAAGTTTGACCGAGAATGGACGAGGCGCGTTGTCCGCCGGTCAGGCAAAACCGCGCTGCGATTTTGCCATGGCCTCGACGACGGCGTCGATCATGGGATCTTGTCCGAGAGCGCCTTCTTTGAGGGCGGCGAGGGATTGGCTATGATTTTCGCCTGAGCGAAAGACGCGCTTGAAGAGGCGCATGGCCAGTTGGATCTGCGGCGGGGAAAAACCGCGCCTTTGCAGTCCCACTTTGTTGATGGTGCGGTGCACTGCCGGATGGCCGTCCGCCATCATATAAGGGAGGACATCCTGAATCACCTTGCCACAGCCGCCGAGCATGGCGCTTTCGCCTACCCGGCAAAACTGGTGAACGGCGGTCAGCCCACCGATAACGACATAATCACCCACGTACACATGCCCGCCCAAGGTGGCGTTGTTGGAGAAGACACAGTGGCTACCCACCGTGCTCTCGTGGCCAATGTGGGCATAAGAGCAGAAGAGGTTGCCGTCGCCGATGGTCGTTGAAGCCGTGGCAAAGGTGGATGGGTGCACGGTGCAGAACTCGCGAAAAATATTATCGTCGCCGATGCGAATGGGGGCTTCGTCGCCGGTCCACTTTTTGTCTTGTGTGCGCCCCCCGATAAAGGCATAAGGGAAGACTTCGCACCGCTTGCCCAGCGTGGTGCGTCCCTCGACGGTAGCGTGGTGATGGATCCGGCAGCCATCTCCGATAATGACATGCGGGCCAATGTAAGCAAAGGCCCCGACCTCTACGCCCTCGCCGAGTTGAGCGCCCGCTTCCACGCAGGCGCTGGGATGAATCCCGGGTTTCATGGACCTGACAGAATTCTGCCCCGGCTAACGGATCAAGCTGAAAAGCGGTTACCGTGTGGAGAAGGGGGGGGGCTCGGGAAACCGACCGGGAATCGCCCGGTGGCACAAGTGCCGACACAGGTGGCTCCGGGGTGGTCCGCAAAAAAAGACGCATCTCCGGATCTCTCGGCTTGACGAGGGCGGCGGGGTTCCCTTCTTTGGGTGGTTTTTATCGATTCAAGAACTTTGAGCCCGAGTATCCAATGGCACTGAAAATCCGTTTACAGCGCGGTGGCGCTAATCACAACCCGCATTACCGCATGGTCGTGGCCGACGAGAAGGCCCGCCGTGACGGCCGCTTTGTCGAAAACGTGGGCACCTACGATCCGAAGAACAAGCGCGAAGAAAAGCAGGTGCTTTTGAAGCTCGAGCGCATCGATTACTGGCTGAGCGTTGGCGCGCAGCCCTCCGATACGGCCCGTTCCCTCATCAAGCGTGCCCGCAAGTCGGCGGTGGCAGCGGCTCCGGCCGAGGCTGTGGCGGCGGCCGAGTAAGGCCGTTGAATGCGCATAGGAAGCGGGGCAAAGCGCTCCGCGGTTTTGATTCTCCTGTGCCAATTTTCTTATCCCGCGTAATCGGATGCCGTGAGCACACCGGTGGTCGAGTTTGACGTGATCACTCTCTTTCCGGGAATGCTCACGGGCTTTTTCTCGGAAAGCATGATTGGTCGTGCCCGCACGGCGGGGCTCATCCGCGCGGAGGCGCACAATTTGCGCGATTTCACGACCGACCGCTGGCACATTACCGACGACCGACCGTTTGGCGGCGGTGCGGGCATGGTGATGAAGCCCGAGCCCCTTGCCCGCGCGATCGACTCGCTCCGGCGCCCCGGGACCACGGTCATCTACCTCACGCCCGACGGCGAGCCCTTCAGCACGCCGCTTGCCCGGGAGTTTGCGCAGATCCCGCACCTTCTTATGGTCAGCGGGCACTATGAGGGGATCGACGAGCGTATCCGCGAGACCCGCATCGACCGCGAGGTGAGCATTGGCGACTACGTGCTCACCAACGGCACCTTGGCCGCAGCCGTGCTCATCGACGCCATTTCCCGGCAGGTTCCCGGTGTTCTCGGTGAAGAAAAGTCCTTGACCCAAGACAGTTTCCATCACAGCTTGCTCGGTTTTCCTCAATACACCCGACCCGTGGAGTTTGAGGGCCGTGCAGTGCCGGAGGTTTTGCTCTCCGGTAATCATGGAGAAATCGAGCGGTGGCGGCACTCTCGACAACTCGAAAAGACCCGTCAGCGCCGCCCAGATATCCTTTCCAAAACCATTCAACCATCATGAACCCGATCATTAACGAAATCACGAAGGAGCAGCTCAAGGACGACCGTAACCACTTCAAGGTGGGTGACGGCGTGCGTGTGCACACACGCGTTCGTGAAGGTAACAAAGAGCGCATCCAGGTGTTCGCCGGTATCGTCATCGCCCGCAAGGGTGAAGGCATTCACGAGACCTTCACGGTTCGCCGCATCAGCTTTGGCGAAGGCGTGGAGCGCGTTTTCCCCGTGCACAGCCCGAACATCGAGAAGGTCGAAGTCGACCGCGAGTCCGTGACCATGCGCGCCCGCATGTATTACCTGCGCGACCGCGTGGGCAAGGCGGCGAGCAAGGTGAAGGAAAAGCGCATCTTCGAAGCGCTGCACCATTGATCGGCCATTTGGATTTCTTTTTCCCGCAAAACCGGAGTTTGTCGCTCCGGTTTTTTTTGTCACTGCGGTGGCGGCGCGGCGGGAAGGAGAGGATCATCCGCGAGCGCGGCGAGGGACGAAGGGCCATCGATGAGGCGGGCGGCCCAGCCGGCGTTGTGCGCGCCGGTGATGTCGTGTTTCAGGGAGTCGCCCACGTGAAGCATGTATTGCGGATCGAGGCCGAGAGCTTTTTCGACATGGCGGAAGATGCGGGGGTCGGGCTTTTCGCAGCCGATATCACCGGACAGAAAGACCGCCTCAAAATACGGTGTGAGCTCAAGATCCCGCAGGACGGAGTGGAAGCGCGCGTCGGCATTACTGAGGGCGGCCAGCCGGAAACCGCGTTCCGAGAGTGTCTGCAGGATGTGGGGCACCCCGTCGAGAATGCGCCAGCGGCGGCCCTCGCCAAAGGTGGTGTAGACGGCCTCAAAGATCCTGCGGAAAGTGATCTCATCCAGATCTGCCGGAGCGAATACATGGCGCACAACCGTCTCCCAGAAAACCTTCTCGGCGGACGACGGGCAATTTGCCGAGGCCCGGCGGAAGCCTTCGTAGAAGCGCGCGTCGAGCAGTTCCGGCGACTGGGTGACCCCGAACGTTTGCGCGACTTCGGCATAGACGGCCCCGACAGAGGGCTCCGGCACGATGAGGGTGCCTCCGATGTCGAAGGTGACGGCGCGGATTTGTGTGGAATGTTTCATGAGGGGAAAGGATCGCGTTCGGCGCGCCCGTCCGCAGTCTCTTTGAGCAAAGCGCGCACCCAGCGGCGATGCGGGCCGGAGAGGGGGATGGATTCCAGTTCTTCGTGGGGGACCCAGGAGAGGGCAGGGTTTTCCGTTAGCTCCGCCGGAGCTTTGGCGCGGTGGATGTGCTCGGTGTAGAGATGATGGGTGATGGCGCGTTTGCCCGAGAAAAGCAACTCGCCCACGACCGCTTGCGGCAGTGTTTCCCGCAGGGGCAGTTCGTAGAGGGATTGGAGGCGTCCGTTCGCGCCCCCGCGCGCGAGCAGGAGCGCTCCATCCTCTTCGATCCAGAGGCGCACTTGTTCGACTTTTTCCTGGGCGCGTCGGGGAACTACCGGAAAGTCGGCCGCCCTTCCGCTTTGCCCGGCGAGGCAGTGTGTGCGCACGGGGCAGAGGAGACAGGCCGGGCGGTGTTTCACGCATACGGTGGCTCCGAGCTCCATCATGGCTTGGTTGTATTCGCCGGGTGCGTGTGCATCGAGGAGGTCGCGGGCGAGGCGCTCGAAGTGGCGTTGGGCCTTTTGGGCGGTGGGGAAGGGCGTGGCGTCGGCGGTTAGCCGGGCGAGGACCCGGATGACGTTGCCATCGATGACCGGCACCGCCTCACCGAAAACGATGCTGGCGATGGCCGCCGCCGTATAGGGACCGATTCCCGGCAGCGCGCGCCATTCGGCGGCCGTCGCCGGGGGCGCATCCATCGCGGCGACCGCTTTGGCCAGGCGGTGCAGGTTGCGCGCCCGGCTGTAGTAGCCCAAACCCTCCCAGGCGCGCAAGACGGTGGCTTCCTCTGCGGCGGCGAGGCTGGCGAAGTCGGGAAACTGTTCCATCCATTCGGCGAAGTAGGGGAGGACCGTGGCCACCTGGGTCTGCTGGCACATGAACTCCGAGACCACCGTGCGGTAGAGCGAGGGCTGCGTGCGCCAGGGCAACGGACGCCGGGCGCCGGCATACCAGCCGAGGAGGGACTCGCGGAAAGCCGGGGCGGGTATAGGGTCTCGCATGGGGCAAGTTCTTGCCGGACCGCTTCACGCCGCAAGCCCGGAGGGTATTTTCGTCACGGAAAGCTTACCCTACTCCACATCCCAGGCGACGATGCGGCGGTGTTTGCGGCTGAACTCGATGCCCACGCAGTCCACAGGAAAACCCTCCGCGCGGTAGCGGTCGGCGTAGCCACGCTCCTTGATGGCGGCGAGGGCACTGTTTCCGGAGGCCGTAGCCTCGCTGTCGACGAGTTTGAACTCGAAAATGAGGGCGCGTTCGCGGAAACGCACAACCATGTCGAGGCGTCCCGCATTGCTCGATTCCTCCACCGTGATGGGTAGCCCCAGCGAAGCGAAGAAGGCGTAGAACACGCTGGCGTAGTAGCCCTCGTATTGGGCAATGGGGTTTTTCATGTACCACTGGTGCGGGATCGATTCGAAGAAGCCCGCCATCAGGCGACCGATGCCGGGGAGGTCGTGCTTTTCGAGGAGGTCATAGAGCTTCACTTGCGCCTGCGTGGCTGCCCGTGCGGTCGGCGTCCAATCGCGCAAAAGGCCATCCATCAGACTCTGGTAAACCTCCAGATTGGGATACTTTAGACGGTAGAGCGTCTTGCTCGGAAAAGCCTGCTTCTCCCCGATCGTGAGGTAGCCCGTCTGGAAGAGCAGGGATTCCGTGGGGATGTTGTCCACATCGAAGGTGGAGAGGAGCAAATCATCCACGAGGAGGTCCTGCAGCTCGGGCAGAAACCGCTCCCGCCGGGCGAGCAACTTCATGAGGAAGGTCGGGGTGCCGGTGCCATACCACCAGGCTTTGAACTCGCGCTTGTCGAAAAGCAGGAGCAGGTCGAAGGGGTTGTAAACGGGCTCGCCCGTCCAGTTGTAGCCGTTGTACCATTCGCGGATTTGTGCCCGGTCAAGGCCTTCCAGCTCGGGCGCGAAGACCGAGTCAACATCCGCCTCGGTATAGCCACAGAGAGCGGAGTAGCGGGCGTCGAGGGTGATGTCGTTGAGGTTGTTCAGCCCGGAAAAGAGGCTGACTTTGGAAAACTTGCTCACCCCGGTGAGAAAAACGAAGCGCAAATGCGGATCGGCGCCCTTGATGACGGAGTAAAAATCGCGCAGGCCGTCGCGCATGGCCTCCGCCACCTCGTTGTTCTCGATGTTGTCGAGGATGGGCTTGTCGTATTCGTCGATGAGCAAAACCACTTTTTGCCCATGCTTCTCCGCCGCCTGCTCGATCAGCCGCCCGAAGTCGCCCACGACCGTCCCCCCGGCCGGCTGCAACCCAAGGCGGCGCGCGTTCTCGGCAAGGATTTCCCGAAGGCGCAGCGGCAAGGTCGCCGGATCCTTGCCCACGGCACCCGCAAAGCTGACGCGAATGACCGGGTGCATTTTTGACCAATCCCAGTTGTCCGCCGCATAAAGTCCCTCAAAGAGCGGGCGATTGGCCTCGAAGAGTTCTTTGAGCGTATCGAGAAAGAGGCTCTTGCCGAAGCGGCGGGGGCGGGAGAGGAAGTAGTATTTCCCCTCCGCTGCCAAGCGCACAGCGAAGCTGCTCTTGTCCACGTAATAGTACTCCCCGTCGCGGATTTCGCGGAGGTTCTGGATGCCGATGGGCAGCTTCTTGCGCGGCAGGCTCATGCTTGGAAGAGGAGCATCGGCCAAGCCGCCCAAGCTGGCAAGACGCTTCGATCTCTTGCATTTGCCAAATTCGCCGGATGCCACACCGTTCGAAACATGAAACGCCTTCTTCCTTTCCTTTTTCTTCCCTTCACCCTTCTTTTTGTTGCGGGTTGTGGTCAGCGCGAAACGGATGTGCAGCGGGCCACGCGCGACGGTATCCTCCTTATCAGCACGGGTGCGGAGCCGCGCGATCTGGATCCGCACGTCGTCACCGGCCTGCCAGAGCACAAGGTCATCAAATCGATCCTCCAGGGCCTGGTTTCCGATCACCCCACTTCGAGCAACTACGTTGAGCCCGGTGTGGCGACTCATTGGGAGCACGCCGAGGGTTACCGCGAGTGGACGTTCTTTTTGCGCGACAATGCCCGCTGGTCCAACGGCGATCCCGTGACGGCGGAGGATTTCCTCTTCGCCTTCCAGCGCATCCTCAATCCGCTTTTCGCCGCCCCCTATGCGAGCATGCTCTATATCATCGATGGGGCCGAGGCCTTCCACATGGGCGAGCTGACGGATTTTGCGGGTGTCGGTGTGCACGCTCCGGACCCGCACACGCTGCACTTTCGCCTGACCGCAGCGGCACCGTATTTTCCGCTCATGCTCACGCACTACACGTATTTTCCCGTGCACCGGCCCACGCTGGAGCGGTTTAACGCCGTGGCCAACCGCGGCACGGGCTGGACGCGACCGGCCAACTTCGTCGGCAACGGGCCCTTCCGTCTCACCGAATGGCTCCCCAACCAGCGCATCTCCGTGGAGCGCAACCCTTACTATTGGGACGCGGAAAACGTGCACCTCAACGGCATTCGCTTCTTCCCCATCGAAGACAGCCAAGCGGAATACCGCGCCTTTCATGCCGGCCAACTCCACGTGACGAACAGCCTGCCCTTCAACCGCCGCGACCGCTACCGCGCCTCGGGCCTCGCCATCATGCAGGAGAATCCGTATTTTGCGACAAGCTATCTGGGCATCAACACCAACCGCCCCCACCTCCAGAGCCGCCTCGTTCGCCAAGCTCTCGGGGCCGCTCTCGACACCGGTCGCATCATCGATCAGGTGACCAAAAACGGCCGCCCCGCCGCCGGATTCGTCCCTCCCGGCATCGAAGGTTACCCCGTGCGCACCGAGCTTTTCTTTGACCCCGAGCGCGCCCGCCGTCTCCTCGCCGAAGCCGGTCATCCCAACGGGCAGGGTCTCGCCGAGATCGAGATTGTCATTCCCCATACCGACACGAGCCGCACGGTGGCGGAGGTCGTTCAGGAGATGTGGCGGCGCGAACTCGGGGTGCGTGCCCGCGTCTCCACAAAGGAGTGGCAGGTCCTCCTCGCCGAACTCGACAATTACAATTTCGACGTATTCATGCTCGGCTGGATCGGTGACTACATGGACCCGCGCACCTTCCTCAAAATCATGCGCACGGGCGACGGCAACAACCGCACCGGCTTCGCCAACCGCGAGTTCGATGCCCTCATTGCCCGTTCCGACGCGGCCGAAACCCCCGCCGAGCGCTTCGCTCTTCTCTCCGAAGCGGAAGAGATTCTCATGTATGAGATGCCCATCATTCCGATGAACTGGACCAACAACCTCTTCCTCCTCCATCCCGACGTTCACGGCTGGGCACCCAAACCCCTCGACGATGTCCCCTACAAGCACCTGCGCTTGATCGCGTCGGAGTAGGGGAGGAGGCGCGCTCAGCCACCCGTGTTCACTGCCAAGGGCGAACAACGCGCTTCCACCTGGGTCCGATCGCTGATGCCTGGCCTGTCCCTTTCCCTCCCGGGCAGGTTCTCATTGAACCGGCAGGGTTACGCGGAGGCGCAGGAAGCGAATGGGATTCGGTTGAGTCGTTACCAGGATGTTGCGGAAACCATTCGGATCGAGAGACTCTTGGAGCAGGAAGCCTTCGGGATGGAGTAGCTCAAATGGGGTGCCGAGGTAGCTGGCCGCCACGGTCTCCCAGGATGTCAGGTCGATACTCGCTTCCACGAAGAGGTCGATGTCCCTGCGGTTCTTGGGTTGGCGGACGGAGAGCCTTAGCCCATCCGCAAGGGTAAAGGCTTGGGCGAGAAGGCCCTCTGTTGCCGGACTTCCGGGAGGAAGCCCGAGGGCGTAAGCGGCGAAGTTGGGCAGGCCACCGGGAACCGGCGTAAAGGTGTTGGCACCGGTCCCGCTTCCGTCCATCGGCAATCCATGCCGGAAGCGCCAGGCTTCGAGCGGCGTTGTCGGAGTGGCTTCGCCGGGGTGCCGCGCGGAGAAGAGGCCAACGACCTTGCCGTTGGCGCTGGTGCGGTTGGGCAAAGGGGCGATGTTTTGGATACGGCTTTCGCCGCCCCGCACTTCCTCGACCAATATCTGGTAGTTTGTGCTATTGAAGGTGGAGGTGGCGACGCCTGCGAAAGTGGCCGATGCATTTTCCACGCGGAAAAGCGGCATCTCGGGAGGCGGTTGACCGGTATCGAAAATGTGCGCCCCGAGGACTTCGGTGAAGCCGCCGTCGGTGGTCTCGATCTTAATACCGTCGCGCTCGGTCTTGAGGCCGAGTATCCAAACGCGGGCTCCGGCATTGAGGATGTTGGTCACCGTAGCGGTTTCCACATTGAGCTGGCGGAACCATGCCCGTTGGGCGGGATGGAGAAATTGCCAGCCGCCGATGGCAACATCTTCAACAAAGAGGTCGCCCGAACCGGTACTGAGCCCGCCGTGGCCGATTATATTGCGCACGACGAGAGTGCGGGTGGCATCGTGGACGATGGAAGGAAAGCCGGAGAAGCGCTCCATAACGACGACCGGGGCGGTGCCTTCTTCGAAAAAAATGCGGGTGCCCGGAGCAGATTCGAGGCGGCCTTCGAGGCCGATGAAGCGATTGACGGAACCGCGCACGAAGAGATCGCTGGCGATGCGGAAGGTTTTGCCGCCGGGGAAGTAGACCGTGCCCGCACCGGAGTCGATAGCCGCCTGGATGGCGCTGGTGCTGTCGGCTGCTCCGCTTATGGCACCGAAGGTTTCTACGTTTACCCAGGTTTCCACCGGGTCGCGTGCGGGCTCGGGGATCTCTTCGATGGGGAGGCGCAGGGAGCCGAGGGGGGCGTTGTCAAAGAGGCGAAGGAAGGGCGTGGGGGCGTATTCGGTGATTTCGGGTGTATTGACAGTGTTGATACCGCCGAGAGTGGAGCGTTGGTAGGCACGCAGGTAGCCGCTTGTTTGCACATCGCGAATAAAGGCGAAGCCCTGGCCCCAAATGGCCGGGAAGGCCTCCGCTCCCGGAGTGCCGGTGAGGGTGGAGTCCAGGAGCGTGAGCATTCCCCCGCGTGGGATGCCGCCGAAACCCCCGGCACCGTCGCGGGCATTGGGATCACCGTGCCAAATGGCAGGGACGCTGTTGACACTGGTGAGGCGGCGGATGGTCAGGATCTGGCCGGTGGCGTCGATGCCGTGGATATTTTGTCCTTCCACGTGGATATCTTCCATGACGATGCCGTTAATGGCGGCATTCATGGAGATTCCCTTGTCGAAGCCTTCGACGCGCAGGCCGCGCACCATGAGGGGGCCGTTCTCGTTGCCGCGAAGGTCGAGGCCCACGAGGCCGGAGCCGTCTCCGGAGCGGATGGTGACGTCGCGCACGGTGCCTTGGTTGCTGGCGGAGAAGTGCAGGCCGATGGCACCGGGGTTGCCGCTGCCGGTGTCGAGCGTGAGGTTGCGCACGGCGTTGCGGAATCGCTGGGCGGGGGCGCTCGGGCCGGTGAAAATCATCGCCTTGGGCGCGGCGGCATCGGTGAAGCCCGGGCTCTCATCAAAGAGGCGGAGGATGACGCCGTCGCGTGTTTCGCCCTCGAAGATGGTGCGCTTGAAGTCGGTCGCTCCAGGGACGCCGGCCGGCCAGGTCAGGGTGTCGGAGATATGATAAACGCCGTTAGGGAAGTAGATAATGCGGTTGCCGTTGGGGAAGGCATCAAGGGCAGCCTGGATGGCGGCGGTATCGTCGAGGCCGTTATCCGGCACGGCGCTGATTCCGCCATGGATTCCAGGGGGCAGGTTGGTCACGTCAATGACACCCCCGTCGGCGGGGTAGCGGATGGCTGTGTCTGCTCTTGAAGCGGGAACCGCGTTGAGCAATAGGCCATGGATGATGATCAGGCAGGCAAAGGCAGCGGGCCGTTTCAGATTGGGCGTGTTCACAACATTTTTGAAGCAAACCGAAGATGACTAGAATCAGGGGGTGGCGCGGCCCCGGAAGAAGATACGGTCCTGGCTGATGGGCACGGTGAAGGTGAAGCGGCGGATGTTGGGTTGGCCGCCGGGGGTGGTGACCGTGGCGCTTTGCGTCGTCCATGAGCCGGGTGCAAGCGTGGTGCTGCGCTGCAAAATTAGGCTGCCGGAACCGCTGAACTCCACGTCCACGACGATTTGGCGCTGGCTCGCATTGATGGGCGTATCGCTGATGATGAAGGCGCGCCCCAGCTCCAGTGCCACCGGGCATTCGGCATAGCAGAGCTGATCGATGTGGAGGTTTTCACCCCCGATTTCCAGTGAAGTCACGTCGCCCGCAATGCGCAGGAGCCCAATTTCTCCGCCGGGTGCCGGAAGCGTGCGAACGGTGATGGCGCGGGCCGGATCGCCCAGCGACTGACCGTGGAGTTCGGCAAATGAGTTTACCGTGACGCGTTCGTCGTTGATCAAAAGGGTGACTGGGCCTCCGTATTGCCCAAATCGGAACGAGACGTCGCGCATACAACCGGCCAGCACCGAGACGGCGGCGTTTTCAAAGCGCAGCTCGAGGCCCGCGTAGTTGGCCTTTTTCTCATCGGAGACGACGATGCGCCCGTCTTCGATGATCTCGTCATTTGAGAGGGTGAGCGGGCTGGGCATGAAACCGACGTTGCCAATTTGGAAAGTGTTGAGGAGTTCCCAAGAGTAGATGGCCCCGAGGGGCAGGGCGTCGAAGCCAATGCAGATGGGCCCGCCCGCGCACTCCACGTGGCAGATGTTGTCGATGGCGAGGTCGTTGCCCCCGATAAGCACGCTCGTGATGCCGTTGGAGAATGCCGGCGCGGTGATGATAACCCGCCCGGCCGTTGCCGTTCCCACAACCTCAATGGCCGCCCCCCCCAGCGTGTCCTGGTCGAACATCGTGAAATTGTTCACTTGGAAGCTGGTCCCATTGACGCCGAGACGCACGCCCGGAAGCCCTCCCGGCACAAAGGCATAGGAAAACTCGACGCGCTGCGCGCAGAGGAAATCAAAGTTAATCTGCGCCCGGTCGAGCACGGCTTCCTTGCCTCCGCCACCGGCAAAGTTGTCGTTGCCGATCGTGACCAGGGCCGGAACGGTGGGTCCGCCAAAGCGGCTCACGGTCATGCGGGTGAACTCTTCGAAGAAGACATCGCCTTGCGAAAATGTCTGGCCAAGCGGGAAGTTCTCGAAATCGACGCATCCGGGGTTGGGGCAGGGGACGTGGCAGATGTGGTCCACAACCAGTTCGAAACCGCCGATGGTGAACTCGGAGATGTTGGCACCCGTTACGCGCAACGTGCCGATGGTCGCGCCGTGCAGTTGGGTGGCCACCACCTCCACAAGCGCCCCGCCGACCAGCGTGCCGTTCAGTTCGGTCAGTTCGGTCACGATGGTGCGGTCTTCGTTGATGCTGAGCATGACGCCGGCCGCGTATTGCCCGAAATGCAGCGACACTTCGGAGGAGCAGGGAATGCCCACGTTGAGGGTTGCATCGAAGAGGGCGGCATCTTGTCCAAGGTGGCCAGCGCGTTGGGTGCGATCTTCGATCACCACGAGGCCGTTGTTTTGGAAGGTATCGACCAGCATGGCAATGCCATCCTCCAGGATGACGTCGCCTTTGCCGAATTCCGCTCCGCCGTTCTGCGTCTCAAAATCGATACACCCGGCAACGCAGGGCGCGACGCAGATATGATCGAGAAAGAGAGAGGTGCCGCCGATTTCGAAGGTGCCGATCTCGCCCACGAGCGTCATTTGCCCGTTGGAGATCTCGATGGCCACGCCGCCGAGGGTCTGCCCGTCGAAGCTGGAGAGGTCGTTTGTGGTCGCGGAGCTGCCATTGATGGCAAGGAAGACGCCGTTCTCGTTTTGGCTCACGCGCATCGAGAGCCCGGAGGCGCAGCCGAAATCAATGAGGGCGGTCGCCTCTTCGAGGTGTAACTCGTCTCCCAGGTGGCCGGCGACATTGCGGTCGGAGGCCGAGGCTGTCCCGCCCGCACCGCCCCCGAAGTTGGCGATGTGGACCTCCCGGCCGTTCTCCTCGAAAGAATCGCCCGCCGTAAAAACTTGGCTGCCCAGATTCTCAAAATCAAGGCAGGTGCTGTTTCCGCCGCAGGGCAAGGCGCACACGTGATCGATGAAGAACTCCTCGCCTCCCAAAAGAATGGAGGTGATGGCCGTGGGATTGGCAATAAAACGGATCTCTCCCGTGCCCCCGCTGGAGCTGATGATCACGGTGACGCCTCCGATATCGAGGATGTCGTTGTCAGATTTGAGGATTTCCAGAATGCCGTTGACGCCCACATTGATGCCGGCGGCGGCGTTGGCGACTTGCACAGTCACCTCCTCCGCGCAGCCCACATCGATGAGCACGGAGGCCGTCGAAAAGCCCAGCGATTGCCCTTGGTGAGGGCTGAAGGCCGCATAAACGCGCTTTCAAAAGAGACCTCCGATCCATCCGTATACGTCCCGATCGTCATGGGGAAACCGGCTTCCGCGATGGTTTGCCCGGCGGAGAAGGTCGTCCCTTCGGCAAAATTCTCGAACTCAATGCAGGGCGCGGCCTGGCCGTTCACAAGAGCCGGATGGGTTGCGGCGAGCAACAAAACCCAAACCCGGCGAAAAGCGGAGAAGCGCGCGCAAAGATGAAGGAAGGAGGCAAAGTTCTTCATGTTGTTAGGACGGTTCACCGGGCCTGAAGAGGCCGGTGAACAGCTAAATAGGGTTAATCCTGAATAAACACACTCCGCCACACAGACAGCAGACGAAGCACCGATAAGGATTTTTCCTGCGAACGATTAGTTTAGATGCAAACGAAAAGTCAGTCTTCCGCGTTTCTCGCTTTTTTTTGACGACTGCGCGGTCGTTCGTGGGACCTGCCCCAAAACGCTTGGCCCTCCGGAACCGGTTTACCGCCATCCATACCGCGCAGCCGCCGTTTGGCGCACCCCTTCTTGCAAGGACTTGCTTTGGGCGGTAGTAATAGAGCATGCAAAATGATTTTAGGCACAAGCATCACGTGGTGATCCTCGGCGGAGGTTTCGGCGGCTTGGAATGTTGCCGCGCGCTGCGACATGCCGATGTGATGATCACACTGATTGACCGGGCGAATCACCATTTATTCCAACCGCTCCTTTATCAGGTGGCAACGGCGGGGTTGTCTGCCCCGGAGATTGCCCAGCCGATCCGCGCCATTCTCAGCCGTCAGAAAAATGTGCGGGTGCTTCTGGACGAAGCTCTTTCCATAGATACGGAGGAGCGCCGCGTGGCCTTGCTCGAAAGCGGGCCGATCCATTACGACTCACTCATTGTCGCCACCGGTGCGCGGACGAATTACTTCGGCAACGATCACTGGGCAGCTTTCGCTCCGGGCTTGAAGACATTGGAGGATGCCCAAGAGATCCGGCATCGCGTATTGCTCGCCTTCGAGCGCGCCGAACGGGAGCGGGATGCGGCAGCGCGCGAGGCCCTCATGCGCATTGTCGTGGTGGGCGGCGGCCCCACCGGGGTAGAGTTGGCCGGCGCGTTTGCGGAGTTGACCAAGCGGGTGCTTGCCCGCGATTTTCGCAACACCGATCCCGCACGGGCGCAGGTCGTTTTACTGGAGGTGGCTCCGGGCATCTTGCGCGGCTTTCCGGACGCACTTTCCGCGAAAGCCAGTCGCCAGTTGGAAGAGCTGGGCGTGGATGTGCGGGTCGGACAAAAGATCAACGACATCCGCGCGGGGGAAATTGAGTTGGCCGACGAAACTCTCCGCGCGGCCACCATTGTGTGGGGAGCGGGCGTGAGGGCTGTTCCCCTGGCCCATGATTTGCCCGTTGAAAAAGACCGGACTGGTCGCCTGAAGGTGGCTCCGGATCTCTCCCTGCCCGGCTACCCTGAGGTGTTTGCCATCGGCGACATCGCGTATGTGGAGGATGCGGCGGGCAAGATCGTGCCTGGCGTCTCGCCTGCCGCGATGCAGATGGGGCGCTATGTGGGACAGACCATCGGGGCGCGTCTCAAAGAGAGAAAACCGCCTCCTCCCTTCCGCTACTTCGACAAGGGATCGATGGCCACAATTGGGCGATCCCGCGCTGTTGCTCAAGTTGGACCCCTGCGCTTTTCGGGCTTCTCCGCGTGGTTGGCGTGGCTCTTCGTTCACCTGGTTTTTCTCGTGGGCTTCCGCAATAAGTTGGCTGTAATGCTGCAATGGTTTTACTCCTACGTGAACTTCCGCAGGGGTGCCCGCCTCATCACCGAGCCCATCGAAGTCGATTCCGACGGTTCCCGCGCGCAACGACGCAAAGGCCGCATGGCCCCGACGGCGCCATCGCTGCCTCCGAAAACGCAGCCTGCCGAGCCGGTTGACGTCTATTAGGCCCGTCGGTGGAGCCCCCTCCTCGGAAGGGCGGAAGAGCGGTGGTCTTTGGGGCGGGGTGCTCTCTCGCCTACGGCAGCGGCTGGCCAAGGAGCATGCGGCGGAAATGGTCGCGGCGCTCCGGCGTGACTTCACGGAAAGTCTCGAAGGGAGCGTGTTCTTCGGCGCGGGCGGGGTCCACGAGGATTCCCCAGAGCGGGTCAATGGCGTTGGGCACAAGGGCATACCGCAGGTCGGCGACGATTTCCGGATTTCCCGGCACTTGATAAAGGAAGCCCATGGAGAAGTGCCCGAAGCGCTCGATGTCCCGCGCCAGGCGGCTCTCCGCAGGCAGATCGGGGAAGGCCGTGGCGCGATCAAAAACAGGCACTTCGCTGCCGGGATAAACCTTTACCGAGCCGAAGTATCCCACCCGCACGGCATCCACGAAGTAACTGTCCTCCACCCGATAAACGGTGCGGAAGACGACCTGATTGAAAATCGAAGGCTTGGCTTCAGCCGCGACCGCACTGTGGCCCCGCCGCTGGGCTTCGGCTTCGATGGCCCGCTGCGCTCGCTCGCGCTGCACCCCGCCGAGGGCCACATAGCCCCCCATCCACAGAAGCGCGAGGGCGCTCCAGCGCAGACGGCACCCGAAAAAGGTCGCCGCGACGAGCCCCAGGGCGGGCGCGGTGTAAAGCGGATCGATAACGGCGATCATATTCCAGCCCACGCGCGCATCACTGAAGGGCCAGTAGAGGCTGGTCCCGTAGCTCGTCGCCGCATCGAGCAAACCGTGCAGCCAAATGGCGGCAAGGCATACGAGAAAATTACGCGCAAACGGCAGGCGGCTGCGCACAAAAGGATGAAAGATAGCGGCTGAGGCCAGGGCCAGAATCGGCCCGAAGAAAAGCGAGTGTGTGAAACCGCGGTGGAATTCCAGGTGCAGGAGCGGATCCGTTTCCGAGCGCAAAAAGATATCCAGGTCCGGGGCCATCCCGGCCAGTGCCCCGGCGATCAACCCCGCCCGCAGGCCGGGTCTTCCACTCACGAGGGCACCGATGGCGGCACCGGTTACGGCGTGGCTAAGCGGGTCCATGAGTGAGTGGCAAGTGGATCATGCGGTTTGCGGAAGGGTTTTTCGGGCGGCCCCAGTCTAAGTCGAACAGGGGAATCCCTTTATCCTTTGAGTCAAACGGTTTTCCGACGCAGTTGGCAGCATTGGAATGGTTTTTCCGCAGCTACATCCGAAAACCCGTTGCCTTTTCGGGCGCGGCATTTCTCATCCCCTTCATGTCACAAACATTCAGCAAAGACTTTGTTTGGGGTGCCGCCACGGCAGCCTATCAGATTGAAGGAGCGGCCCATGCGGACGGCAAGGGCCTCTCAGTATGGGATATGATGTGCCGCTGGCCGGGGAAAGTCGCCCACGGCGATACGGGTGAGGTGGCCTGCGATCATTACCATCGCTTTCCCGAGGATATCGCCCTCATGCAGAGCATGGCGCTGGGCGCCTACCGGTTTTCCCTTTCGTGGCCGCGGATTCTTCCACAGGGAACCGGCACGGTAAACGAGAAGGGCTTGGCCTTCTACGACCGATTGGTCGACGGCCTCTTGGAGGCCGGAATCACCCCGTGGGCAACGCTGTTTCACTGGGACTTTCCCTACGATCTGTTCTGCCGGGGCGGGTGGCTCAATCCGGATAGCCCGCGCTGGTTTGCGGATTACGCGGAAGTTGTGATCAACCGCTTGGGCGACCGGGTGACGCACTGGATGACGCTTAACGAGCCCCAGTGTTTTCTCGGTTTCGGGCATGTCACTGGCACGCAGGCCCCCGGGTTGCGTCTCGATTGGCCGGAGTATCTTCTGGCGTCCCACCATACGCTCCTTGCCCACGGCCGGGCCGTGCAGGCGATCCGCGCGCACAGCGGCGACCGGGCGAAAATCGGCTGGGCACCCGTCGGCGTGGTGGCCATGCCCAAGGATGATTCTCCCGAGGCGCTGGAGGTGGCTCGCCGGGCTATGTTTTCCATGTCCAAGCCGGATTTTTGGTCGAACACGTGGTTCCTGGATCCGGTATGTTTTGGAAAGTATCCGGAAGACGGTCTCAAAGTTTTTGGCAAAGGTGTGCCAAAGATCGGGGCCGATGACATGACCGTCATCTCTTCCCCCATCGACTTCATTGGGCTCAATATCTACACAGGGGCGCGCGTCGAAGAGGATGGCTCCGGCGATTTCCGCACCGTTAAACGCGCGACGGGTTTTCCCACATCCCGGTTCGATTGGGCCGTGGAACCGTCCTGTCTCTATTGGGGGCCCAAGCTCATCAACCAGCGCTATGGCAAACCCATCGTCATCACGGAAAACGGCCTCTCTTCCATGGATTGGGTCGACCTCGACGGCAAAGTGCGTGACCATGGACGGATCGACTTTCTCCGTCGCTACCTACGCGACCTCCGCCGTGCTCAAACCGACGGAGCGGATGTAATGGGTTACTTCCAGTGGTCCCTTCTGGACAACTTTGAGTGGGCTGAGGGGTATCGCCACCGCTTCGGCCTGATCCATGTCGACTATCCCACGGGCACCCGCACCCCGAAAGAGTCGGCGGCCTGGTATGCCGAAGTCATCCGCTCAAACGGGGCCAGCCTGTAGAGCCTCGCGCGCGCGCAAGATCCCGGCGGGGGCCGGCCTCAGAAGCTTACTTTGATCTCGTGGGTCTTCGGGGAATCCGCGCGCATGGCCTCGGCCATCGCCCGCTCGATGTCGAAGGCGCTGCCGTCGTGCGGAAAGCATCGGGATTGGCCGCCCTTTTCGACTTCCAGAGTATCCCGTTTGACCGTGAAGACCATGTGGCCGTCTTCTTCACAGGGGCGTGTGCCGCAATCGCGATCAAGGCTGCGGTATCCTTGGCTCACCGCGCAGGAGATCGCCGGCAGCGCTGCCGCGTAATCCTGCTCGGGCATGCGCGTCCCCTTGATTTTGTAGCCCTCGGGACATTCGGTCCCGCAGTAAGCCGGGAAAATGAAGACATAGTGTCCGTCGCGGTCGAATATGGTCATGGTCTTGATGGAAAAACAGCCATCGAATCGAACCATGTCCACGCCGCAACCCCCATCCGCGTTTTGTCAAAAAATGGTCCCGGCCGCGCCCGCTGCGATCAACGGAGCAAACGCCGGTCAAAAGCAAAGTTTTTCCGATCCCCGAAAACGAGATGGGCGAAGTCCCGATGCTCCGGGTTGAGCACATAGTTTGGCTCCTCCGGAACGAGAGCACTCGGCACCCGCAGAGCGACACTGGTTTGCGCGCGCAGCCACGCCGCCCCGAAATTCTGCGTGAGTTGTTCGATTTCAGGCGACTCGACACTCGCAAGAACACGGGCATCGGTTACGTCAACGACCGCATCCTCCGGAATCTTCACCTCGAAAAGGCAAAAGACCATGGGTGGGGTCGGACGGGGGAGGTGGGCAAGGATTTCCAGAGCGGCGAGCGCCCGGCTTCCTGCGGAGTAGACGGCGGCGAGCCCGACCGGATTCCATCGACCGCCGTAGCGCCGTGCCCCCAGGCCATCCCAGGGTGCATTTGCCCGGGCTTCCGCGACTATTCGCCAGGATGAAACCATCAGTTGAACACACCGTGTTCGATCCGCCCGAGCACATCTTCGACCTCCCGCCCTCCCACTTCCGTCTGGGCATATACCAACGGGGCGGTGTGGCCCAGGGCACGCGCCGGAGTCTGCAGCCACGAGCGCGCCGCCTTCGCATCTCCGAAGACTTCGCGAGCCCGTGCCAAGAGCCGGGCAAAACGCACCAGCCGATCCGACTCCAGCATATCGAGCCGCCCGCTTTTGCGACGGCGCGCCAGCGTGCTGCGCGACATGGCCAGGTGCCCTGCCAGCTCTTCGGCTCCGAGCCCGAGCATCTCGCGCAATGCCTCAAACTCCGCCATGGGCAGACCTTCCCGCACCCGTTCGACCACCTGGCCAGTACCAAGGCTGGGCAGGGGCGCGCTCTCCAAAGCCGCTCCGTAGGCTGCCGCCGGTTCATTCACGACCAGCCCTTCCAAGTCATGCACGACCGGTCTTTTCAAAGAGTCGCCAGTGACGGTTCTTTCTCCTTTTTGTTTCATTTGAGTCCTAACCAATCACCAAATGAACCTTCATTCAAGTCTTTTCACCTACCGCGCCAATTTTCTCTTTCGGGGATTGCCCGTTTTCCGCCTTTTCCGTAAACCTTGGTGCATGACATCGCAGGATTCGTTCATGGCGGCGGCCATTGAGGAAGCGCGCAAGGGCCGGGCCGCGGGGGGCATCCCCATCGGATCGGTCCTCGTGTTGGACGGCGAAATTATTGGGCGCGGGCACAACCGCCGTGTTCAGGACGGCAGTGTCATTCATCACGCGGAAATGAACTGTCTCGAAAATGCCGGGCGCCTCCCGGCATCGGTTTACCGCCGATGCACGCTCTACTCCACGCTTTCTCCCTGTCCGATGTGCAGTGGAGCGGTCCTTCTTTACGGGATTCGTCGCATTGTCGTGGGTGAAAATGAGACATTTTGCGGGCCAGAGACCTATCTCCGTTCGCAGGGAGTGGAGGTGGAGGTTCTCCAAGATCCGCAATGCATTCGTATAATGCGCGACTTCATCGAACAGGAGCCGGCGCTTTGGAATGAGGATATTGGAGAGTAGCGTCCCTTACACGTTTGCGTGGGGCTTTTCCTTGTTTGCCGGTGATTCCTGGACGATTTGTTGACAAACCCGCACGGCTGTTGCCTTTGGCTCGATCGGAACTCCACGGTCCATTGCATAGACTTTGGTCACCTGAACGCCGAAAAAGAGAATGAGCGCAGAGTAATTAATCCAGATCAGCACGGCCACCAGTGAACCAGCCGCCCCATAAGCGGACGCCGCCCCGGTGTATGTGATGTAGAGCGAGATCACATACTTTCCGAAAATGAAGAGAACCGCCGTGATAAAGGCCCCCGTGAGGGCCTCCCGCCAAGGCAGAATCACGTCGGGCAACACCTTGAAAATGGCCGCAAAGAGAACGCTGATAATGAAAAGCGAAACAACGATATCCGTGATCTTCAACATCATCCCCGGCAGCGGAATCAGGTCATTGGCAAATCGCACCACCGCGCTCAAAATGGCCGTGAGCATCAGAGAAACAAGGAGCAAAAAACCGATCGTGAGGACCAGTGTGAGCGAGAGAAAACGTGTTTTCAGAAGGAGCAGCATTCCGCTCTTGCGCGGATTGGGCGTCACTTTCCAGATGTCGTTCAGAGACATTTGCAGTTGCCCGAAAACCGTCGTCGCGCCGAGGGCGAGAAGGCTGAATCCGATGATCGTGGCAAGCCAGCCGCTCTGGCTTGGGTGCGTTTCCGCAATGGTCGTTTCCAGCGCGGCCGCTCCCTCGGGGCCCATCCATTGTTCCAGTGTTCCCACCAACTGCCCCTGCGCCGCCTCCTCTCCCAGAAACAGGCCGGTCACCGTGATGGCGATAATCAGCAGCGGTGCCATCGAAAACAGCATGTAGAAAGCGAGAGCGGCGGAATGTTGGAAGGCCCTGTCGCCCGCCCAATTTTTCCCCGCCTCCAGAATGAGCCGGGCGTGCCGTTTCGCAACAGAATGCATGGCCGGAAAGCAGAACCCATTTCTCGCCGATGGCAAAGTTAAACACACCCCCGGAATAATTCCGATTCCAGATACACAGATAAAATAACCTGGTAAATTAGAAAAATACTTGTCTCGGAAGGGAGGCGATGTTTTCCGGTGATGACTATAGGCAAGCGGAGAGGAAGGGTAGCACATCATTTCCTTGCGCCGCCAGTGTGGGAGCGCGGAGCTGCTCCTGGGCCGGGCACCCCGTCATTCGGGTGCATCGGCCCCCTGCGTCTTCAAGGCTCGGCGGAGATCCTCCAGAATGCGCTCGGCCGCCTCGGCGTCGATCCAGTAAAAGACATCGCGCCCAACGCGGCGGTGTCGCACAATTCCCAGCGTGCGCAGACGGGCCAGATGATTCGAAATCGTGGGCTGGCTCAGCCCCAGCGTCCCGGCCAGCTGGGATACATTCATTGCGGGGGTCGCCGTTTCCGATGCGGGCAGCAAACCCAGGAGGCACAACCGCACATCGTCCCCGATCGTCCACAACCGCTTTGCGAGCAGTTCGCGGGCATCCTCGCTCAAACCCGTGCGCGGGCAGGGCACCGAACGCCGGGTTGCCTCTCCGCTCCCCCTGAACTTTTCCGCCGACTGCTTGACCATTTGAAAATCCTCCCTTTACTAGTTGTTTTCGTATTTAGATTTCTAAATACGTCAATCGATTTTTCAAGTAATTTTTCAAAGACGATGTATCCTTTGGATGACCGAAAAAACTGGTTTAGCGGGCAGGGCTTGTGGTCTGAAGTGGCGGCTTCGGACTGGCAGGACTACCGTTGGCAGTTGCGCAACCGCCTGACCCGTGTGGAGCACTTGCGCGAATACATGGACCTGACGCCGGAAGAGGAGGCGGGTTGCGACTTCGCCAACAACAAGCTCGCCCTTGCCATTACGCCTTACTTTTTCAACCTCATTGACCGGGAGGATCCGCACTGCCCCATTCGCCGACAGGTTATCCCCCGGGGTGAGGAAATGCATGTGGCCCCCGAGGAGTTGCTGGATCCGGTCGGGGAGGAAGGTTCCATGGGGGTGGATGGTCTTGTCCACCGCTACCCCGACCGCTGCCTCTTTCTCGTGACAAATGTCTGCGCGGCTTATTGCCGCTATTGCACGCGTAGCCGGCTCGTCTCCAACGCCCAGGGATACGACTTTCATCCGAACTACGAGAATGCCCTCAAATATATCGAAACGCACCCGCAGATCCGCGACGTGCTTTTGAGTGGAGGAGATCCCTTGCTTCTCTCGGACAAGAAGCTCGACTATATTCTTGGGCGCTTGCGGGCGATCCCGCACGTGGAGTTTATCCGGATTGGCTCGCGCATTCCGGTGTTTTTGCCCCAGCGCATCACGCCACAGTTGCAGGAGATTTTCCGCAAGCACGGTCCCGTCTGGATCAGTATTCACGTGAACCATCCGCGCGAGTGCACGGAGGAGCTGTATGGCGCGTGCGAGCGGCTCAGTTTCGCCGGGGTGCCCTTGGGTAATCAGAGCGTGCTGCTTAAGGGGGTGAACGACGATGCAGCGATTATGCGGTCTCTCGTTCACCGGCTATTGCAGATGCGGGTGCGGCCCTACTACCTGTACCAGTGCGACTTGATTACAGGGTCGGCACACCTGCGCACCGACGTGCGCAAGGGCATTGAAATCATCCGCGATTTGCGCGGTCACACCACCGGCTATGCGGTGCCGCAGTTTGTCATCGATGCACCCGGTGGAGGCGGCAAGGTGCCCATCAACCCGGAATACGTCAAGGAGATCACTGAGGATGAGGTTATTATGCGTAACTTCGAAGGCGAGGAGTATCGCTATCCCCTCAAGGGTTCGCGGCCCGCCGAGGTGGAGCGCGAACCCGCGCTGCCCGTTCTCGCTTGATTCACCATGCCATTTTCTCCGTTTTTAACCCACATCCAAGCTCACGATGCCAAAAGTCACCTTCCGCAAATCAGACACCACGGTCGAATGGACCGGTAAACACGAGAGCCTTCTCGAACTCGGCGAAGATGCCGGGCTCGATCTCGATTTTGGCTGCCGTATGGGAAATTGCACGGCTTGCCAGCAGCCGGTAGTATCCGGAGAAGTCGATTACCCCATGGGCCACGGCGGCCAGCCCGACGAAGGCAACGAGTTGCTCTGTTGCTCGGTTCCCAAGACCGACCTCGTTATCGACGCATAGAGGGTGCCGTTCGCTGCCCGCTATCCGGCACGCAGCGCGATTCCCTTAACGATTTCGCAACCCGGCAGGGCGCGGATCGCCGTCATAAGGCGATCCTCCGCAAACTCCAGCTCCCGGCGAACGACCGCGCTCGGCACCTTGATCAGGAGAATGCCCGCCGGATCGATTTTCTCCGGGGCGCAGCGCCCGGCAAAGTTTGCCCCGGCGATGGAGCGCCAGTTGCGGATGATCACCTCCTCCGGTGTCTCCCGACCGATGTAGTGCCGCTCCAGGCAAACATCGATGAGGTTTTCCAAGCTCTTCGCGCCCCGTTCGACCGCCACGCTCTCCTTTTCCGGAAAATTGCGAAGAGAGGCGATTAAATCTTCGGCCTGGCGGGAGAGCTGCATGGTCTCTCAAGCCAAGTCAGGAGGACCTCCCGCTTCAATCTCAAAGCGTCCGCTCAGGAAGCCACGGGTTTACAGGGGGCTCCGGTTTCAGGAAGGGCAGGCCCGGAAATTCACCACACCCGACCCCAATAAACTTTGAGATATTGGCTTTCCGGGCAATTGGAAAGGATAGGGTGGTCGCCCCCGGCACCAGTGAGATCAAGGTATTGCAGGCGACGTTGAGCCCGATGCACCCCGCGGGTGACGACCCGCTCGAAATCGCTCAGCGAGAGCAGGCCGGAGCATGAACAGGTCACAAAGAGACCGCCGGGCGCGACCAGGGAGGCTGCCAGTTCGTTGAGGTCCTCATACTTGCGTTCCCCTTGGCGGCGCTCCTCACGCGAGAGAATTAGCTTCGGCGGGTCGAGAACAACCACATCGAATTGCTCTCCGTTCGTTTGCATCTGGCGGGCGTAGGCAAACGCGTCGGCGTGGACCCATTTGATGCGCGCCTGGTTAAGGTTGGCATTGCGCTTGGCTTGGGCGATAGCCTTTTCGTCGAGGTCCACACCCGTGACGGAGGCCGCTCCGCCCCCCACCATCGCGGCGAGGGAAAAGCCACCCGTATAGCAACAAAGGTCGAGCACCTTTTTGCCCTGCGTCCACTGCGCCAACCTTCGACGGTTTTCGCGCTGATCGCAGAAGAAACCGGTTTTGTGGCCGGTCTCAAAATTCACCTCGTAGCGGATACCGTTTTCGACCACGCGCTCGCTGCGCAGGCTGCTGTCGTCGCCGGGAGCGGTGCCGCGAATGCCCTCCATGCGGGCGATTTCCGGGTCGACTTGGACGCGATGGCGGCGGGTGCCAAGTGCCCGGTGGAGCCGGGGCAAAAAGTCTCCGAGGCGCTGCCAAATGCCAAGGCTGTTCACCTGCACAAGAAGGCTTTCCCCAAAGCGATCCACCACCCAACCGCTGAGGCTGTCGCCATCGGAGTGGATGACGCGGTAAGTATTCGTCGTGGAGAGGTCGGTCCCCAAGCCGAGCCACTGGGTCCGGAGTTCGAGGGCGCGCGTGATGGCCTCGTTTAAGTAGGCCGTTTCGCCAAACTGCTCGGGGCCGTGGCGCAGGACGCGCAGGGAAATGCGCGCGGAAGGGAGGTTGTTCAACAGGCCCTCGCCGAAAGGGTTTCCTTCCGGATCGATCACGGTAACGAAATCTCCCGGACGCGCATCCGGCGAGACCGGCCCAAGCATGGACTTGAAGATGGCTGGATTGAAGCGGAAGCTCTTGATCTGAGCCCAAGGTGCGGTCCAACCCTCGCTACCTGGTGGCAGCGGGCTCTCGGCGGGCGATTTGGATTTGCGCGGGCGGCGGCGTTGCGGAGGGGGCGGCATGAGCGGCTTGAGAAAAGGGACGAACGCCGGTCAGGGTGTAGAGATGGATTGACCGCTCTGCGCGGGGGTCAAACCGAGAATAAAGCGCGCCGCCACTTTCGCCCATGCTTGAACGGGGCGATGTTCGGCGGCCTGATCGCCGTAGCACGCGCGCAGCATATCCGTATCCACCATGCCGGGACTCAGGGGAATGATGCCCACCCCCTCCGGAAGCTCCGCTGCGATGGACTTTGTCAGTCCTTCAATGGCCCATTTGGTTGATCCGTAGACACTGATCCGGGGGATGCCACTGCGCCCGGCTCCGGAACTCAGGTTCACGATCATCCCGCGCCGCGCCTGCACAAAGGCAGGCAGAAAAGCCTGAAGCACGTGGATACTTCCCAAGAGATTGACCTGAAAGTTTTGCGCGATGGCTTCGCGGGGTATCTCCCAGAAGGGTGCCGGTTCGTGCATCACGGCGGCATTGTTCACGAGCAGATCAGGCAAACCCTCCCGCAAGACCTCGCTTGCCCACCGATTCACGGTCTCCGCCTCGCTCACGTCGACGACATCGAAGCGATGGGGTGCGCCAAAACGGTTTCCCAGTTCGCGGACAGTCTTTTCATTGCGGCCGCAGCCCGCGAGGTGATGACCGTCCAAAATCCATTCTTCGAGAAGCGCCCGGCCCAGCCCCCGGGTGCATCCGGTGAGAACTATTTTCTTTGCTGCCATTGTGGAAAGACCTCTGACGGCGCTTTAATCTCTTGGCGAGTGGGAAGACTCGCCGCCACTCGAATCGCCCGATGGTGAACGCCGGAACTCTCTCGGCAAAACTCCGATTATCGAACGGACGGTCGCCTCCGGAGTTTCCTCGGCGTAGGGAATGCGGATTTCGCCAAAACGCCGATAGAGCGGTTGTCGCTCGTCGTAGAGATCCTCCAGCGTTTGATCCGGATTTTTGGCGAGACCCCGCAGGGGATTCCGCTCTATGCGCTCGTTGATCACCGGAAAAGGGGCGTCCAGCCAGATGACTGGCCCCAATCCGCTCAGGTGCCTCATCGCATCCGCACAATAGACCGCGCTCCCCCCGGTGGCCACGACCGTCCGCGAGCAGGATAGGGCGCGGCAGACATCGCTCTCAATCGCACGTAGCTGCGCCGACCCAACGCGATCCACAAGCTCCTGTAGCAGACAGCCTTCCCGTTGTTGGATAAGAATATCCGTATCCACGAAAGCAAACCCCAGCTCCTTCGCGAGGAGCACGCCAACCGTGGATTTGCCAGACCCCGGCATCCCAATCAGGATAATGTTCTCCGAAGGCACACGGGAAGACGGCGGGGGTAATGAACTCATAAGATCTTCATGTAAGCCTTCATCCCCATGCCTTGAAAGCGAAAAACCCAGTATCTTTAACAGGACATCCATAAAAATGTTTGCCTTTGTAACGATTTCCGGTTGAGTGGCACTCGATTCAATGCTGTTCCCAGCGCCGAATCAGGAGGAAAGTTCATGACCATGGCCCGAAAATTCGTCTACCGCCCCGGAGAGGCTGGGGTGTTTCACTGTATCAATCGCTGCGTGCGGCGGGCTTTTCTGTGTGGGTGGGATGAGTATTCAGGAAAGAGCTTCGAACACCGGCGGGAGTGGGTGCGGGAGCGGGTCCAAGAGCTGTGCGGGATCTTTGCGTTGGATGTGTGTGCCTACGCAGTGATGAGCAACCACGTACACCTGGTTGTGCGGACGCGGCCCGAAGTGGTTTCCGGTTGGAGCGACGAGGAGGTGGCACGTCGTTGGTTGCGGCTTTGTCCGGGACGGCGGGATCAGGTGGGGGCGAGCGCGGTGGAGGATGGTGTGGCGATCTTGGCAAAGGACGCGGAGAAGGTGAAAATATACCGTGAGCGGCTGGGGAACCTGAGTTGGTTCATGCGCGGGCTGAGCGAGGTGGTGGCGCGCCGGGCGAATGAGGAGGACGGTTGCAAGGGCCGTTTCTGGGAAGGTCGTTTCAAGTGTCAGCGCCTGGCGGATGCGGGAGCGGTGGCGGCGTGCATGGCGTATGTGGACTTGAATCCGGTGCGGTCCGGGGTGGCGGAGACTCCGGAGGAGAGCGAGTTCTGCGGGGTGGGGGATCGCTTACGGGCGCGTCGGGGTCGTGCGAAGTTGGCGGCGTGGGCAGCTTCGGGGGGCGACGAGTCGAGCGCGACGGAGGGGCAGAACCGGATGGTGGACGTCGCTCGTGGAGACGTGGAGCGGGCGCGCTGGTTGGCACGGGTGGACGCGGGAGAGGGTGGGGTGCTGGGAATGAGCGAGGAGCGCTATTTGCAACTGGTGGACTGGACGGGTCGGCGCATGCGCGACGACAAGGCCGGGGCGATTCCGGCGGAGCTGGCCCCCGTGCTGGAGCGCTTGGAACTGGATTTAGAGAATTGGGTAACGACGGTGAAGCGCTATGGAACCCTGTATCATCGAGTGGCGGGTCGATTGGAGAAGCTGGCGGAAGCCGCGCAGGCGGCGGGTCAGCGCTGGTTCAAGCGCCGTGATCGCGAAGGTTGCGCGGGCGTGTATCGGGCGGCGTAACTTCCCTTTGAACAGTTTCCGCAGTGGAGTGTGCGGCGGTGCCGGAGGAGCCGTGCGTATCTTGATACGATCAGCGGGGGCGGTTCTGGAGGAAGGAACGGAGTTCCCCGTGGTAAGTTTGCGACTTTTAGCCAAGTAAAACTCGACCGGCGGCGTCCTTGCGCATGGTGACGCTCTCCCCAACCGGGAGGTTCCCCCCCCGCCTTTAACATGCCGCCAGCCATTGCGGGCGATGGGATGCGTCAAGTATATTCTAGGGGTGTCCCGTTAATTTTTCTAAGGGTGTCCCGTTAATTCTTAATTTTAATTCATTCCCTCGTCCGGTTCGGTCGAGATTACTTTGTGCCCCTCATGGTTTCTTCAAGACGTAGAAGAAGTAGGCGAAGCCTTCTTCGTTGGCGGCGTGGATGCGGATTTCTTCGAGAAGACCGGCGGCAATTTCCCGCACCGCGGGCTCGGGGTGCGGGAGGTGGGCCTCGGCGCGGGGCCGGAGAATGTCGTAATAGCCCTCCACCCAGGAGGCGTCGGGGATCCGGTGAGTATGCAGGTGTTGGAAGCCGACGGCTTTGGCAACGGCGCGATTGGCTTCGAAGGTTTGGAGGCCGGGGTATTCCTTTTCCCAGAAGCGACGCGCGTCCTCAGGGAGTTCAGGGGCGATTTGCGAGAGTTCGCTCACCACGACAAAGCCTCCCGGACGGATTGCCGGAAACCATGAACGCAGCGCCTGCTCGAATCCGATGTTGTAGACGGCGGATTCCGACCACAAGAGGTCGATTTGCTCGAAATGCGTGGAGATTGCGGCCATATCGAGGCAATGGGTCGTCACGAGATCGCCCAATCCGGCCTGCTGCGCGCGTTGCTGAAGTCGGTCGAGAAAGGGTTGGTAGAGGTCGAGGGCGTGAATGGGTTTTCGGAGCTGCCGCGCAAGGTCGAGTGTGTGTCGCCCGCTCCCGCAACCAGCGTCAACGATGAGGTCAAAGGATTGTGCCGGGAGCGCAGCCAGCACGGCGAGGGTATCCTCGGTGCTGCCCGGCCCAAGTTTGCCCATACCCCCAAAAAAGAGGTCGATGAGGTCGGATTCGTTCATGGAGCTTCGTATTGAAGCCAAAACACCCCCACCGGAGCGAGAAAGATCCACGCCATGCCGAGGGCGAGGTAGTTGCCCCGGCGGAGATCGAAGTCGGCAAGGATTTTCTCCCAGCGCATTCCAAAGGCCCAGCGACCGATGGCGATATCGTAGGCGAGCATGAGCCCCAGCCAGAGCGTACCGATGATCAGCGCGTCGGAGACAGAGGCCGGATCGATCCACGGCAGCGTTGTCCACGTGATCAAGAGGATGATGAGGCATCCGCTCAGGAGCGAGGCGATACGTGCCCGCCGGTTGCCGAGGCGACGACTCAGGAGGCGCAGGCGCACAATCCCGTTGGCGGTCTCGGCCAGGGCGATCAGGAGAAAGATAAGGAGCAATTTGATGAGCATTCAAAACCTTCCCCAATAAAGGCGCGGTTAAGGCGAAAACCTTGAATTCAGTGAATCTCCGTAGAGTTTGGTTGCGGCCTCTGTTCCGGATTAAGTCGTTCGAAATCGCTAGGATGCTGCTCTTGAACAGGCTAGAAACAGGAGAGTGGCGGAGAGAGAGGGATTCGAACCCTCGGTACCCTTTTGAGGTACGACGCTTTAGCAAAGCGTTGCTTTCGACCACTCAGCCATCTCTCCGGGAGTCGAATTAAATAAAGAGGAAAGAAATCGGGGGATTGGGGGGACTTGGCAACCTTTTTTCGTGGAAAATCAGGGGAGCTGACCGGTGATTTGCTTGGTGAGGTAGTCGACGTTGCGGCGCACGCTTTCGTCTTGTTCCATGAGGTTTTCGACGGTTTTGCAGGCGTGGATGACCGTGCCGTGATCGCGGCCGCCGAAGGCTTCGCCGATTTCCTTGAGGGGGCGGTTGGTGAGGATGCGGGAGAGGTACATGGCAATCTGCCGGGGGAAGGCAATGTTGCTGGGGCGGCGCTTGCTGGACATGTCGCTCATGCGCAGGTCGAAGTATTCCACGACTTTGCGCTGGATGCGTTCGATGCCCACCGGGCTTTGGGTCTCTTCGCGGAGAATATCGGCCACGAGGCGTTCCACGGCGGGGATGTCAAGGGGTGTTTTGGAGAGGCGGGCAAAGGTGACGACTTTGATGAGGGCACCTTCGAGGCGGCGGACGTTGCGGGTGATGCGGGAGGCGAGAAAGGAGAGAACTTCCTCGGGGAGGCTTTCCGCTCCAGCGGCAATGGCCTTCTTTTTGAGGATGGCGGTGCGGGTTTCGAGGTCTGGAGCCTGGATATCGGTCGCCATGCCCCACTGGAAGCGGGAGACGAGGCGGCTTTCGAGGCGGGAGATTTCCGTGGCCGGGCGGTCGCTGGAGAGGCAGAGCTGTTTCTGGCGGTCGAAGAGTTCGTTAAAGGTGTGGAAAAATTCCTCCTGTGTGCGCTCTTTGCCTTCGAGGAACTGGATATCGTCGATGAGGAGCACGTCTACCTTCCGATAAAAGCGGCGGAACTGGTCGAGGGAGTTCCCGCGAATGGCTTTGAGGAACTTGTTGGTAAATTTCTCGCAGGAGAGGTAGACGACGTGAGAGTCCGGATTGTTTGCGCGGATGGCATGCGCCACGGCGTGCATGAGGTGTGTTTTGCCGAGGCCGGTGTCGCCGTAAAGGAAGAGGGGATTGTAGGCTTTGCCGGGTTCACCGGCCACGGCCGTGGCGGCGGCGTGGGCGAGCTGGTTGCTCGATCCGACGATGAAATTATCAAAGGTGTTGCGCGGGTTGAGGTAGGTTAGGGATCGGTCGTCACGCATGCGCGACTCCGTGCGCATGGGGTTGGAGGCCGCTGCCGCCCGGTTGACCGGGGTGGCGGTTTCGTGGTGGGCGGGTGAATCCGGCAGGGGTTCGCCGGAGGCGCGAAGGACGACGTCCAACCCCTCGCCCCCGCAATTCGCCACCTTCTCCCGAATGAGGTCGAGGTAGTTGTCTTCCAGCCAGATGGCGGAAAACTCATTCGGCGCTTCAACGACGAGCGTGTCCTCTCCGTCCATGCGGGCATTGAGCGGGGAAAACCAATTGTTGTAGGCCTCGCGGGCGAAGGTACGCTCGAACTCGGCCAAGACCGCTGTCCATAGCGGAATTGTAACAGTTGAATGACTCATGACAGCTCCAATTCCCTTATTTATTCACAGGCGGGAGGCGCGGTGCGTCAATTTGGCACAGGGCGATGGGATGATCACCGGAACCGGAGGAAAAATGAGGGAAAGTATGGATGGAAATGTTGGAAGCGTTCATAGGGAAAGTTGTTTTTGCTTTTTTAAAGCGTTGGTTTTCAATGTCTTGCGTATTTTTAAAGGCGCTTGGTGGGAGGTCGAAAGAGGCAGACTCCCGAATCGAGTAGGGAGAAAGTGAGCATCTGCCCTGATCGTGGCGAGGAAGATATTTGGGCGGACCGTCTGTTTTCAAGACGAAGTTCCTCACAAGTTATCCACAGGGCTGCGGGCAATAAGTTTTGTAACAAAGTGCTTGCTGTTTTTGCCGTTCGTTTTCCTCGCTTTGGTAGAGGGACGCGGCGGGACGGTGGTGGTTTTGAGAGTGCCGCTGCCCTCTATGCGGGCGCGATTTCAGCGGCGAGTTTTCTCAGGGCACCTGGCTCGTGTGCGTCTGCAAAAAGTACATGACGGTGCGGAAGTAAGCGTCGCTGTTGGACCGCCGGGCGAAACCGTGGCCTTCATTCATGGCGAGGAAATACCAGACTTCGTGGCCGTTGTCGCGAATGCGTTCGACGATCTGCTCGGCCTCGGTGTAGGGGACGCGGGGGTCGTTGAAGCCTTGGCCGATGAGCATGGGTCGGCGGATGCGGTGGGCCTGGGTGAGAGGGGAGATTTCGTGGAGGAAGGCGCGCATCTCCGGATCGCGCTCGTCGCCATATTCCGGGCGGCGCAGATCACGGCGGTATTCCGCTGTGCTTTCGAGAAAAGTGACGAAGTGGCTGATGCCGACGTTGCTCACGCCGGCGGCCAGGCGGTCGCCGAAGTGGACATGGCTGGCGTAAACCATGTATCCGCCATAGCTTCCTCCGTAAGTGATGACGCGCGATGGATCGAGGTCGTCCTGTGTGGCGATCCAGTCGAGGAGCGCGCCAATATCGCGCACGGAGTCTTCGCGCAGGAAGCCGTCATCGAGGGTGACAAAGGTTTTTCCATAGCCGGTGGAGCCGCGCACGTTGGGGGTAATGACCGCCATGCCGAGTTCGCGGATCATAAACTCTCGCACGGCCGAGAAGAAGGGGCGTGCCTGGGCAGCGGGACCGCCGTGGATATTGATGAGCACGGGAAAGGGGCCTTCCCCGGCGGGTCGGTAAACGAAGGCGGGGATTTTGCGGGGGGCTCCATCCACGTCATCGAAGGTTGGGTAGTGGATGAGTTCGGGGAAGGTGAAGGTGTCGGTGTCGAGGCCGCCGGCTTCGGAGTATGTCCAGCGGGTGAGTTCGCCTGTCTCCACGTCGAGCGAATAGGCATCTCCGGGACTCCGGGGTGTGTTGAAGGTGAAGCCAAGGTGGCGTCCGGCCGGATCCCATGTGAGACCGCTGATGATGCCCGGGGGAAGATCTGCGGCGGGCCGTCGCTCCTTGGTGGTGGTATCGAGGAGATAGAGTTCATTGAGTCCACCCGCATTGATGGAAAGGGCGAGGTGCATCCCGTCTTCGCTGAGGGCGATGGAAGAGACGTTCCAGTCGATGTCTCCGGTGAGGAGGGTTTCTTCTCCGCTTTCGATGTGGTGTTTGCGAAGAACAGAAAACTCGGTGTCGCGGTCGGAGACGAGGAAAAGGTGTTCGCCATCCGGTGCCCAGATGACGCTGCCGTAGGCAACTGTGCCCTCCGCAGTGGATGCGGTGTCGATGAGGGTGGCATCGCCGGATGCGAGGTCGAGGATATGGATGTAGGACTCCGCCGACGAAACGAACTGCCGTAAGAGGAGGCGTTTCCCGTCGGGGGAAAAGTCTCCCGGGACAAAGAAACCGGATGCTTCGTAGACGAGCCTAACGGACTCGGGGTCGCCGAGATCAGCGAGGTAGATGTCCCAGTCGCGGCCGGTGCGGGCGGTGGAATAGTAGGCGAGCCGGGTGCCTGCGGGGTTGATGGAAGCGCCGCCGTTGCGGGATTGTCCGTCGGTGTAGCGGGTGGCTACGGCGGTTCGGCTGTCGAAGGCGTAGATTTGGAATTGCTCGTTGCCGCCCTCATCGCGGCCAAAGAGGAAACCGGGGATAGCCTCGTTACGCGGAATGGCGATTCCGCTCACACGTTCGGGAAAAAAGGTCAGCTGACGTCGAGCGCCGCCCGGCTTGTGGACGGCGTGAACCTGGGTCGTTTCACCAAAGCGCGTGAGGATCAGAATACCGGCTCCGTCGTTGCGCCAACCGCCGAAGGAGGCCGAGCGGGTGTTCAAATAGGGCTCCAGGCGGGCAATGAGGTCCGCCGGGATCTCTGGGATGCCGTCGAGGACGAGATCGCCCTGAATGACCCGCTCGGCGCGGGAGGAAAAGGGCAGCGCCGCGAGGAGCGCGAGGCCAAGGAGAGGAAGGCTTAGGCGGAACATTTGAGGTATTGTTGCTAAACCGTGGCACGAGTCCAGTGCACGCGGGCAATTTACCCAAGCGGTCGAAAATCAGCGCACTTCCAATATTTGGTTGTGGGGATCAGAGCTCGCAGGCACCCCCGGCGCAGGCGGCGACGTCGGCGAGCTTGGTGTGGTCGTCGTCTTCGCGAAGGGCGCGGTAGTCGACCGGTCGATACACGAGGGTGTTCCATCTGGCGACATCTTCCGGAGTGGTGACCGCTTCCCGCGGGGCCTGCTGGAAGGCTTTGTCTCCGTAATCACTGAGCAGGGCCACGCCCGTGAAGTCTGCGCGGTGCTCCCAGATGAAGTCGGCCACATCAGCCCATTCCTCGTCGCGCACGGTCACGGTGTTGGAGACGTTGTGTTGCAGGCGGGGGTTGAAGGCATCATCCGCGCAGCCCGCGCGCACCCAGTGCTTTTGCACAGTGAGGACGGCTTCGAGGAAGCGGCGGGCGTCGATGTCATCGCGGCACAGGGCACCATCGGGAGCTTCCACGGGGAAGGTGAGGACGTCATCGGTCTGGGGGTTGTAGGCACTGGCTTCGGCCATGTGCGGATTCCATTTGCGGAAGTGCCGGTAGACGGGATCGAGTCGGTTGACTTGGACCCGCCGGAAGTAACGCGGCGCGTGGTGTGGGTGGATGCCGGAGCCGGCACCGAGGAGGAGAGAGGCCGTGCCTTCAGGTTTCACACAGGTTGTGCGGGCGGCCGGCCGGATGCCGATGAGTTCGGCGAAAAGGGTGTTGGCTGCTTTGACCAGGCGCGCGCCACTTTCCAGCGTCGCCGGATCGAGGAGGAGCTCGGGGGAGTCCAGCACGCCGCAGAGGCTCACGCCGAGGAGGGCTTCGCGTTCGTTAAGGAAGCGGGTCACCGGACCAAGATAATCCATGCGGGTGTAGGCCGCCTGCAGAGTGCCGACGAGGGCGGCGAAGCGGCAGGCGCGAAGGAAAGCTTCCCGGTCCTTCACGGCTGCGCCATTGATCGTGGTGAGGTTGCACATTTGCCAACCGGTCACGGTATCTCCGGCTTTCAGGGGGCCGCTGTATCCAAGTTTTCGCAACAGATGGACATCTTCTGCCGTCACCGTTGCCCGTGGGCACAGACCGATTTCCACGCAGGGATTGGCTCCGTAGTGCTCGTTTTCGGAGAAATAGAATCCGGGTTCACCCGACTCGCGAATGCGCTCGAAAAGATCGTTGAAGGTCTCGCGCCTGGCGGAAGCGCGCACGAGGAGGGCGGAGTTGTTGGAGTAGGCGCGGTGCGGGTGGGTTTCGAACCAGTTTCCGGTCTTTGCGTTGGCCATCTCTTCATCTTCCGGCGAGAACAGACAGAGCGTGGCCGAGCGCCGGATACCGCCCGCGAGGACGGCCCGCGCGATAAACATGACCATGTCGTAGACCTCAATCGGCCGGAGGTGTCGGCCAGCGGCGGCGTTGAGAATGCCCCGGATATCCTCGAGGCAGCGTTTCAGCGGCAGGTGCCCGGGTGCTTTGCCGCCGGATGTGACAAGGGCGGCGCCGCGCGGGCGCACGCCGGAGAAGTTAAACTCTGCCAGCCAGCCTTCGTAGTGCGAGCGGATGAGGGCGTCGACGGCATCGGACCAGCCCTCGATCTGGTCGCCGATGGAGAGGTGGCGCACGGGCAGTTCGTTTTCCCGACCGCGCGGGGGCAGGGGAGGGAGTTCGCCCACGTGCGGCGTTTGCACGGAGAAGCCGACCCCCACGCCACTCAGCAGCAGATAAAAGGTCTCGCGGAAAAACTCGATACGGTTGGCGTGGGAGAAACTGCAATTGTAGATGCGCGCCTCGTTGCTCTCGATGGCCGGTCCGCCGAATTGCAAGCTGCGCATCGAGGGGAGGATTTGCCGCGCTTCCACCGCTGCAAAAGCCTCACCGATCTCTTCGAAGAGGCTCCGGCCTGTGCCGAGAAGGTCGGTCTCCAGTTCATCCAACCCGTGGAGGGCAGCAATGCGCCTTGCGCTGTCCGCCTCCGTCCGGCGGGCCGCGAGGGAGGCAAACTTGCGGATGTGCATGTCTCTCACCCGCTGCACGCTTTCGCTCCAGACTTCCCGGCGCCCCAGATCCGCACGGAAACGCGCGTAGCGCGAGATGGCGATGAAGTCCTCCAGACCGCTTTGCCCATGATGGCGGGGGCGCCGCTCATTGCGGAGCGTGCGGTAGCGCACGTAAGCGCGCGCCACCTCCCAGTCTCCGGCTGCGGCAAGACAGGTCTCGGTGACGTCTTGGATGGCCTCAATGGGGATGGTTTCATCGCCGGGAAAGCGGTGCCACACGGCCCACTCCACGCCCTCCGCGAGCCGCGCGATGCGCTCCGGGTCGGCCGCGAGCATTTCGCCGGGAGCTTCCGGATTGGGCGTGTGGGTATACGCCAGACTGAGCGCCCGCTCAATACGCGAACGGTCCCAATCCACTTCTTTGCCCGTGCGCTTGACGACGCGGCGGGGTTTGCCGGAATGGGTGGCGGTCTCGAAGAGAGCGAGCTGCCCAGGGTGAATCACAGGGGGAAGGAGAGGAGCACTGCTTTGCATCGGGACCACAACATGTAGTTGGGATTGAAACGGTCAACCCCCACATATTGTGTAGAAGACCGGTTTAAGGGCTTCATCATGCTCTTTAATCGCAGGCTTCTGCAAGGGCGCGTTTGGAAGGCCTGTTTTCCGGGTGTAATCACGAAGTTTGTCAGGCGCTGCGGCCCCTTGAGTCGAAACAGAATCCACAACCAATTTGGCACTGGGAACTTTTTTTAATGTTCTGATCATTGCAACATTGACAGAAGCTAGGCAAGTGTTTGAGTCGCCCCATGAGCAGGAGGTTTTGCAGGCGGCTACGGTATCCGCGACTGGCGTGCCACCACCTTATTTCGCGGGTGGTGCAGAAAAGACGGTTGATGGATGAGGAGGCGATGGAGGCGATGCGGCATATCATGCGCTCGCAGGCGGCGTTTGCGGGGATGGAGGTGCTGACTTATTGCTTCTTGGCGAATCACTTTCACATCTTCGTGCGGCTGGATCCGAAGGAGACGGAAGACCT
>JAFIGE010000258.1 GCA_020831585.1 Opitutales bacterium | reverse complement strand
GTAGTCGACCTGTCTTCAGCGGTCGACCCGGGGCGGACGCGCGCGGGCGAGCGTTTGCGCGTCGCGCCTCGGATCTGCTCTTTACCGTGGAGTGGGGCGGTTGCCCGGCGTGCCTCTATTGCCTCTTTGAACATCAAAGCGCGAGCGACCCGAAGATGCCCCTTCGGCTTTTGCGTTACATGGTGCGCATCTGGGACCGCTGGGAGCAGACGCATTCGCGGGATGGGCGCTTGCCGTTGATAATTCCCGTCGTCCTGTTCCAGAGCCGTGGCGGTTGGAAGGCACCACGCGACCTGCGCACTTTAGTGCGTGTGCCCGAAGGATTGAGCAGAGATTGGAAAGCGTTTGTGCCGACGTTCCGGTTTCCGGTGGTGGATGTGGGCGATCTTGCTGCACAGGAGCGTTTTGCCGAACTGCGGTTACGGCACATCCTCGAGTTGTTGCGCAGCGTTGCCGTGGAAGAGGACGCCGCGCGCTTGGAAGCGGCTTTCGCCGCGCTGAGCTCGCTCCTGAGGGTTCAAAACGATGACCTCACCTACATTCGAATGGCCTTGAGTTACCTCTTCCGGGCCTCCGGGGATATTGACATCCCCGTGTTCCGTGAGCATATTTTGAAGCTGGAAAATGCACGTTTAAAGGAGGAAGCCATGAGCATCGCCGAAATGTTACGCAAAGAAGGCCGTGAAGAAGGCCGTGAAGAGGGGCTCTTCGCCGCTCGTCAAGAGGTTGTTCTCGAGGCGCTGGAGTTGCGCTTTGGCCATTTGCCGGTGGATGTGCCATCCATTGTGCGTTCGGTGCGCGACGCTTCCCGGCTGCGCGACCTGCACCGCGCCGCCATCCAGGCCGCTTCGCTGGAAGCGTTCCGCCAGTCGCTATGAGCAGCGAAGCTTTCCCAAAGCTTCGACGGGGTGGACCAAACGGAAGAGGCCAATTCCGAATTTCGAATGGCGATTGTCGAATGATGGGAGCAGCCGCGCTTGCCAAAGCGTGGAGAAAACTTCGACGGGCCGGGTCTCGTCCAATTTTTGGGTCCATCTTCTAGCGAAGCTGGCTACCCGATTGGTTGGCTCACCATCCCCCATCAAAGATCAGCTATCGCAGCGTAGCGGCCCCCGAACCCTGAACGCCGAACCCATCTCCCCCCTTCCCCCCACCGCCACCCCGGACGCACGTCCGAGGCGACGACCACGGAAGAGGCGGAATTTCGCGGAAGCCCCCCCGCCCATCCATGCCATCGACCAAATCCATGGTAAAACAACAGGTCGGAACAGAGCCAAAGCCCCAGCCTTTGAACCATCGATTACATGGATTTCATGGATAATCCGGTCCGAGCGTGCGGAGCAGAAGATTCGTGTAAATCCGGGTAAACCGCGGTGGAAAAGCCCATCCCTGAACGCAAGTCTCGGGGCACGGCCCCTTCATTTCTTCGAATGGCTGAGGCCAAAAATTAAATCAAAAGATCGTGAAAAGTGGAGATAAAATGGCGTAAACAAAGATCCTGGCGAATAGAGCGTGCGCCTGTCCTGAATGAGACTGGATTTCGCTTGCGCGGACTGGCGGGTATCCCGGCGGTAAAACCTGAGCGTTGTGTGGTGGAGAACGTGACCATCACGGGCGAGGCCCCAAAGGATTTCCTCCGGATTTATTTGCATGGTGAGGGCGGACGGAACAATTCGCGTGCGTGGCCTAGGTTCATTGCGAAGGTTGGGCACAAGTGGTATCCCACGGAATCGATCACGGAGCATTTGTTAACCCGATTGGGGCAGGCACTCGGTTTTGAACTCGCGGATTCGCAGCTGTTTTGGGTGCGCGGCCAACTGCGGTTTTGCAGTCGGTATTTTCTCGAACCGGGCGAAAGTCTTGTGCATGGAGCGGAAATTTTTTGGGGATACTTGGATGACCGAGCCTTCGTTGAGCGTATTGAGGCGGAAAAGCAGGCACGCAATTTCTTCACCTTCGGGTTTGTCCAAGACGCTCTGCTGGAGATGTTTCCGGATGAGGCCCATGAGATTTTGGAGGCTTTTGTAAAAATGCTGATCTTTGACGCGTTGGTGGGCAACAACGACCGGCATTTCTATAATTGGGGGGTTGTGCTTCACCCCGAAGGAAAATTTGCACCCCGCTTTTCGCCGATTTACGACACGGCCCGTGCATTGTTCTGGAACTTTGCCGAAGACCGTCTTGCGGCCATCCGCAGGGACAACGGGAAGTATTTGCAGTGGTTGCGCAAGTATTGCACCGGGAGTAAACCGAAGATCGGTTGGGACGGTCAGGAAGATCTCAATCACTTTGACCTTCTCCGGCACATTTTTCGGCCCAAAAACGGGTGGCGACCGCTGGCGGACCATTTCCAGCGAGACCAAGTGATGCCGCGTGTTGAGAACGTCTTGGATCATCCGGAATTTGAGCAGCTCTTGAGTCCAATGCGGCGGGAGATCATCCTTGACTGTCTGTCGGAGCGGTTGAACCTTTTTGAGTCTTGTGTAATCTGATCAATGTATGACAGGAGGTTTGAAAAGTTTTTTGTCCCGACTCAAAGGAGTTGGACGACCAGAGGAGCCGCCCGGAATCGGAGAGGCTTCACGGGAGTCACCGCGTGCCTTTCTGGTGCGTTACGGAGAATTGGAGGTGGGTCGGCTCATCCTGCGTGAGGGCGAGTGGGAGTTCGTCTACAGCGAGGCATTCAAGAATCAGGAGCGCGTCCAAGTTCTCCTGGACTTTCCGCGTAAAAACAAGACCTACCGGATGAACGCGCTTTGGCCCTTTTTCGCTTCCCGGATCCCCGGTTTGGAGCAACCGCAGATCCGCGAGCGGATTCGGAAAGAAGGGATTGATGACACCGATGAAGGCGCTCTCCTTTCCCGCTTCGGCCAACGGTCCATCGCAAATCCTTTCACATTGGTTGAGTCTCGTTGATTGAAGATTTGTTCGTCTGGGCGCAGGCGTCTAATCTTTGGTGAAACGCTTTGTGCCTTAACACGTGTCCACGCTTCGATACCGTAATTCGTAGCTTGGAATCCGTAATCGCTCCTCCGGGGACAGTACTGCATTGCGCGCGACGGAACTCCAGCACTTCATCCCAACCAAGAACGCTCCCGTGGCCCCTGAGCGCAGCGAAGCCCTGCGACCGCAGGATCCGTCCACCGTCCAACAGTCCGACAGTCCGACAGTCCGACGTTCCGACCGTCCAACCGACCTACGTCCTCAGATCTCAGGTCTCCGTCCTCCGCTCTCCGATTTCCCTCCCCCCCTCTGTGCCTCTGCGCCGTGAGAGAAGTCGCCCATGAACAGATCCCCGGTGCCTCTCAGATACTGCATTTGCCTCTCACAAAGACACGAAGGCACGGAGGGCAAGGGTCCACCTTCTGGCGAAGCTGGCTACGGCAAATCTTTGATCGCTGATGGCTGCCTCAAGCTTGACGATGGGTTTTCAAGGGGTAATTTCCTCTGTATGCGCTATAAGATTCAGCTTTGGGAGACAGATGAAGGCTGGTCAGTAAGTTGCCCGGATCTAAAGGGCTGTCATTCACAGGGTATTTCCCGGGACGATGCGATTCAAAATATCGCCGAGGCTATCCGGCTCTGGCTCGAAGTTGAGGCGGACGAGAATGGCATAAAGTCTGTGGAAACGACAGAGATTGCCCTTTGAGGTATTCGGATGCCGAGGATACCGGGAATCAGCCAGCGCGAAGCGGTGCGGGTATTTGAGAAGCTCGGTTATCGGGTTGTCCGGCAAAGTGGTCATCTTGTCATGAGCAACGGAAGCGTTCGACTGATCATTCCGCGCCACAATCCGATCAATGCGATTACCATGGGAAATATTGCACAGGATGCGGGACTTACGCCTCAGCAATTTCGGGATTTGATCTGAGGGAAGGTCGCCACGCTTGCCAAAGCGTCGACAAACTTGGAGAGACCGGATTTCTCCAGAGAGCTACGACCATACCGAGGAGGCAAAATCAGCCATCAGGAATCCGCCATCATCCATCGAAGCATGGCAAAGCTGGCTACGGTGAATTGCGCCAAGCCTCCCCATCCATGTTATCGATGAAATCCATGGTAAAAAAAGACTCCTCGGAGGGCCTACAGCTCTGGAATTTGAACCGCAGAGAACGCGAAAAGCGCAAAGGCTTATGCTCTGTGGAAGCGGCGGCCCGCCGCTTTACGGCAACGTTTCCTCGGTGTGCATCAGAGCCCATCCGTGGTTGAAAAAGCACAGAAACAAAAGCCCAAGCTTTTGAACCATCGATTACATGGATTTCATGGATAATCCGGTCCGAGCGTGCGGAGCAAAAGATTCGTGTAAATCCGGGTAATCCGCGGCGGAAAAGCCCATCCCTGAGCGCAATTCCCGCGACCGCCGGATCCGCCGTTTCCGGTTGAAATACTCCGGGGAATGAAGCATCTTTCCGAAATGAATTACATGAAGCGTATATCCATTCGTTCGGATCGCCGAAGCGGGAAGCCTTGCATACGCGACACACGGATTACCGTCTACGATGTTTTGTCTTACCTGGCATCCGGTATGACCGAAAGCGAAATACTCGACGACTTTCCGGCTATCGAGCATGAGGATATTTTGGCGTGCTACGCTTACGCTGCCGAGCGCGACCGGAAGACCTTTCACTCGCCTGCGGCGTGATACTCATCTTCGACGAAAACCTCTCCCTGCGGTTGCCTGGTCGCTTGGCCGATCAATTCCCCAGTTCAACTCATGTGGAGCACATGGGATTGAAAGGACACGACGACATCTCACTTTGGAACCGAGCAAAAGAGATCAAATCCGCTATGATCGTGTCGAAGGACGACGATTTCCGTGAACTCGCCCTTGCTTTTGGCCCGCCGCCGAAAGTTCTGATGCTCCTGATCGGAAATCGGACCACCAGCGAAGTCGAGCGTCTGCTTCGCCAACACGTTCAACAGATTGAGGATTTCGCAGCCGACGGGGAATCCGCGCTGCTGGAAATATGCCTCTGAGAAACTCGACGACGGGAGGCACAGTCAAAGCCCCTCTGCCCCTGAGCGCCAGTCCCGCGCCTGCGGGATCCCCCCCCCTCCGCCCTCCGCCCTCCGCCCTCTGCCCTCCGCCCTCCCCCATTCTCAAAGCGCCGCCTTGACGCCCCGTTCCATCGGTGAAAAGCTGCCGACATGAGTCTCCTTGAGCTAAAGCAGAAAGTAACGCGAATCTCCTCGTCCGAGCGTCGCGAACTCGGTGCCTATCTCATTCGTCTGCGAAACGAGTCCCCCGAGTGGCGTGCGCGCATGCAGGACCGAATGCGGCAGATGGATGACGGGGCCACCGTGTCGCTTGAAGAGGTGAACACTCGCCTGAAGCGTCAGGATGGGCAGTCGCTATAGCCTGATCTTTTCGGAGTCGGCGGCGACTACCCAGGGAGACCTTCCGAAAGAGCGTTGCCTGCCGTTGCTCTATGATCTTCGCCATTTGGCCGAGGATCCCTTCATTCGCAGTGATTATACGATGACGAATCCGGATGAACGCTTGGTCAACTATTTGTTGATTGAGGACATGGTCGTTGGATATTTCCTCGACCATGCGGTTGGGCAGGTCCGGATTCTTGACCTCACGGATGTGTCTTGAGAAAGACAGGTGTCCTCCCCTCTCGAACCTCCGCCCTCCCCCGCCCGACCTCCGTCCTCCGACTTCCGATTTCCGACTTCCGAAAATGCCCTCCGACC
>JAFIGE010000220.1 GCA_020831585.1 Opitutales bacterium | reverse complement strand
GATAGCACGCTGCCGCCCCCCTCTTCAAAATCCGCGGCATCCGCCGCCCCTTCAAAGGTATCAATCGTATACTCATGCCCCCACCCTACCTCACCCATCCCTCAGTGCAAGACAAAAAACGACGTTTTTTGTTTGGACAACCCATTTAACCCATTTAAGGATGGAGGGGGATTGGGAGCTGGAGGGTGAGGCCGAGGGCGCGGAGGCAGGTGCTCTCGGCGGGGGAGATGGTGCCGTCGTGCCAGACGATACGGGCGGCGGCAGAGAGGAGGTGACGGCGGAAATCCATGGATGCTCGGGCAGCGGCAAGGAGCGCGCTCTCAAACTCAGCAGGGGTGGGATGGGAGGTATCCGTCTTGGCTACGAGGTTTTCGAGGCGGGCGGCATCGAATGCGAGTTTGTTTGCCGCAGCGGGATCTGTGACCTCCAGATGAGCGAAGGTGAGGAGGACGCGGGAGACGGCTACCGGAAGTCCCGGTGACCCGGAGGTTCTTTCGCCCATGCGACTTTCCAAAACCGCGAGGAGCAGAACTTCCTGGATATGCAGTTCGCCATCGGCAAAGGCAAAGTCCCGGGCAAGCTTGATCAAAGCGGCCCGCTCAGCCTGCGCTCTTTCGGCAAGAGCGGGAAGCATGCTTTCAAGAAGTGAGAGACGGGAGGAATCTGCAACCGATTTGAGAAGGGCGCTTAGTGATTCGAAGGGCCTGCGGGATGAGGCCCAGTCACTTTTTTCGATCAGGCTGCATTGAGCCGCAAAAACCGTCTCGTCGGAAAATGCGAACAGGGCAAGAAGAAGAATCGGCGCGTGTGCCGGATCGTGCGCGGCAGCGTCCAGTTCTTTTGGGAGGCTTACGCGGAATCGCTGCGCATAGTCGACGGCGGTTGGGGAAATCTGCCCGATGGAAGCCAAAAAGAAGGGGAGGCTCAGGGCGGAGAGGGCCGCGTGTCCCTCCATTCCAGGAATTCGAAAGTCGCCCGTCGCCGTGGGGCCGGGCGACTTTTGCTTGTCCGGACTCCCCTCCTTCTCAGAGGAGCGCCTGGGCGAGGAAGGCTCGGAGAAGCGGCCGTCCCACGATGGTTCGATGGCCGATATACGCTTTTTCAGGGGTGGATGCGTTGCCCAAAGTCCCCCGAGATTCGACTTGAGCGCGCGCGCAAAATAGAGGTGGGCAACGGTCTCCGCCCGCGGATCTTCGACAAGGCTCCCCTTTCCTGCTCCAATCCGCTTGAGGGCTCCGGCAATGCCGCTCGGATTGCGGGTGAATTGGACGGCGGCGGCATCGGCGAGATACTCGCGCTGGCGAGAAATCCCAGCTTGAATGATGCGCCCGATAAACTCACCGATGAAGCCGATGACGATGAGCCCAAAGCCCAGTGCGAGGATGACAACCACCCCTCCCCCTCCGCCCTTTCCATTCCGCGAGCGTCGACGCGCCCCACCATACAGGGCGGCCCGCCCCAAGCTGCGAATGATGAGATGGCCAATGATGGAGATAACGAGTATGCCAAAGATCAATCCGGCTAAGCGCAAATTGAGCCGCATGTCGCCGTTGAGAATGTGGCTGAACTCATGCGCCACGACGCCCTGCAACTCATCGCGACTGAGGTCGTTGACCCCTCCCCGCGTGATCGCGATGGCCGCATCCTGAGGCGTGTTGCCAGCGGCAAAGCCATTGATGCCCTCCTCGGGAAGGATGAAGACGGCGGGCATGGGCAAACCGCTGGCGATAGCCATTTCTTCGACCACGTTGAGCAGGCGGCGCTCTCCGGGATCCTTTGTGCTCAGATCCACCCGCTGCGCTCCGAGTGATTTTGCCACGGCCGAACCTCCGCGGGCAAACTGAGCCGTCTTCACCAGCGAGGCGATGCCGATGATCGCACAAACAACGGCAGCCACCCCAAAAAAGCGCCCCGCACTCCAAAAGGCGGGGATTTCCGGCCCTTCGTGGACAACGAAAAAGAGCACCGAAATGAGTGCGTAGACGGCAAAAACAATGAGAGCGACGGCTAGTCCGAATAACCAAACCAAGCGCTGGGAACGCTTTTGCGCGCCGGACTGAGCCTCGAAAAAGTCCATAGAGAAATGCAGGCCAAACGGGTGGAAGGCGCGTCCGCGATCTTCAAGTAAAGCTCACCTTGGGCGCGGCGCGTTCGCCCGGGTCCTCAATTTCAAAGAGCGTGGCGGGCTGGAAGGCGAAGAGGTTGGCAAAGATGACGGCGGGAAACTGCTCGCGGCGCGTGTTGTAGTTCATGACGGAATCGTTGTAGGCTTGGCGGGCGAAAGCGACGCGGTTTTCCGTGGAGGTGAGTTCCTCCGTGAGCTGCATCATGTTCTGGTTGGCCTTCAGGTCGGGATAGGCTTCGGAAAGGGCGAAAAAACGCCCCATCGCCCCGGTCAGGGCCGTTTCCGCCCCGATCAGGCCCTTGATCGCACTGGGGTCATCCGGATTGGCGGCCGCTTTCTTTTCCGCATTGGCTGCGGCGTTGCGGGCTTGAATGACAGCTTCGAGAGTCTCGCGCTCATGCTTCATGTAGCCCTTGGCAACCTCCACCAGATTGGGAATGAGATCGTACCGTCGCTTGAGCTGCACATCAATCTGCGCAAAGGCGTTCTTAAAGCGATTCCGCAAGGCGACCAAGCCGTTGTAAATCGAAATCGCGTAAAAAATCAGGATCAAAAAGATGCCGACAACGATAAGGAGGGAAAGAAGAGTTCCAGACATAGTCAGGGACGAAAAGAATCCGATCGCCCCAAGGCGAGCAAAAATGACGGAGGTGGACCGGGGATTGGCGAGCGGATTGGTTGACTCCGGGCCCTGCCTGCACGCAAATCCCCCATACATGGAAACTTCCCTCGTGATAGATCCAGCCGTTCGCGAGCTGGCGACGCGCGCCAAAGAGGCTGCGCTGAACCTCGCGACGCTGCCGAGCGAACAGAAAAACACCTTCCTTCTGAATCTTGCCGCAGCATTGGAGTCGGACGCGGTCGCGGCCGATGTTTTTCGCGCGAATGAAGCAGATCTGGCGGCTGGTGCGGCGGGCGGCCTTTCCACCGCCATGCTCGACCGCCTGCGGCTGGATAAGGGACGGCTCTCTGCGATGGCGCAGGGCGTTCGCGAGGTCGCGGCCCTCCCCGACCCAGTGGGTGCCCTTCTGGAAGAGCGCCCGCATGCCAAGGGGTTTACCATCCGCAAGCGACGTGTGCCCATTGGGGTGGTTGGCGTCGTCTACGAATCCCGGCCAAACGTGACGGTGGATTGCGCCGTGCTGTGCCTGAAGAGCGGTAACGCAACGATTTTGCGTGGGGGTAAGGAGGCTCTTCATACAAACCGGGCGCTCGCTGCGGCCATCACCGAAGCCCTCATCGCCAGCGGACTCCCGCGCGACGCCATCCAATTGGTTCCGACCACCGACCGGGAAGCCCTGCGCGCACTCTTACAAATGGATGATTGTATCCATTGTTTCATTCCAAGGGGCGGCGAAGGGCTGATTCGTTTTGTTGCGGAAAACGCCCGTATGCCGGTGATTAAGCACTACAAGGGCGTGTGTAACCTCTTTCTTGATGAAACGGCGAAGGCCGGGATGGCGGCCGCGATCGCAGTCAATGCGAAGTGCCAGCGCCCGTCCGTGTGCAATGCCATTGAGAACCTCATCGTCCATGCTGCCGCCGCCCCCCACCTCTTGCCCAAAGTGGCGGCGGCTTTGGCCGCAGAGGGCGTTGAACTGCGCGCCGATATCCCTGCCCGCGAGATCCTCGCCGCAGCCGGCATTGCAGCCCAACCGGCAAGTGAATCGGATTTCCATGAAGAATACCTCGAAAAGATTCTCGCCATCAAGACCGTCGAATCGCTCGAAGAGGCCATCCGCTTCATCAACGCCTATGGCTCGGCACACAGCGATGCGATTGTGACTGAAGACGCGGCTCACGCTCAGGCATTTCTCAACGGGGTCGACTCCGCAGCGGTTTATTGGAACGTCTCCACCCGCTTCACCGACGGCTACGAATTTGGACTGGGAGCCGAAATCGGTATCTCGACAGACAAACTCCATGCGCGCGGCCCGATGGGGCTGACCGAACTCACGTCCTACAAATACGAGATCACCGGCCATGGCGAAATCCGCTGAGCCGCCCATTTGCCAACCGGCGGAGTGGACACCTCACGCGGCTGTTTGGTCCGCCTGGCCTCGTGTGCCCGATTACTGGAGCGGCGCAATGGTGGATGCCCGTCGGGAAATGGCGGCCTTCTTTCGCGCCATCACCGATCCCGACCCAACCAGTGGTCGACCAAGGGGCGAAACCGTGCGCGTTCTCGTGCGCGGAGAAGAAGCGACAGAATCCGCCAGAAAGTGGCTCACCGCCCCCGGCATCGAATTGGTTTCGGCACCCTATGGTGACGTGTGGCTGCGCGACACCGGTCCGATCATCGTGCGCGGAAGCGACGCGGCTCTTCACGCCGTGGGCTTCGGTTACAACGGTTGGGGCGGAAAATACATCATGGAGGGCGACGAGGAAACGGCCGCCGCCGTCGCCGCTCACGAGGGGCTTCCCTTTGTTTCAGCTGGCTGGGTGCTCGAGGGCGGATCCATTGATGTGGACGGCGAAGGCACTGCCTTGACGACCCGCCAATGTCTCCTCAATCCAAACCGCAACCCGGATCTCTCGGAAAAAGACATCACCACCCACCTTCAGAAAAACCTCGGCATCCGCCACCTTATCTGGCTCGAAGACGGTTTACTCAATGACCACACCGACGGCCATATCGACAACATTGCCCGCTTCGTCGCACCGGGAAAAGTCGTGTGCATGTCACCCAGCGGCAAAAACGACCCAAACGCCGCCACCCTCGACCGCATCGCCCGCACGCTCGAAAGTAACCGGGACGCCTCCGGCCGCCGCCTTGAAGTGATCCGTATACCTTCGCCCGGCTGCATCAACGATTCGGACGGCGAACCTGTCCCGGCTAGCTACATGAACTTCTACATCAGCAATACTCGCGTGCTCGTGCCCGTCTATGGGTCAGAGCAGGACGAGACAGCGGTGGAGACCATTGGCCAACTCTTCCCCACCCGCCAAGCCATCGGGCTGCGTGCAGATCATATTTTGGTAGGCGGCGGCAGCTTCCACTGCGTCACCCAACAAATTCCGCGTTGAACAAACGTTCAACGGCGACGAAATACAATATCTCCCAAGCGGGCGCTTTCGGCGATGAGGGCAATATCATCCGCCCGGACCACATCCGGATACTGCTCGTCTGAAATCGGGCGGAAATTTGCGACAAACGACCCCCCTTCAACGAGTTGCGCCACCGGCACTTCATCCACCCCATGAACGAGGAAATAGTTGTTTGCCCCGTAACTGATTTGGCGGAGGTTGTTGATGATCACACGCTCGTGGGAGGATGACATTATCTTCGCATAGGCGGGGATCGCCAGCGCTGCGAGAACCGCCATGATCGCGATCACGATAGCCACTTCGAGCACAGTAAACCCCCGTGATCGGTAAGGCAGACGGCGTTTCATGACGGAGACTTCTTTTGACAGCTGATTCAAAACAGAAGTGAAGACACTATAAATTGACCTACGCGTCAAACAGAAACTACTTATACTCATAAATTTTCCTATCTATCCATCCGGTGAAAAACCTTCAACATCGGGGCTTTCTGGGCAGGCGTCGGGTACGACGAAAAGAAACAAAGGTCCAGAGCACCCGATACCTGTCAGGAACCCGCAGGCTTTATTCAAAGTGCGGGTAATTTGTTGTCACGCCTTTAGGCGGTCCCGGCGCGACGGGCGGGCGTAGGCGACGGGCAGCGGGACCGCGTGAACGCGGGACTCCAGCCTGTACAGCGGTTCC
>JAFIGE010000219.1 GCA_020831585.1 Opitutales bacterium | reverse complement strand
TTTACACGATTAAAGAATTAGGAAAAAATCGCCTCGGAAAGGAAGGAATGCGGGTTATGAAAAGATCCCCTCAAACCAAATTGACATCCACCCTATCGAAGGGTGCCATCCTGATCAGTGCGTTTGCCTGCGCCAGCGTCACCGCTTTTGCCCAAACAACCATTTACAGCGACTCCTTCGCGCGGGTAGGCAACCTCTTGGGATCGGCTCCCGACGTTCGCCCGGGCTCCGAAACTTGGGTGGCTGCAGCCGGCGGACGGACGACCGACGGCTCCATCCTTACCTTCACAACTGACCGCGGAAATGCCTTCCTTCCCTTCACACCGGCTGAAGGCAACATCTACGAACTCAGCGTAAGTGCCCGCACAAACGTAACCAATACAGCTTGGCTGGCGCTCGGCTTCATGCAACCCGGTGCCAACATTGGCGGGGGCGGAGCAGGTAATTTTGCCTTCAACTCATCCGCAGGCGGATATGCTTGGGCCCTCATCCGGGGTAACGGGGCCACAGTTACCTTTGCCGGCTTGGGAGGGAGTGAAAACCAGGGAGGCGATCCCGAAGGCACCTATGCGAGTGGAACCTTCCACACGATTATGATTCGCCTCGATACGACCAATCCGCAGTGGAGCTACCAGGCCTTTGTCAATGGCAATGCCGTTGCGGACGCTTTCACCTATCCCCTCGGCGGCAATCCCATCATCGGGGCTGTGGGCTTGAGCACGGCCGGGGGCACAACGGTGAATTGGGACTTCGATGATTTCCAACTCACCCTGATCCCGGAGCCCTCCACCTACGCTGCCATTTTCGGTGGCTTCGCACTTCTCGGGTTAGTCCTTCTGCGCCGTACGCGCAAGTAGGCTTCGCCCAGTTTCAAACCAATTTCAACAAGGACCGTCGGCCAAATGCCGGCGGTCTTTGTTTTGACCAGAGCCAGAGCCAAAAGAATCCCCGCATTCCGTTTTCCATTGTAAGGCCGCTTCGGTCGAAAATCGCGGGAGTTTTATGACCAAACACAGCTTGCCATCGTTTGCGCTCGCAAAATGAAGAGCGGTTTCGTATCCACTTACGCTGACGGTCCATGCGCACCGCCCCTTCATCATCCATTGCCCCCCATGAGACTGGCGAAATCCATACTCCGCAAACGCCTCTTCGCCGAACTTTCGGCCATGTATGCCCGCGAGGTTCCGCTCTACGACAAGCTCCTCGAAACGGTGCGCGCGGTTAATGCCCGCGTAGCCGGGGAATCTCCCGGCAGTTTGCCCCCTGACCGCTCGATTGAGGAAATCAGCGCCGAGCGCCACGGAGCGATCCGCTTGGGCAAACCGTCCGAGCTTCGAGACATGGCCCGCTTCTTCGCCTGTCTCGATATGTATCCGGTGAATTTCTACAATTTGGCCGAGGCGGGGGCGAAGAGCCAACCCGTCATTTCCACGGCCTTTCGCCCACTGGAGAACGCCGACCACCGGATTTTCTGTTCCCTTCTCATGACCGAAGGCTTTGCCCCGGCCACGCGCAACCGCATCGGGGAACTCCTCGCACAGCGCGAAATTTTCCCGCCCGCTCTCCTCCGGCTCATTCGCACGGCCGAAGATGAGGGAGGACTCCTCGAAACGGAAGCCGGTGATTTCATCGGGCAAGCCAAACACCTCTTTTCCTGGCGGGGCACGGCGCGTGATCATGCCCTTTACACCAACCTCGTGAAGGCGCGGTTGAATATCGCCGCCGACATCGCCTGCTTCCCCAATCCGCACCTTAACCACCTGACGCCCAACACCCTCGATATCGATAGGCTGCACGCTGAAATGGTCCGCCGCTTGCAGACGGATTACGCCCACCTTCAACACAAGGGCATGAAGGAAACCATCGAAGGCCCGCCCCGCCGAAACGCGGCCGTTCTCCTGCGCCAAACCGCCTACAAGGCCCTCGATGAATCCTTTCGCTTCACCGAAGAAGACGGGCGCACTGTCGAAGCCGTCCACACCGCCCGATTCGGCGAAATCGAACAACGCGGGGCCGCCATGACCCGCTCCGGGCGGGAGCTTTACGACGATGTGCTCGCCCGCAGCGAGACCGATCCCACCGCCTGGCAAGCCATTCCCGATGACTTGGAAACCCTTCGGCGCGAGCGCCTCATCCACGTGCTCTACAAACTCGCCCACAAACCCGACCGGCCCATCACGCCGGATTCGCTGGATGCCGCCGTAGCACAGGGCGACGTGGTGTATTCACCCCTTCGCTACGAAGATTTTTTGCCGGTCAGTGCAGCCGGTATCTTCGCATCAAATCTCGGCCAATACGGCACGCCGACGGAAACCCCGGCCGCGCCTTCCTACTCACGGGCGCAGCTCGAAGGTTACATGGAAGCCGTCATTTATGATGCCCAAGAGGGTTACGCCCGCGAGGAACAAGCTTCGCTCGACATCCTCTTTGGCCAAAATTCTCAATCAACTTTATGAGCAAACGCATTCTTGTTATCGGTTTAGGCAAGGTCGGATCCCTTGTCGCACACCTTCTTCGGGACGCGGGCTTCGACGTCACCGGGCTCGACTGTGAGGCCCGCGACGATCTGCCCTTTCGCGTGGCCACAGGCGACGTGGCCAACCCCGGCACCCTCGCCGAAAATATCAAGGGCCAGGACGCCGTCTTCTCCTGTCTGCCCTACCATCTCAACAAAACCCTTGTGGAGGCGGCCGTGGCCGCAGGCGTGCACTACTTCGACCTCACTGAGGATGTGCCCACGGCGCGCCACATTCAGGAGTTGTCGAAAAATGCCCGCTGCGTGCTCGCTCCCCAGTGCGGCCTCGCTCCCGGTTTCATTGCCATCGTGGGGGCCAGCTTGGCGGAGAAATTCGATACGCTCCGCTCCATCCGCCTGCGTGTGGGGGCGCTCCCGCAATCGCCCCATGGGATGCTCGGCTACGCCTTCAACTGGTCGCCCGAGGGGGTCGTGAATCAATACCTCAATGATTGCGAAGTCATTCAGGACGGCGTGCGCAAGACCGTGCCCGCCATGCAGAACCGCGAGACCCTTGTCATCGAGGGCATTAAACTGGAAGCCTTCACCACCTCCGGCGGTCTCGGCACGCTCTGCGAAACCTTTGCCGGGAAAGTCCAAGATCTGAACTACATGACCATTCGTTACCCCGGTCACCTCGATCTCATGCGGTTCTACTTTCACGAGATCCTCATGAAGAACAACCGCAAGCTGGCCGGCGAAATCCTCGTCAACGCCCTTCCGCCGGTGAATAACGATATCGTTTACGTCTACGCCGCCGTGAATGGTTGGAAAACCGTCTCCGGTCGGCGCGAACACGTCCTCGATGAATACGTGCACGCCTACCTGCCCAAGAACCTCGCGGGGCGCAATTGGCGCGCGATCTCGTGGACCACTGCCTGCTCGGCCTGCGCGGTCGTGGAGCTGGTTTTTTCCGGCGAAATCCTCTCCCACGGTTTTCTCCGCCAGGAGGCCATTCCCTTCGAAAAGTTTCTTGCCACGAAAAACGGCCGACACTTCGCCCCGCACAATCAGGAGATCAACGCATGAATCCCTCCTCCCTCTTTGCCAGTCTCGGGCTGCCCGCCTCATCCCCCACCAACGGCGACCTCACCGTCAACTCCCCCATCGACGGCAGCCTTCTTGCAAAACTTGAGAGCACGCCACTCCGTGAGGTCTCCACTCTCGTCGAGCGGGCGCACGCCGCCTTCTTAACTTGGAGACGTGTGCCCGCCCCGCGCCGCGGCGAACTCATCCGCCTGCTTGGTGAAGAGCTGCGTATCCAAAAATCCACCCTCGGCGAACTCGTCACGCGGGAATGCGGAAAAATCCGCGAGGAGGGCCTCGGAGAGGTGCAGGAGATGATCGATATTTGCGACTACGCGGTGGGCCTCTCCCGTATGATCGGCGGCCACACCTTTCCCTCCGAAAGACCGGATCATGTGATGCATGAAAACTGGTACCCGCTCGGCGTGGTCGGCGTTATCAGCGCATTCAATTTTCCTGTGGCCGTCTGGGCCTGGAATTTTGCCATCGCGATCGTTTGCGGGAACAGCGTCGTTTGGAAACCGTCTGAAAAGACGCCCCTCACCGCCCTCGCCTGCCAGGAGATCTTTACCCGCGCCTGCGCCAAGTTTGGAGAGGCCCCGGACGGCCTTTCGCAGGTTGCCCTCGGGCGCGCGGATGTGGGGAAAGCCCTCGTCGATCATCCCCGGGTGGCCCTCGTCAGCGCCACCGGCAGTGTGCCCATGGGACGGGCGGTCGGCGAGGCGGTGGCAAGGCGGATGGGACGGTGCCTCCTCGAACTCGGGGGCAACAACGCCGTCATCGTTACGCCCTCCGTCGATCTCGAAGTCGCCCTTCCTTCAATTGTCTTTGGTGCCGTGGGCACAGCGGGGCAGCGCTGCACGACCACCCGCCGCCTATTTGTGCACACGAGCCTGCGCGAGGAACTCCTCACCCGCCTCTGCAAGATCTTCGCCGATCTCCACGCGCGCATCGGCAATCCGATGGATGCGCAAACGCTTATCGGTCCGCTCATTGACAAAGATGCCTTTGATCGAATGCAGAACGCCCTCGCCGGAGCCCGCGCACAGGGTGGCCGCGTGCACGGAGGCGAACGCGTGCTCGCCGACAAGTATCCGGAGGCCCACTACGTGACACCCGCGCTCGTCGAAATCAGCGCGGATGCCCCCATCCTCAGGGAGGAAACTTTCGCCCCGATTCTTTATATGGTCGCCTACGAGCACCTGGAAGACGCCCTTGCATTGAACAACGATGTTCCGCAGGGCCTGTCCTCGGCCATCTTCACCACAGATCTGCGCGAGGCCGAACTTTTCCGACAATCTTCCGATTGCGGCATCGCGAATGTGAACATCGGCACAAGCGGGGCCGAAATCGGCGGCGCATTCGGAGGCGAAAAGGAAACCGGCGGCGGACGCGAATCCGGCTCCGACAGTTGGAAGCAATACATGCGCCGCCAAACGGCCACGACCTACTACGGGCGCCAACCACCCAGCCTCGCCCAGGGGATTCGGTTTTCCTGAAAAAGCGACCGCTCCAGTCAAAGCATGATTCAGCCAGTAGCAACCTGTAAGATATTAACGGGTAGCGCCTTGAGGCTTCGTGCTTGTATTCGACCTGCATCAGCGGTCGACCCGAGGTGGAAGCGAACTGGCAGCCAATCGCGCGCCTACCTCGTCGCCTGGGACACTTCCGTCGGCGAAATTGCATCGTAACGGATGAAAGAGGGTGTAATCACAAGGGGTGTCACCTTTTTCAGTGGCGTTTCACCACGGTTGCGACCGTCGCGAAGTCGGAACCACCGTCCTCCACGAGCGGTTTGGGCTTCCTTCCCTTCTTATAGCCCAGCCAGCCATTGGCCGCACAAAAGCTTTCCACCCAGCCAACCGACCCCACCACCCAGCTCTCACTGAAAGCGCGGATCTTCGAGAGAAGCCTGGATTCTTCCGACAGACCCGATCCGGGCATCGCTTTCTCCTTCGTTGCACCGGGTGCGGTGCTCCTCTGGTTCCTTGGAAGAGGCCGCGCTCCCGGCCCCATCCGGCTGCACAACCGCGCACGGTAGCGCTCGTGCCATTTGCTCGTCCAAGCCATCTTGCCCTCGATCCGGGCGATCCCCCGCCGCGCCGCCGAGCCACCCGCGCAAGCCTCTCCAAACCCGCTGAAACGATAGTCGCTCGCATCTTCAACCAGCCCCGCCCGCACCGGATTCAAATCAATGTAAGCCGCCACCATCCTTTGCGCCTCCGTATCCGCCTCCACGATTACACTGCGGAAACGCTCCGCCCAGAAAGTCCCCACCGTTCCGTGCTTCTGATTATACCACAGAGTAAAGCGCGTCTTCACCTCCCGCATAAAGACCGACACATCCCCCATCCGCGCC
>JAFIGE010000035.1 GCA_020831585.1 Opitutales bacterium | reverse complement strand
GAGACGATCAAAGAAATTAACCCAAAACGCAGAAATGGGCTAAGGAATGTGGGTTATAGGAAGGGGTGTTGATCGGCGGCGGAACCCTTAGTGGCCAAGGATGCGCCAGGAGGTAGCCGGATGGGCGTGAATGGTGGTAACCCACAAAGCAAAATTGCGGATACGCTTTCCAATGAAACCGCAGGGTCTGGATATCCTCGCAGGAATGGGGCGGGTAGGATGCCGCCTGTATCCGCTGCACGGCATCAAGATGCTTATCAGATAGTTGCTCGATCATGTCGTTCTATGCGCTGCTTACCGTTCTCTCCCTGCGGATGGTGGCTTCATTTAACTGGATACTGCTCAAAGCTAGTCAGTTATCCACCGGTTGTCTGTTTTTCATCTTGAAGAGGTTTTCCTATCCCTGATGGGGTAGGCCTTGCCCGGATCCTTTCAGGTAAGCTTGGGCGCGAACGTGCCCGGTAAGCGATGTAGGGTGTTGAATTACAACGTCCTATATCTTCATTCGGCCTTCCTGTGTGCCTTAAAAGTGTCGCCAAGTGGCCAAATCACCATAAAATGCACTTTAAGGGATTGGAAATTCTCGAAACCGCTCGCCAACGTTGTTCCGACTATATCGTATTGAACGCGTTCGTAAAACGTTTCCTCCTTCGATTTTCCTTGACTTGCTAAACCAAACCCTCGCCTCGATGTGGCTCGATGATTTCTCCAATCAACTCGGCTGGCCCTCCGCCGAGCGAGTGACCTCGCCGAAAGGCGGAGGCCAGGAGCACTATGCCGGACAGGTCCGAAAAAAGATCGGTGCCGCGCTTGCGGAGTTCGGAAACGGTCTCGATGTCGAGACGGGCATCCTCACCTCCAACCCCGATGTCGATAGCTCGGAGTTCCCTATCGCGATTGTCTGTCAGTTTCATCAAGCCGTCGGAGACGATGTGCTACGCGAAGCGCAGCGCCTTGCCTGGAACTTCACGCGGGCTTCCCTGCTGATCACTCTTGAACCGCATCGCGTCCAGGCTTGGACCTGCGCTCTGGCTCCGAAGAAGGGCAAAACCCAGCGCAAGCTCGATGCGCTCCGGGCCATGGCACCATTGTCATTGGCCGAAGGCGAAAAGCGCTCAAATTTGCTTCAGAGCGACGCCGCTCAGGTGCTTCATTGGGTGAACCTAGTCAGTGGTGATTTCGTAAAGGAACGCCCCTCGAAGTTCCGCAAAGAGGAGCGTGCGGATGCCAAGCTGGTGGGAAACCTTCGTGCCGTTCGCGCCAAACTCCTTGCCACGGGCATGGAAATGGAAGTCTGCCACAGCTTGTTGGCCCGGTTGATCTTCACCCAGTTCCTTTTTCAACGGCGTGACAGCGAGGGGAAGCCCGCCATCACTCAGCGGGTGCTCGAAGGACGGTTCGGTGGATCGCTCAAGAAAGCATATCCTCACGATTCGGCGCTTCAGTCCATCCTGCGCGACAAGTCGGAGACCTACGCGCTTTTTCAATGGCTCAATGCCAAGTTCAATGGCGACCTTTTCACGGGAAAGGGGACCACGGAAGCGGAACGCAAAAAAGAATGGGAGCAGGAAAAAGACGCCGTCTCTCAGGATCAACTCGACATCCTTGCCGACTTCATCAGTGGTGAAATCGATCTCGGCTCCGGGCAGACATCGCTCTGGCCCGAGTATTCATTCGATGCGCTGCCACTGGAGTTCATCAGCAGTGTTTACGAGGAGTTTCTGGGCGAGAAGAGCCAAAAGGAAACCAGTGCCTACTACACGCCATCGCACCTCGTCGATTTCGTCCTGGATGGCGTGCTCCCATGGGGAGGCACGGAATGGAAACTCCGCATCCTCGATCCCTGCTGCGGTTCCGGCATTTTCCTGGTGAAATCATTTCAACGCCTGGTGCAACGCTGGCGCAATGCCCATCCCGGAGTCGATCCCAAAGCCGACGACCTTCGGGCCATCCTGAACCAATTGATGGGCGTGGATCGGAACACCGAAGCCGTAAGGGTGGCTGCATTCAGTCTGTGTCTCGCCATGTGCGATGAGATCGATCCGCGCCAGTATTGGAAGAGCACCCTGTTTCCCCCGCTGCGGGGTCATCGCCTGATCGGCAGCGACTTCTTCAGTGAGGAGCAGAGCGGTTTTCGCACGGAAACGGATTCAGCACGGTGGGACCTCATAGTTGGGAACGCACCTTGGAAAAGTGGTGGGCTGGAGGAAGATGCGCTTGCAGTTCGATGGGCGGAAAAGCACGGCTGGCCAGTCGCCGACAGGAACGTCGGCCCGCTGTTCCTCTCCAAAGCCGCGTCACTGTGCAAACCCGCAGGAACGATTTCCCTCATCCTTCCGGCAATGCCCTTGTTGTATCACCGCAGCACCGGTCCAACACTCGACTATCGCCGCAAGCTGTTTGGCTCTTGCACGATTGAGGAGGTTGTGAGCTTTACACATCTGCGTGCTTATTTGTTTCCGGGTATCTCGGCCCGAGCGTGCCTGATGACCCTGCGCCCAACGCCATGCTCCGGCGATACCGCCTTCACTTACATCTGCCCCAAGCCACAAGGAAATGGAGAAGACGATTCCCTGATCGCCATCGATCCCCAGGATGTTCACACGCTGACACACGCCGAAGCCGTCGACGATCCGATTATCTGGTCGGCGCTGCTTGTCGGCGGGCGAAGGGATTGGAGGTTGGTGAAGCGCCTGCGGGACGAAACGACACTGGGAAAATTGGTGGCAAAAGCGCCTTCCTCTTCGCTCACTGGTCAATGTTTGATTACTCGGGAAGGCATCATCAGGGGGAAAACGAAGCAACGAGATGAACGGCAAATCAAAGATCGAAAGATACTCGAGTCTCCGAACTTCCCGCCGCAAACGAGTCTGCTCTTGAATGGTGAGGCATTGCCGCCAAACACGAATCTAAAAATTCATGAACGCGACTCAACTAACTTTGATGCCTTCGCAATTCCACAGCTTTTGATCAAGCAAACGGTGATCAAGGAAACCGGCCGATTTCGTGCGGCACTGGTTCAAGCTCCCGAAGATGGGGAAGGGGTTATCGCCACCCAGAGCTACCTCACCGTTCACCAATTCAAAGATGGCGATGGCTGGCTTAGGAGCGCGTGTTTGGCTCTCAACAGCCGCCTTGCGACCTACTTCGGACTACTCTCCAGCAGCCGACTCGTTGCCAACCGCGCCGAAGCATTGAGCGGGGACATTCTCGACATTCCATTACCTCCGGTCGATCGGATTCCCCCGCTGGAAGGCTTGTCCCTCGCGCAAGTGGATGAGGTCGTGGAGAAGGCGTTCTCGCTTACTGAGGCCGAGTCCGCGCTGGTCGCCGATTTGCTGGATGTCGTGTATCGCGATGGCGGGAAGCAAGGGCATGAGAAGCCTGGCAGGAGCCGCACGAAGCGAGCGCGCGATGATGATTCCGCGGGCGAACTACACGAATATGCGGACTTCATTATCAAGTCCTTGCGGGCCACTTTCGGAAAGAGCAAAGCCGTCCGCGTTTCCATCTTCGAAGAGGAAGCCGGAACATCGCTGCTGCCGCTGCGAATGGTGGCCATCCACCTCGAATGGCCGAATCAGCGCCAGCGGATCAAACACGAAGTCCTGAATTCCAAAGACCTGAGTAAAGAGATGGCCAGATTCTTCAAGGAGCGTCTGGGCATTCGTTCCCGGGCCGGCGAGTCGATCTCCGCAGGCATCGGCTTCCAGCGTGTGGCCCGCCTGTTCATCACCCACGAAGCTGAAGACGGCACCAAGGTGCCCACCGTCCTCATGCTCAAGCCCGACCAGCGCCGGTATTGGACCCGCTCACAAGCCCTGCGTGATGCCGATGAGTTGGCGTTGACGATTCAGGCGGCGGGCGCAACCCGCAGGACAAAAACATGAGCCGCCGGATCACCACCATTTTCGACCACGCGTTTCCCAACGCACCCGAATGGAATGCCATTGTTGAAGCTTGGTCTGATGCCGTGGTGGAGGAAATCCTGACACTCGTCTGGGAAGGTTTCGACCAGATGAAAGGAAGGATTCTAAGCAAAGTGGATTTCACCCAGCCTCTTCATCAATTGGAGCGAACTCTCACGGACGCACACGCCAGCGCGATCACCCTGCTTTGGAGAGCGAAGCGAACCGGCTTTGAAGCCTTTTTACCCAAACACGAAGCATGGGAGCCTGGCAGCATCGCCAGTCCGTCCGCAATGCCTCCATCGTATGACATCGGTTTCGAGAATGTGAACGATCCCCGGCTCCGCTGGCCGGTGGAAGCAAAAGTACTGACGCGTCCCAATGATGTGCAACGATACCTTGGCGACCTCAGACAGAAATATCTCACGGGTGTCGGAGCCCCTTTTTCAACCCAAGCCGCGCTCCTTGGTTACTTGGTCATGGGAGAGGTCTGTGACACATTGGCGGCTATCCATTCGTCCCTTGGAACAACGCTGGCGGACTTCCCGCTGTTTGCCAGTCGCCAGCACAAAGTGAGCAACCACACTCGATCAGTAGCGGGGCTCCAACATGGAAGGTCGCACACTTTTATCTGCCACCACTTAATCGCGAGTCTCCAGTGAGAGTTTGCTTGATGCGTCGAAGAGTAGCGTGGAGGGACTGCGGTTAAGGCGCTGTGCTGGCTGAAAATGGATAGGGAATAAACGTCTGCCCAATCGCCCTTTCGTAGCGGATGGCTTGGGCGAAGACTTCGGTGCGGGCCTGGAGGTGGAGGGTGTCGGTCTGGCTGCGGAGGCGGCGGGCGGTGAGGAGGACGTTGTCGGTCGGGCTGTCCCCGAAGGCGGGGTGTCGGGTGCGCTCGGCCCGCATCCGCAAATCCGCGCCGACACTCAGGTAGGTGAGGCGGTCGGTGGTCAGGCCGATCATTTTCGCCCGTTGCCAGGCGAGGAGCGGTTCGACCGGACGGAGATGATCGTAGTTTTCGTTTGCCCGAAGGGTCTGAAAGGTGGGCGGGGGCGGTGGCTCCGCGCCCGCCGCGAAGAGGGGAAGAAGGGCACAGAGGATCCATCGTTGGGCGTGCCCTTTCATCCGCTCAAACTTCCGTTGCGGGTGGAGGGAGCCGTTTGATCGCAGTGGAAACAGACGAGCTGAGCGGCTTCTTTGGCCACGAGGGAAACCTCACCGGCGGCATCGAGGAGGACGGCATCGCCCGTCGCGAGGGTGTCTTCGCCCATCGTCACATGGCCGCTGAAGACGTAGAGCCAGCGGATTTCATGGACCATTGCGGGAGGCGGGGGGAGGGTGGCGTGTTCGAGGTAAAGGTCGTGGAAGGTGACGGCGTTGCGAAAGTGAAAAGGCGCTTCGCTGCCCTCCGGTCCGGCGAGCAAACGCCATTGGTTGCGGCTCTCGGCTGTATCCAGTTCGCCATACTGAAGGGTCGGCGGAAGCCCCGCAACCGTTGGACGAACGAAGATTTGCAGCATGCGCACGGGCGGAGAACCATCGGGGATGTGCTCCTCATGGGCGAGACCGGAGCCCGCGTTCATCATCAGCGGGTGGCGCGCGTCGAGAATGAGGCGCCTGCCCAAACTATCCGTATGGGTAAGCGCGCCCTCGCGCAGATAGGAGAAGATTTCATCGTCTTGATGTGTATGCATCGGCACCCGCAGGCCCGGCATAAGGGAGGCATGGTCGACGCACCCCAGCGCCCCGAGTCCGGTGTCTCTGGTCTTCGGAAGGAACCTTCCGGGATAGGAGCGCCAGATGCGGAAGGGCCCCGACCAGTGCTCCATCCGGTCTTTTGCCCGGACAATCCGGGGCTTCACGCCGCGCCCTTCGTGAGCAGCGGGAGGAAGCGGGAACGCTCGGTGTAGAGCAGGAAAAGGGCGAGGGCGCCGGCCAGCACAGCGATCGGATTGAATGCCTGGGCGAGGAATACATCGTAGAAGAGAATGTTGACCACGACCGGTCCCAGCAGCACGAGCCCAAGGGCGGTGCGCTTGGCAAAGAGGGCAACCGCCCCGGCGATCTCGAGCACTTTCACGGCCGTGAGAAAGCCGGAAAGGTAGAGCGCGCCCATGAAGGCACTCGCATGGCCGTCCGGCGGAGGCGGCACGGGGATGAAACCGAGCCAGAAGTTGAGACCAAAGACGAAGAAAATGAGACCGAGGAGAAGGCGGGAGACGAGGATAGCTTTGTTCATGATTTTATGTGGGTGGATGGGCTACGCCGAACATGGGCGGGAGGACGTGAGCGAAGAGCACCTGGAGCAGGTCGTTGCCCTCGGGGCGGCTCCAGTCTTGGGCGAGTTCGGCGAGGAGGGTGTTGGTCGCGGTGAGGGTCACGCCTCCGGCGGCCATGCGCTGACGGGCCATGTTTTCGGAAATGTCGTAGGGCGAACCGGAGGCGTCGAGCACGGCCTGCACGGCATAGCCTTCGGCCACCGCACTGAGGGCCGGGAACACGAGGCACACGTCGGTCGTAACACCCGCCATAATGAGGTTCTTGCGGCCCGTTGCTTCGACGGCAGCCTTGAAGCGGGCGTCATCCCAGGCGTTGACCACGCCCGCGCGCTGGATGCGGTCGGCGAAGGGTGTGGGCAGGATTTCGGCCAGCTCCGGAATGAGCGGCCCCTGAACGTTGCCCTCCTGGCTGCTTGTGAGAATGACCGGCATCTTCAAAATGCGCGCGGTGTGAGCGAGGGCGATGGTGTTGGCGATGACGCGGTCCAAGGGAATGTTTTTGATCAGGCGCATCGTGCCCACCTGATGGTCGATCAGGAGCAAGGCGCTGTTTTCGGCGGTGAATGGATGCATAGTGGTGACTGTTGATGGTGAAGAGGAACAACCGCAGAATACACGATTCGCCCCCTGCCGGGTAGCGGTGCTTCGGGACAAATTTTTCTACCTCCATTGGGGGAGGACGCGTAATCTTCAGAAGGGGCATTCCCTTGAATTCAATATGCTGGAGCATCCGTTTCACCCCGGTGAAGAAGGGCTCCAACTATAGATTTGTCTTGAGAGCGTCGCAGGGATTTGCCCGAAGAGCCGTCAGCTCCGGGTTACCGGAGTCCTGCAGAAGGCGCAAAACTTGGGCCGGAAATGAACGGCTATTCTTCAATGGCACTGAGTGCCTTTTCATCAGAGGGATCCCCCGGAATCGATTCGTAGATTGACTTCGACAGCACACCGAAGGCGGCATCGCCGAATTCCTTGTCGTCCATGTAGCGGGTCACGATCTTGTCGTTATCCGACATCCGCTGGATCATGAGTTCCTCGATCATCTGTCGGAGCCCGAGCTGGAATTTGTCGAAGGGGTTTGCCTGGCGAAGCTTGACGATCTTTTCGTTGTGGGTCGCCTTTTCCTGGATTTGCTCGAAGAAAAGCCGGTCCTCCTCCGTGAACTCGGTTCCGAAGCGGTCATTCAGCACCTTGATGATCTCGGACAGGGGTGCCTTTTCTTCCCGGCCCCGACCGGTGCCAACGTCTGTGGGGCTCTTTACGCCTTCCGCTTCACCTTCCCGCACGGCGATCTCCCCAGAGTAAATTCGTTGCAGGCGGTAATACTGCAAACCAATTTCGTCACCCAGCTTCAGGCGGCTCATGTCGCGGTCGAGCGGGAGGTGCAGGATGAGGAAACGACCAAAGCTATAGAGCATTTCGAGGGAGGGATCAACGTAGGGCATGATCTGGCTCATGAACGCGTAGATGTTCAGAAAGCCGTTGAGCTGTCCCCGAAACTCGGCCCGCTTTTCCTCGTCCGCCAGCGCCTTGAAACGGTCCACTGCCGGTTGCAGGTGAAGCTGCATCCCCGCATGGTCCTTCGCGGTTTGACGGGCGAGGGGTTTGTAGAAGATGCGGGCAAAGGCTTCGACCTCGCTGATATGGTAGACTTGGGCGGTGTCCAGTTCGTGCTTCAACGCTTCCAACTTCTGCGGGTCGGAACTCTCCTGCAAACTGGTGGCATCGTAGTAGGGTTTGAAGGCCCGGTAGATCTCCTCGGCTTCGTTGACAAAATCGAGAACGAAGGGCTCCTCCTTCCCGGTTGCCATTCGGTTGAGCCGGGACAGGGTCTGGACGGCCTGCACGCCGTCGAGGCGCTTGTCCACATACATGGCGCAAAGCAGTGGCTGGTCAAAACCGGTCTGGTATTTATTGGCCACGAGCAGGACCTGATAATCCGGCGAGGCAAATCGAGCGGGAAGCTGTTTCTCGCTGATCGGCGAGCCGGTGACACAATCGGTGTTCATACCCGGCTCGGTGAACTCCAGTCCGGTGTCCGGATCCTTGACCGTTCCACTGAAGGCCACCAACGAGCGCATATCGTTGATCCCGTGCTCGGCAAAGTAGTGATCGAAAGCGTGCTTGTAGCGCACCGCATGCAGGCGCGACGAGGTCACGACCATGGCCTTGGCCCGCCCGCCGAGGTGGCCCCGGACCTTGTGGCGGAAATGCTCCACCATCACTTCGGTCTTTTGCTCGATGTTGTGGGGGTGCAGGCTCATGAACTTCGCGAGGGCGCGCGCAGCCTTCTTCTTTGGCAGGTCGGGATCGTCCTCCGCAGCCTTTACCAGCCGGTAATAGGTTTTGTAGGTAGTGTAGCGTTTGACCACATCGAGAATGAACTTTTCCTCGATTGCCTGCCGCATTGAGTAGAGGTGAAAGGCTTCCGGCAGCCCGTTCGCCCCGGGACGACCGAACAGCTCCAGCGTCTTGCCCTTGGGCGTGGCGGTGAAGGCGAAAAAGCTCAGGTTTGGCTGCCGGCCGCGAGATTCCATCACCTGATTGAGGCGGTCCTCCCAATCCGCTTCTTCTGCGGAAACGTCCGTGCCACTGCTTGCTCCGAGGATGGCCTTCAGCTCGCGGGCCGTTTCTCCGGTCTGGCTGGAATGCGCTTCATCGACGATGATGGCGTAACGGCGTTTGGCGATTTCCGCCTCCCAGGCCTGCGCTTGGGCAATCTCCTCTTCACCAGGATCATCGACCCGGCCCGCACCAGCCGCATGGAGTAGCCCCCGGAGCACGAAGGGGAATTTCTGAAGCGTGGTGATGACAATTTTCGTCCCATCGATCAGGGCCGCTGCCAGTTGTTTCGAGTCCTGATCAATGGCCTTGACCACCCCCTGAGCATGTTCGATCTGGTAGATGGCGTCCTGCAACTGCCGGTCGAGCACCTGTCGGTCCGTTATCACAACGACACAGTCGAAAACCTTGGTATCCTGGCTGGTGTGCAGGCTGGCAAGCCGGTGGGAGAGCCAGGAAATGCTGTTCGTTTTGCCGCTCCCGGCTGAGTGCTGAATCAGGTAGTTCGCGCCCGGCCCTTCGTGTCGCGCGCTTCCGAACAGCTTGCGCACCGCATCGAGCTGGTGATAGCGCGGGAAGACCATCGTTTCCCTGACCACGAGGCGATGACCGCCCGGCCCGCTTCCCCGTGCGGATAGGTCTTCGATCTTCTCCTCCTTCTTTTCGAGAAAAAGAAAATGACCGAGGATGTCGAGGAAGCTGTCGAAGCGGAGCACCTCCTCCCAAAAGTAGCCGGTGCGGTAGCCGGAGGGGTGTTGCGGATTGCCCGACCCGCATTGGATCTGGCCCGGCTGGCTGCCCCGATTGAAAGGGAGAAAAAAGGTCTGCTCGCCCGCCAATCGCGTGGTCATGTGGACCTCGTCGGGGTCGGCCGCGAAATGCACCAAGGCCCGCTTCTTAAAGGCGAATAGGGGGGCATTCGGATTGCGGTCCTCGCGGTATTGCTTGACCGCGTGCCGCCAATTCTGGCCCGTGCCGGGATTTTTCAGTTCGATGGTCGCCACCGGCAGGCCGTTGACTGCCAGGAGCATGTCGAGCGTGCGATTGTCCCCAGGATGGCAGGGCACCTGGCGGGTCACGGTGAGGCGATTTTTGCCGTATTGCTCCAGCACCTCATAATTGGCTCCGTGAGCCGGCTTGAACATCGCCAGCCGGAACGTTTTGCCGTAAAACTTGAACCCGTGCCGCAACACATGAAGGGATCCCTTTGCGTCCAGCTCCTTCCCCAGCGTGGTGATGAGCAGGCTCTCCAGGCCGCTGCCGTGGAGCTTGAACATGGCCTCCCACAGCTTCGGCTGGGTCTCGCGGATGTAGGCAAACACCTGCGCCGGAAAAAGCGTGCGCTCCTTGTCCCACTCCGCGTTTGTCCCGCGCTGCCAACCGCCCCGGGTGAGGAGGATGTCTTCCACATAGGTCTCAAAGGCGGTTTCGGTGGTCTGCGACATAGGATCAAATAGCCATCAAATAAGGTGATAAACGAATTGCTAAGTTAAGTGTTTGCTAATCAATGAAATGAGATAGTCCATGAAAATCGGCTGGCATTCCAGGGGATTTGAGTCCTGATCCTTTGGGCACAATAAATTTTCTTGCATTTCCGTGGTTTTGTGCGAGCTTTAACTAGGTCTGCATTTACTGAAAGTCGTCTCCATGACGTCGCGGCGAGAGTCGCTTAGGTAAGTCGCGGGCCTAATTTGTTTTCCGCTTTGAGTGGATTTCGTTTGTCGTAATAGTTGCGGTAACCTGGGTATTTATCGCGATCATAGAGGTCGACGACGAGGCGGATTTTTGAGGCCAGATAGTTGTAGTGGCGAACATCTCCTTGTTCAAAAACCCGCTGCACTGCCCAGCAGATATAATCCGCTACGGTCAAAAGGGGTTCGCTCAATGGGGTTTGCACGTTGAAGACGACCCGCCGTCTCGCACCTTCAGAGCCCCACCTTTTTTTCGCCCGGTCAATCGCCAGATCCAAAGCCTGCGCAAGCATTTTCTCCCGAGTGCTCGACCCCCGCTCCGCTACATTCAGCACGAGGGTCCCTGATCGCTTTACCCGTCGCTTGATAAGGTGGGAAAGCAGATCGGCGTAAAACTCATCCTCGCGCCCGCAGTGCTGCTTCTCGAATAAAGCCGGGATCTTTCGCGCAATCACCACCTCGGCCTCGCACGGCAGTTCGCGCAGATAGCGCAGGAAGACGCTCCGAACATCAGGGGTATCCTTGCAGGCATGAAAGAAAAAACCGCCCTTCGCGATTCGCTTCAGAACGCTTGGAAGAGGATTAAGCAGCTCATCTTGCTCGACCTGCTGCTGCAGGGCCTGAACCTCTTTGCGAACCTCTGCCAAGGGACGGTCAATCCTCACAATCCCCATCCCGAAGCTCAGTGAAACCCCGTTCTCACCCACGATCAGCTTTCGCCCCTTGCCGTAGAAAGTGCTGTCACCAGTTTCATCGAGGAAACGGTGCTCAGTCAGTGCGATTGAATCATCAGACATCGGTCTCTTATCTCATATAGAAATTGTCGGTAGCAGCGGCGGTGATCAGGACGTTTGTATTGAATCAGTCCCCTTGATGTCGGATTTCCATACTACTTTGGTCAGGAGCATTCTTTCCTCGTGGCATTCGGAAGCGGTTGGGTGGTTTGACTCATCACTCAGGAGTTGAGTGAGAAATGCGATTGACCCCCAGTTTCCGGGCGTATTCCTGGAATGCCCCGCCGTTCAGCCCGGACAGATCATAGGCCTCTTTGAATCCGATGCGGCCTTCCTTGGCCGCCCGGAACACCTGCGTCGCAAACAGCCGCCCGACCCGCGTATTCTGGTTGTTGTAGAAGTCGCCGCCTCCCCTGCCGGTTTCCTTCTTCCGGTATTCCTGCTGCGTATAGTAGCGGTAAAAGCTGAAAAACTCATCCCGTTCCACGAGTCGCAGATCCATCGCCCGCCGTCCGATCACCACTGGACTCACCTTGAAGCGCCCGGCCAGTTTTTCAAAGGGCGAGTCGCTGTCGGCAACGGTCCGCCAGATGGCTTCAATTTCGGCCGCCGGAACAAGGAACTCCGCCGCCGCCTGATCGCAGAATCGCTCCACCTCACCGCCACCGGGCAAGAGGTTTTGGAAGCCGGACAAGCCTTCGCCCGCTTCGCCCAACCAAAGGTGCGCCAGTTCGTGTGCGAGGGTAAACATCTGGGCCGACTTGGCGTCGGCTCCGTTGACGAAAATGAGCGGGGCATACGGATCGCTCAGGGCGAAGCCGCGGAACTCATTTACATCCAGCTTGCGCCGGGTGTTGTTGCCCACGACGCCGTTGATCACCGCCATCACGCCCAGCTCCTCGATGGCGTTGCGCAGCTCGCTGATGGCGGTCGTCCAGCTCGATACCCGCTGCGCCCAGCCGTCGTTCAGGCCCACGATGCGCCGCATCTCCCGGCCGATGGCTGCCGGATTGTCGGAGAGCTTGGCCGAGCCGACGAAGCCCAGCGGCTCCGCCTCCGCCTCGATCCGGTCTTCCCGCAGCCAGGCTTGCCGCCGCTGCATCTGGTGGATGGTGTCCATCAGCTCCGGGCTGGCCCCCTGCGGACGCCGGCTCTCCAGCGTACGAAAGTCCGGCAAAGGCAAAGGCATTTCCGGCGGTTCGGGGAGAAAGAGAAAACCAAACGGCACCCGCGTCGCCTTGGCGAAGCTCTCCAATTGCTTTAAAGTCGGCTCAGCCGCTTCCGCCTCCCATTCCGCCAGGTGCGGGAATTTGCCCTCCAGGTCAGCCACCCCCAACCCCGCGCGCTCACGCGCCCAGCGAAGGACTTTTGGACTGACGGTTATCCGGTTCATGGGGGGAAGGCTGGATCGGAAGCGAGGAGTGATGAGTTTGGTAACGCGAACTTCCGCTTTCCGGGAGGAAATTTATGGAGGAAAAACCAGCGCCCCGAGTTTCCAAGAGCAATGGACAGAAGACTCATTTTTGATGAAAGCGAAAAGTAGTCCGCCCGTTTGGCTCATGCAGCCCAAGTTAATGATTCGCGGTCCATTTCTCCCCGGTTAACCAAAAGCGTTCGCACGACCAGCGGTGAAACATGGAAGTGGGCAGCTGCGTCTTCGATGTCCTCCGAAGTGGGCAGCTCAAGCGGAAGACGATCCCTTAAAGAACTGAATGGGCAAAGAAACTCTTGAGCGAATGCCCGCTGGAACTGTTGGTCGGCTGTCTTGACGTCTGTTGCGGGAATCAGACGATCCGTGTTCCCAGACCTCTCCAACCAGTGCCCTAACAAGCGGGATGCGGCAAATCGGCGAGACGTGCCCCACGAGCTGTTGAAATAAAAGTTCGCCCCAGAATCATTTGTGCGGAGTGCCAAAGGAATGGGAGTGTTCGCTTTTTCCGACCGATCTTTAAATGCGGACTTTGAGATCTTGAGCAGGTCACTTAAATCTGAATCAGAAATGGGGCCATTACCCAAGTTCCACGCGGCTCGGGCAGCTCTTGCGAGTTCCGCCGCCCGCTCCCATGGACGTGATGCCTTTTTGTATTTCGGACGCTTTTTCAAAAGTTCCGGACGGCAATGAAATCCTCCATTTCGCGGTCGACCTTTTGCGCTGGCGAGATTCTCAATCGATGAGATTACGGCTGGTGTGCTGTGGCGGCCCTGAGCGGCAATTTCCTCCAGCGCCCGGGAACCCAGGTTAAATTTGTCGTCTATAAGCGCTTCAATGAGTGCCTCGGGAGCCTCGTCCGGGTCGTAACCGCACAATGCTTCGAGCCGACGCCAATGTGACGCTTTTGGGTCCTGTCGTTCCCCTTTCACTTCAGCCCATAGCTGAGGGAGGTCATCATCCATAATTGCGAAGGCTCCGTGGCGGCTGACCACCGCATCGATGAAGGCATCGATCTTTTGCTCGAATTCCACAGCCGTCAGCCTCCCATAAACGGCATTGAGATACCGTAAGGGTTCGTGCGGTTTGGCTTTCAATCTCGGAAAGGACGCTACGGCAACCGACTCTCCATCGCTCGCAAAAACCACATTTGGCCAAGCGAAGCCGCCTCCCGCATTGGCTACGCTGTGAACCATCCGCCAATCGGGATCGTTGCGTGCATCTCTGGTTTCGGGCTCACAGCGGAGGCGCCACCAGTTTCCGGCCAACCAACGCGCCAAGGTGTGTGCACAGCCTCGCAGATGGGTCATGGTCGTTCGGGACTCGAGTTCCTCCAATTCAGTCATCCACTGGTCATTCAGGCGGATTCCGATCTCGGCGGCGAAGGCCTGATTGAAAGCAAAGCCCTGCGGGCCACCCATCCACTTGAAATCGATGTTCAACTCGTCAATCATCGGAACTTTTCCATTTAGCCAACACCTTCTTCGCAAATTCATCTTCTGTCCACATCGGATAGCCATGGTAGGACCCTGTCTCCTGATTGTCGAGTGCCGCCTCCAGAGGCGTGCCGTCATCAGCCACTGCCCAGATGTTCTGCGGGAAAGTCCCCCTCATTTGCTCGCTGACCATTCCGAAGCGAACCCCCTTCTTCAACAGTTTGAGGGCCAGAGCTTTTTTGAAGATTTTCACCCCATCACACAGGGTCTTCCCGCGCCTCGGGCCGTAAGGTGGGGACAATCCGAAGTCCCCGGGGTTTCGTTTATGTTCCGCATTGCCGGTGTAGGATATTCCCTTGATCCACTCTTCCAACTGCTCCTGACTCACCCCCTTCGCGAAGCGCTTGTTGGGTTTTGACGATTGGCGATGACGTGGTTTCATGAAAGGCGTCTTGTATTTTCAAGGGTTGAGTTATGTTATCCGAAACTTGAACGATCTTAGGTCTTCCGGACTCCTTGCGTCAATCTTCCCCGTCACAGCAGCGGTGATGAGGGCGCTGCGGTATTCCTGGAGGCGTTCGATGACGGTTTCGACTTTGGCGACGAGGGCGTCGAGCTTGGCGGTTTCCTCGTCGAGGTAGGCGGCGATGGCGCGTTGTTCGGGGAGGGGTGGGACGGGAATCCTCAATGCTCTGATTGCTTCAGCCGAAATCCCGGGTTGGGCTGCCTCCGTCTCCCATTCCGCCAGGTGCGGGAATTTGTCCTCCAGGTCAGCCACCGCCAACCCCGCGCGCTCACGCGCCCAGCGAAGGACTTTTGGACTGACAGTTATCCGGTTCATGGGGGGAGTTAGGAATTTGTCATGGGAGCCGATTATTCATTCCGGGGAACCTCTTCGTGCTTTTTGCTGGCGGCGAATAGAATTCTCAGCTCATCGAGTTTTGACCTCACTTCATCTGAAATTGTCTTTGCATCGGTCATTGTAATCAAGCGATGCAACTCGCCCTTTCGTAGCAACATTTGATCTTGAACTTTTGTCGCTAAATTTCTGAAAAATGCCTCCGCGAATGTGCTCAATTTTAATCGTTCTGTCTTTGCTTCCCAAACAATTCGAGCTGCGTCGGGCGGAGATTCTTTCCATGTCTTAAAATCCGCAAGATTCCCTCCGAAAACCTGCTCTAGTGTCAGCTGATCCAATACTTCGTTGATCTGAGGCCCGAAACTGTCGAACAGCTCCATTCCCTGATACTGCGCAAGCGCATAGCGCCGCAGCAAATCTGGGGTGATGAAGTAGTTTTCTGCCTCGTAACGTTGCCAATATAATACCTTCAAAGCCCCATTCTCTGCGTTCGCGCGACCGCGACCATCATTGTCCAATATAGCTAAACCCTTAAGATTGGGCAACAGCTCCCGCAAGCCGTGGAAGTGCTTATGTGGCGTCACTCCAAATCCTCCCTCTACCCGCTCAAGCTCACTGTCCGCGGTCGTTTCCGGATAGTTGTTTTGAACATAAAATGAGTTGATACGTTCATCCCACTCGTCTTTCAAGGGATGGTCAATTTTCTCGGCCAATGCGCGAAGCATGTCGATGTCTGTGCCGCCTTCCACATAAAAGACATATCCCCGCGCGCGAGCTTTCACATAGTGAGCCGCACCAAAGTGCTTGAGGCTGTTTCGAATGTCCGACTTTCTCGCCAGATTATCCGCCGTTCCTTCAATGAGAAGCGTAAGGTTTGTATCGAGCGCCTCATCCAAAATCACCTCGGAATGAGTGACGATTACGACTTGCGATAGATTCTCCGTGGCAATGTCCCTGAGGAGAACATAAACCTGCTTCTGACGCAAAATCTCCAGATGTGCATCGGGCTCGTCCACGAGCAAAACGCTTCTTTTATGGGAAAACAAATAGGCAAAAATCAGCAACATTTGCTGGAAGCCCCGTCCGGATAAGGCGACGTCGAGGGCGTCCTTTACGCCTGGTTGGCGATAGTGCAGTTCGATGCCGCCCCGCGACGTCTCCTGGGGGGTTCCAAGTTCAACATGAAACAATCGTTTCATCAAGAAAACGACTCGCTTCCAGTCTTTTGAAGAACTTTTCCAAACCATCAGGCACAAGTTTCGCAAGACTTGTGCGGTCTGCCCCTGCCCGAGAAGCACATCGATGCGACCCGGTTGCAAAATTGGCTCCTCGGTCTCCAGGCCGGACATTGGATAAAGCAACTCCACATTGATACTGGCAGCATGCTCCACCAAATCCAAGCTCGCCATCCCGGAATCATCGGGGGAGCAGTAGATCACCTCGTCGCCGCGGTGGATAAACTTCATTGTCAAGGGCCTCACCTCGCCCTTGAACTCAACCCCGGCCGTCAACAGAAGTGGTGTTCCCTGTATCCTGGAGTTATGCCAAAAGAACCGCGTTCGTTGCACCGGAACCGCCACGATATTCAAGCGATTGAGCGACACCGAAGGACGCTCCTTCGCCGTGGAATCGCGCCGGGCATCGTACCAGGTTTTCACCGCCTGAGACCAGAGGGCGACGGCTTGAATGGCACTCGTCTTTCCGCAATTGTTCGGCCCGATCAAAACCGCTGGATGATCCAGTTCGAGCCGCTGACGATCTCCGAAGCGTTTGAAGTTTTGGATTTCGATGTAGTGGAGGAGGCGCATAAGCTAGGGGGGCGCAATCAGAGTTCAATCAGGCTTTTGCGTCAATCCTGGCAGTTGACGGCTGCGGTGATGCTGGCGGCTGCGGTTGCACAATCCTCATCGGCAACCTTCGGCAGGAAATCTTGTCCCCGATGAGGCTCAGATCCGTTTTCAACGGTTTGGTTCATGGCATTGTCCGGTTATCGATTCCAGGCGTTGATGCGTTCAACGATTTTTTTCATCTGTGCCTCCCACTCAAAGCGCCTGCTCATCATCGGCGTCTCCATGGAGGGAACGCAAAGGATGGCCAAATCCATTTTATCGAAACCCTTTCGCCCTATCCGGGATTCGATGTAGGAACTGCCGGGCGATCCTTTTCGGGGGAAGAAGGCTTCGTATTGCATTGGGTCAGGCAGGCTGGCGGTCCCAACCGCTTTTGTGAGGACTTCACCGGGAATGTAGTTTTCGATCTCCCTTGCCTCCGTCACCCAAATGTGGGCACCGGGAATTTGGTTCACCTGAGCACGAATTCGCCGCACCCGGTCCTTAACCCGTTTGCCTTTGGCTGTCCGGTCCCCATCGCAAACAACGACGATGTTCGGGTTAACGCGAAAAAGGTTGACCACCTCTTTCTCCGCTTCCTCCGGAGACTTAAACTGTGTTCGGGCGAGAAGGGACCCACCGTAAAACGCACATTGGTAGTCGCGGCCTTCCTGAAGTTCCCCTTCGCTGAAAAGGTCTATCCACCGGTTGATGTAAATGCAGTCTGAAGGGCCTTCGACCCAAATGATGCCGTTTGCTTGCAACAGGTCAGAGGGTTTGGCCCCCAACTCGGAGATGACGCCGAGGTGATCAAAGTGCGCGGAGACAGTAGTCGCGCGGGCGGAATCGCCATCGTGCGTGACATGGATAATTTGGGTATTTTCGGAAACCCCAAAGAGATCCAGCGCCGTGCTCGAATGGGTGGTCAGAAAAACCGGCGCACTTTCCTTGACCGCATACTCCTCCAAGTACTGAAAGAGCCTGCGAAGGAGGGCCGGGTGGAGGTTGTTTTCAAGCTCTTCAAACGCGAAGGTGAAGTCAGATGGTTTTTTTTCCTCGATCCTCGGCACAACGAGGAGATTCAACAGAACGAGGAAAACGGTTTTCAGTCCGCTTCCCGAGTTGCTCAGCGGGATCAGACCTTTTTTCTCTTCTCCCAGGTAAACCTCCCAGTACCCCTCTGGTATCCCCGTTTTGGAATCATCGTGGATCTTCACTTGAATCTCCGTGAACTGTCCGTCGCTTCCAAAAATTTTGTTCAGGGCCGTGAGCAAATCCCTCTGAATGAGTTCACGGGGATATTTGGGGTTGGCCGTTACGATGTAGCGGCGGATGATGTTGGACGCACCCGTGCCATCGGGCGCGAGAAGGAGTTGAAGGTTTGGACTTTCCGGTTTGATGTCACGGTCGGCCAGTAGGCGGCGAAACAATGTGCCCGACAGCGGATAGGTCGCATTTCTAATGAGGTTTTTTATTTCCGATATCCGAGCGTCGGTGGAGCGCCGTCCGTAGCGTGATTCAAAATCGAAATCGGGAGGAAAATTCAGGCTTTTGGGATTTAGATTTTCATCCGTTTCCCAATCGACATTAACGTCAATAAAGTGTTTTCCATGTTCAATCCACCAAGAGCCCCTCATTTCACCCCCCGAGGTACCCTCGCGGAACACCTGCTTTAAGGAGTTTTCATCTAAAACACCATAGAGCTTAAGGCTCCATCCGCGCCCTTTCAGGTTTCCGGAAGACATACCCTCCACGAGATCGAGAAGGTGCGATTTCCCAGAGTTATTCCTGCCGATTATGACGTTGATCGGTTTGATCGTATCAAAGCCGGCCCAATCGTTCTTGAAGCAGCGATGACGACGGAAATAGATCGCGTCCGCTTTCATAGGGTTTGTTCGCGAACATCAACTTTCCCCGTCACAGCGGCGGTGATGAGGGCGCTGCGGTATTCCTGGAGGCGCTCGATGGCGCTTTCGACTTTGGCGACAAGGGCGTCGAGTCTGGAGGTTTCCTCGTCGAGGTAGGCGGCGATGGCGCGTTGTTCGGGGAGAGGTGGGAGTAGAAACGGATTCGTTGAAACTTGTTTTACGGTCAGTTGTGGAATTGCGGTCCGATCAAAGTGGAACAATGTCTTTCGATGACCCAATAAGAAATAGAATGCAAAGCTTGGATCAACTTTATTGGTCAAATGCTTGGAGTATATCGTTGTCTGGGTTGTTGTGCTACGCTCGCGAACCAATTTTACATGCCCAATTGAATTTCCCCGTGCTGGAACTACCAAATCGCCAGGATTTAGAATCACTGATGCGGAGTCAAGATAGCCGAATACCTCATATTCTTCGGTCGCAGACAAAACTGGTATGAGTCCGGAGTCAGTCACTTCTTCTTTTAATATTGTTTGGCCCATCGAAGAGGCAAATAGGTGAGCGTGCTTCCACACCTCCCAATGGTCCGGCACCTCGCCCAACCACTCGGTCCCTGACGGCTTGAGGAAAGGATTGAGAGAGAGTTTTTCTCCGGCGATTTGCTCCAGTTGAGCGAGGGTTTCGGGGGGAAGGTCGGCCGGGAGGCCTCGGGTGACGGTGCGGGAGATGAGCGCGTTGCGCTTCTCCTTCAGCCGCTCGATCAATTCGCGCTTCTTGCCTACCAACTCGTCGATGCGGCCGGTCTCACGTTCGAGATAGATGGCGATGGCGGTTTGTTCTGCCTCGGGCTTCGGTAACGGAATTTCAATGCGTCCAACGTCCGACGCATTTACCGCCGGATAACTGACGCCAGTGGAGCGCGACACTACAGACTCTACGAAAGATGCCTCTCGAAGCGCATATCCGAGAAAGGCTGGTTGCACGTTTCGTGGTCTAACAACAGCAAATCCAGTTGAGACGATCAGGTTTTGTGGAGGATTGATGACGGGAGTAATCGCGCGAAGATAGGTTCGGACCGTCGAAACGATGGTATCCCCATGCTGGACTTTGCGTCTTGCTCTTGATGGAGCGTTTTCGAATAAGATGGTTTCGGTAGCCGTGATGCCATCGGTGGCATTCACGCTTCCAATATCAACATATTCCAACTCCGCATCAGGAGGTGTTGTTTCGGGGAGGGCTTCATCATTGATACTCACCGAATATTTCAACCGCTTCACCTCCCAATGCTCCGGCACGTCGCCGAGCCATTCGACGCCGGAGGGTTTGTATTTTGGGTAAGGCTTCATGCGGACAGCGATTCGGTTGCCTCTGCATTCAAGGCCCGGAAGTAATCGGCGCAGTAGTGGTAGGGATGGCGGTCCTGAAAGCGCCCGAGATTGTCGAGGACGGTGACAATGCGGCACCGGGGGGTGCCGCCGTTTTTCTCGCCGCGCAGGCCGCGACCCACGATCTGCATATAGCGGACCGGGCTAAAGATTTGCCGGGCGATGAGAAGCATGTCGGTGCGGGGGGCGTCAAAACCAGTGCTGAGCACGCTGTGGTTGCAGAGGACGCGCAAATCGCCCCGCTGGAATTTTTCGAGAAAGTAGCGTCGGGAAACCCGTGGCGTGTCGCCACTGATGGAAGCCGAGGGAATGCCGAGCAGGTTCAGGCGGGCAGAGAGTTCGGTGGCGTGGTCGATGGAATTGGCGAAAAGGAGAATGGAGCGCTGGGGAGCTTGTTGCACGCACTCCAGAATTTGCTGATTGCGCTCTTCGACCCCGGCAAGCCGCTGATTGAGGGCTTCCAGCATACGTTCGAAGTCGAGACCGTCCATCTGCTCACGGTGGCGATCAAACTGGCTCGTCTCCTCATCGGTGAGACTGGCTCGGGAGCGAAGCGCTTCGCTGTCGATTTCCGCAAGGACGCCCTGGGTCCGGAGGCGATGGTGGAGGTCGGCCTGATCGCCCGGCAACCAGATCTTGCCAAATCGGGCGGCGAGACGGCGGCTTTCGTCGTCGTCCATCCGAAAAGGGGTGGCGCTGAGACCGAGGATGGGCGGCTCGTCGCGGGGGGGCGCTCCGGCGGGGCGAGCCTCGGCATCGAGCCAGCGAAGCAGATTGGTGTAGGACGGGGTGATGGCGTGGTGACATTCATCCACGACGACCAAGCCTGGTTGCTGAAGCCATTCGAGGGCCGCCCCACCCATCCGGGCATTCAGGGTCTGTATCGACGCAACAATGACCAGGGGTTTATCGGTCTCCTGTGGGGCGGGGTTGGGATTGCCTCCCCATAAGCGGACGATGCGCAGCTCCGTTCGTTGGGCACCGAGATTGAGCCAGACCTGACGGAAAGCCTGCACTGCCTGTTCGCATAGCTCGTCGCTTTGAGCAATCCAGATGACGCTGCGGCGTCCGCCGGGAGGAGCGAGGACAAGCCTGACGGCAGCCTCCACGGTCACCCGGGTCTTGCCGCCGCCGGTGGGAAGGCTCACCACGGCCCGGCGGCGATTTTCGGCGGAAGCGAGGAGGCTGCGCACACCGTCAAAGACTTCCTCCTGGAAGTCATGCAGGGGTGGAAGCTCAATAGGGCCGGTGATCCATTCCTCGGGTTCGCGGCGGGCGGCGGACGCATCGGCGAAACTTTCGGGAAAACCGATTGCGGTGACAAAAGTCCGTGCTTCGGCCGTGTTCCAGCGGCGCGGCGGCTGCAAACCCGATTCTTCGAGGGCATCCCGTAAATGAGAGAGCGTGGCGGGGCCGTGGTGGGCGAGGACCAGTTCAGCCAGTTGCCGGAGAGTCGAACCCTGGACGAAGGGCTGGTTGGCCAAGCCGCCCAGCGCGGCCCGCAAAGGTTCCGGGCGCTCCTCGACCGCAGCCAGGAGGCGGGCGGGCAGATCAGGCGCGGCGGCCACGGCGGCCCGTTGAGCTTCCACCGTTGCGTCAGCGATGATGCGCAGCGCCTCTTCCATGGATACGGTGAGCCATCCTGCCGAGGCGAGTTCGCGGAGGAGCGAAGCAAAGCGGTCGTGGCGCGGGAGTGTGCGGAGTCCAACCAGATCGAGAAGCAGCCGGTCCTCCCACATCAGGCAGGGAAGCGCGTCGCGGCCCTCGCCAACAACGAGACACAGGCCATCCACCGGCTGACAGCGTGCCTCAATACTCGCTTGATTTGTCAGCACCGGGGCCAGTTCGGGAATGGCATCGAGAAGCAGGAGATCGGGTCCGGTGACGCCGTCCCACTCCGGTTTGACAAGATCGGCCAAGGGGCGCGCTCCCTCTGTTTGCCAAAGGTGGAGCGCGTGCTCATCGAGCGTGATCACGATTCGATCCGGATTGCGAACACGCCGGGCAAGGTCGGGTGAGCTGGTTACGAAGACAGCGGAGAGCGGAACCTCACCGGACGCCGTGAGAAATGCCTCCGGCACGACATCATCCCGCGCGGCGGCTGACCAGAGAGGGGAGAGGCCGTCGTCTTTCAGTCGGTCAGGCGTGCTGACAGCTCGAATACAAGTCCGCCAAAAGCCTCGGATTTCTTCCGTGGGCGGTGCGCAGGGAGGTTCCGTGTGCGCCCTCAGGCGCTCGATGGCTGACGCGGATAGGGGGGGCAGAAGATTCGGCACCGCTGAGAGTGCCGATGTGCATTGAGCGGCGCGGTGGACATACGCTCGAAGTTGAACGGACATTCCGCCCACCATTACTGTTCCGTGGCGAAGAAGGAGCCAGGGGAGTGGATGGGGGACATCGATTTTTGGATAGGCATGCGATGTGTCGTGCCCGAAGGAGCAGGTTTGGGGGCAGTTGTCTAGCAACGGAAGGAGCTTAAACGTAAGCCGGGCATTGGCTGGTCCGGTGATCTGAGAAAGAAAGCGGGTTGCGATGGGCAGGGATAATCCTTGTGGATTTAGGCACTTGGCTTGCGGGCGGCGGCCTTGATTGTTGTTCGACCGAAAATGCTTCCGCCAAAAACCGAGCCACTCGGTCAACCCATCAAAAACACCTTCTTCTTCGGTGAGGGACGGACAATCTGCGACCCCAATCTTGGTCAGACGGTCATGATCCAAAGCGTGGGTTTCCGCGTGGACCAAGACTTTTGAATTTTGGGTCGTATCATCTTCACGAACGATCTCTCCCGGGAGCAGAACCTCGTGGTTGCCCTTCCAAGAACCACTGCGTGCACGCACACAAATTCCAGCTCGTTTGTCAGCGATAAAACGCTGGGCGACATGTTCGGGTGCGGAGCGGAGATTGGTCCAGAATTCCTCCCACCCATTGGAAAATCGGTAGTCGGGCAGTGATTCCGTGAGGATCTTTCTCCAGTTCCCATCGTCCAGGCCACCGACGTGAAAGATTTCCGCCAATATCCGCCGACCTTCGGCTGTGGCCGCGAGGGATGACGCGACGGCCTTTCGCCCTTCCGGTGTGTGGGTCCCTTGGGGAACAATGACGACCTCGCCGGAAGTGGCCAACCCGCCGTCCTCCGTTGGGATAATGCGAAGTGAAGCTTGCGTTTTGCTCCATTCCTGCCCCGAGCAAGCTTCGTGAAAGGCTTCGGCTAGTCGGAGAACCTTCAGTGCCTTTGGAGTGTCGCTTGAGGCGACCACCGCGAACCACCCGGCTGCGCCTGCGCGGGAGAGGGGCGGCACTTCATTCCATTGCAACTCTTTTGGCCGTAAACGATCGGCCAGCGCATTGAGGCGGCTGCTGCGCAGGCGCTCGAGGCAGGAGGCATGCACAACCCTAGCCTTGCCCTCAGGTGGAGACAGAGACTGCCATTGTTCGGCAAGAGACCGGTCATCGCGCGGTGGGCGTAGGAGGTGCTTTGGGCTGCGCAACGTCCCGGCCGCATCGGGGAGAATCTCGGCCTCCATCAATGCCTGCCAAATCGCATTGATCATGGGGACGGCGTCGTCGTCCTGCCGCTCGGGCTGGCGAGGGAACGCGTCGAGGAGGCGTCCCGGATCGTCGGGAGTCGAGAGTGTCGGCAACCGCTCAACGACCAACTCCGCCGCCGCCCGCATAAGAGCCGTATTCCACTCGCCCCGCACAAGTGAGTTGCGATCACTGTTCAGCTTCCAGGGGGCGTTGAGAATGCCCTGCAAATAGGTGGGCGTGTGCGTTGGGAAGAAGGCCCAGAAACGCCCGGCTTCCTCGCGTTTGGTGTCCAGAGGGGTGGCCCAAGCCAGCGGCACAATTTTCCGTGCGTGGATAGAAGTGGCATCAATGGCGGCGTCCTGATCTTCCATCGTGACCTCACGGGAGAAAACCCGCCAGCGCGTTTGCTCCGCCCCGGAATGGAGGATCTTTATGTCGTTCTGATGCTCAACCCGCAGGACCACCGGTTCGGCTGTTCGGGTGGCGAGCTTCAATTCGACGGGGTGATCGAGAAAGAGCAGAAACTCTCGCGGGAACTCCCGAATCTCGGTATCGAGGTGCTCACGTAGCCCGGGAGCGCAAACTTCGGCGCGCACAACCGTTTCCGCCCATGCCAGGGATTCGAGTACGGGATCCGCAGCCCGGGCCGTAATGTCAAGCGGCCACGCCAAACGAAGACCGGGGGCCTTCGAGGTGCTGAATGCGTCACGTAACTCGCGGCAGCATCTTTCCGGATCAAAGCGAATGTTTCCATTTGCGCGGGTGAAGAGATCGATCACCCCACCGAGGCGGAGGAGGGATTTGAATCCAAGGCCAAAACGGCCAATTTGATTTCCGCGTTTTGGGGAAAGGTCCGAACTCAGTAAGGCTTCCAAGCCTTGTTCCGATAGGGGCGCGCCGGTGTTGGCCACATACACGTGCGAATCGGTCAGGCGCACTTCGATGCGGGAGTGGGGATCGGGAATGCTATTTTGCTGGGCTTCGAGGATCGCGTCCGCTCCATTCTGAACCAGCTCAAGAATCTGCCGGTAGCCGTAGCCGCCCGCAGAGACGGATTCTTCCTTTCCGGCGTGCTCCAGAATATCGCGCGGGCAAGCGCGATAGGCGGCCAGACGGCTGGCGTTCAGATTTTCGAGAAGCTCCTTCATGATCCCTTGATGATCTTGATCAGATCTGCGATGGCGGCGGAGTTGATGCCACCGTCGGGTTTGTATTTTGGGTAGGGTCGGAAGTTCATGCTGTGTGGCGCTGTTAAGGGTTGGCGGTGAAGAGCCAGCCGCGATGCTCCGCTTTCGAGCGCAGGTGTTTGGCTTTTTTCTCGATCGTCTTTTTTCCAAGCCCGGTGAAATCAATGAGGGCGTGCTCCGGGAACGTTGCAGGATCGCTGTGCACGGAGAGCTCCATTTCGGTGCATTCGGTGTAGCTGACTGCCTGCACACCGACGGATTGCAATGCCAGTTCTTCGGTGTAGTGTATCCACGCCTTTTCGCCATCGATCAGGTCGCCGTCGTAAACGGAGAGCTGGCATTGATCTTTGGGCGTTGGGCGGAAAGCCTGGGACGTGATCCGCCCGTCCTGGACAAACGCCGGGTGGATCTGGCGGAGAAGGAGGGTGGCTTCGTTCATGCTTGCTGCGCTCCCTGTTCCTTGAGTTTCGCGGCCAGGGTCTCCCAGCCTGTGGCTTCGCCGAGGTTGAGATTTTCGCTGAATTCTTTGCCTCTTTCCAAATGGACGCTGTGCCACTCGGCGGCGCGGGTGGCCAGGTCGATTTCGAGGGAGGTCTCGTAGGGGGCATGACTCCACTCAAGCTGCAAGCCGCCTTCACCAGTGGGATAGACATACGGTAGCGAGAGCGCCTGCGGGTATCGGAGGCTGAACTCGTGGGCAAACCAGTCCAAGCCCTCGGAGGCAGGGGCCCGTCCTTTCCCGTCCAACCAGCCGTCTTTCAAGGTGCGGAGTTCATCGATGCGCGCCAAAACGTCATTCGCCTCCAGGAAGTTGATTTCTTCTATCGTCTCGATCCGCTGGAGCTTGTTCGCCCGGGAAAATTGTGCGATGCCGCTGATTGAAACGCGGACGTTATCACGAAATCCGTTAAATGCCTCGAGGAGGGTCTCCCAATGGTAGGCTTCCATCGGGCCGGGGATTTTTTGGCCGTTGATCAATTGAAGTTCAAAGGTGCGGCGTTCCTGGTCGGCGGCGGGGATGGTGCCGCGCAAAACGACCTCATCTGTATATTCTTGCGTTTGGGATGAGGCCAGGAGGAGCTTTCGCCGGACCGTCTTGTCGAGACGGGCCGGATGCTCGGCATCCGACGGGCGAAATTCAATTGCTTCATCCTCACGCAGGCTGCGCCCGAGTGGATCGAAATGGGGTAAAATGGACTCCGGCAGATGCTCGGTGATGGTGCCGCCGTGTGCGGCTGCTTCAATGGCGGAGAGCACACTGTCTCGGGCATCTTCGAAGTAAGTCTGGTGCGGCGAGAATAACTGACCTCCAAGGGCAAAGAGCATAATCTTTGGGATCGCGCTGCCCGGCTCAATGTCAATGACGCGGAGGGAGATTTCCTCCGTGAAACCACGGGGCACCCGCTTGCGATCCGGATGGGCGAGGAGAAACTTCCATTTCGCGGTCACCTTGATGATCTCGTCCAAAGCGGCGAGATCTTTAAGCACCTCCAAAGGCACAGCATGACCCTTGAAGCGTTCACCGACCAAGCGGGGTGCCAGAAATGGAATGGGATCACTCATGCGGTTACTTCTTTAAGCAGTTTTAGAATATCGGCTTCGAGGGCGCGGATGTCAGCGGAAATCACCTCCAGCTCACGCGGGGGCTCGTATTGATAGAAGTGGCGGTTGAGGGGGATTTCGTAGCCGATCTTTGTTTTCTCTCCGTCGATCCAGGCGTCGGGAACGTGGGGCAGGACCTCGCGTTTGAAATACCCGTGGATGCTTTCCTTGAGCGGAACCATCTCGGTGTCGCGCAGGTCGGTGTCCGGCTCGTGTTCTCCGTCGCGCTTGGTGCAGATTTCGGCGGATTCGTCGCGCTCGCCGAGAGCGGCGAGAACGGCCTTCAACTCTGGAGCGCTTAGGCGGACGCCGCGCTTCCGGTCGAGATCCCGGAGGGTCAGGAGGAAGGTTTTGCGGTCCTTAAAAAGCTTTCCGCCAGTGGTCTCGCCGAGGGCTTTAAGCAGGTCGCGGATCTGCTGCTGCCGCGCTTTGCCCGCTTCGATTTCAGCGATGCGTTTTTCCGGGTCCTTCTTCTTGCTTGTGGCGAGATTTTTGAACGGGGTGTTGTCGTCGATAAGGGCGATGCGTTCGGCGCTTGCCTGAAAGTTGAGCCGGAGCGGGCGCTCGACGGTGATCTTGTGGTAGCCGAAATCTTCGTTGTCGAAGACTTTGCTGACGACGCGTTCGCGATCCACAAGTTCTTTGGTGATCGGGTGCTTCTCCTTGAAGACGCGGGTTTCGCCGCCGGTGAAATTGCCGAAGATGCGGGTAAGGTCGCCGATGTGGTCGGGGTCCTTCGGCTTGTCGCCGGGGTCGCCTATGCGGCGACGCTTGTTTCCGAGGCTTTTCTCCATTTGCACCCAGAACTGGCGGGCGTCGATGAGCTGTACCTTACCCTTTCGTTCCGCGTCTTTACGGTTTGTGAGCACCCAAAGATAGGTGGAGATGCCGGTGTTGTAGAAAAGCTGTTCGGGCAGGGCGACGATGGCTTCCAGCCAGTCGTTTTCGATGATCCAGCGGCGGATTTCACTCTCGCCCCCGCCCGCATCCCCGGTGAAGAGCGGGGAGCCGTTGAAAACAATGGCGATCCGGCTGCCGCCATCCTGCGGGGCGCGCATCTTGTCGATCATGTGCTGGAGGAAGAGCAGAGCCCCGTCATTTACGCGCGGGGTGCCTGCTCCGAAGCGCCCGCTGAAGCCGAGGGTATCCTTTTCGTTTTCGATGTATTTTTGCTGCTGCTTCCACTCCACGCCGAAGGGAGGGTTGGCGAGCATGTAATCGAACTTCCACTTGTTTCCCTGGCTGTCTCGGTCGAAGCCATCTCGGGTAAAGGTGTCGCCGAGTATGATATTATCGGCCTCCTCGCCCTTGATGAGCATGTCGGACTTGCAAACGGCCCAGGCTTCGTCGTTCCAATCCTGGCCGAATAGCTTTGGTTGGGCCTCAGCGTTGAGCTGGCGAATGTAGTTTTCCGCCACCGAGAGCATGCCACCCGTGCCACAGGCGGGATCGTAGATGGTTTTGACGACGTGGCTGCGGGCGAGATCCTTTTCCGGGGAGAGGAGCAGGTTCACCATGAGCTTGATCACTTCGCGCGGAGTAAAGTGCTCCCCGGCTTCTTCATTCGACTGTTCCGCACCGATTCGGATGAGTTCCTCGAAGACGTAGCCCATCTGCATTTCGTCCACGCGTTGAGGCGAAAGGTCGATGCTCGCGAAGGCCTTGATGACCAGATAAAGCAAGTCCTTCTCGGCCATGTAGGCGATCTGTTCGCCGAACTTGAAGCGCTCCATGATGCCCCGCACATTGGGCGAGAAGCCATTGATGTAGCTGTTAAGGGCCGGGGCGAGGTTGTTCGGATCGTCCAGGACTCCGTTGAGGCCACCGCCCTGACTAGGTGCACCGATCGTTAGTTTGGAGAGGTTATAGAAGGGAACGCCGGTGATCTGGGAAAGACGGTGGCGGATGATGTTTTCGCCCTTGGCCTTGATTTCGGCGTGCTCCCTCAGCACCGCTGGTTTGGTCGGTGCAAGGATGCAGTCAAAGCGCCGGAGGACAGTGAGGGGCAGGATGACCTTGCGATACTCGTTCCGCTTGTAAGGCCCCCGGAGTAGGTTGCAGATGCTCCAGATGAAATTGGCAATTTGCGTGTGGGATTCGGTGGTCATGCTGAGAGTTCCTGAGGAATCGGATTTACCGTGACAATGTCGACTGCAAACGCCACCGGGAAGCGGTCCCGCTTTCGCTCGTTGCGAATCCGTTCACACCGCTCGCCGCCAATGAGAAAGCCAGCCTCTCCCGGAGGGGCACCCGGCAAGGCCCCGGGGGTCCGACACAGGGCCGGGGACCCATCGGGGTTCTTCAACTGACTAAGCAAATTGAGCGGTGTCATCTAATGAGAGCGGCCCTTTCGGTTTTTTTAAATAAAGGTTGGTAAATCGATCGCCTTTATTTGACAAAGCCGAATAGGGAATCAATGGACAAGCTCAAATCGCAGTGGAAAATGCGAGCGAGGCACCCGCTCTACTCATCCATTCCTTTACATCAGGTTGATGTCGCCAACTTCGGTCGAAGGCGAAAGGGAGATAAGCCCGTCAATCGTGCCGCAGCGGCTGCGCTTTCGTGAATATCTTGAGGTGCAGGTGGATGTGGTCGCTCACGAGGTGCTGGCCGAGGCGGGCGAAGAAGCGACCCGAACCGTAGCGCACATTCCAGCGCGTCCGGTCGATGGCGAAAAGGGCTTGCGCCCCCCAGCCGCCTTCGGGTCGGGGGTCGAGGGTGGCGTCGAATTCGATGGGAGCGGTGATGCCCCGCAGGGTGAAGTCCCCCTTCAGGTGATGCGTGGGTGTGCCGTCGGTGCTCGAAAGAAGGGGACGGGCTTTGGTGAGGACAAACTTTGCTTCCGGAAAGCGGTCGACAGCAAAGAAGTCGTCGGCGAGCAAGTGGGCGACGAGACCGGCGTTGGCAGCGGCATCGCGGATGTCGGTGCAAGCGATGCTGCGCATGTCGATGGTGAAGGCGGCAGCGGTTGGCTGACCGTCTTCCATCGTCAGCGATCCCGAACCCAGGGCGAGCGTGCCCGTGTGGTGATTGAAGCGGTTGCGCCCGGTCCAGAGAATTGTGCTGGAGGCCACGTCGACGGGGAAGGTGCCGGCGGGTGGGAGCGGCTGGTCCGTTGAAGATCCTTTGACCGGAAGACCGGCCGCTTTCCAAGCGGTGAGCCCTCCGGAAAGGCGGGTGACATGGGTGTATCCAAAGGAGCGCAGCCGTTGCGCGGCCTGTTCGGCTTCGGCCGTCTCGTCGCTTTGACCATAGACCACAATCGGCGTGGCCTGGTCGGCGATGAGGGAGAGGACTTGCTCGGCGAAAGCGACGGCATACACGCAGGCGTTGATGGATCCAGGCAATCTGGCTTCCGCGTGAGCTTCCGGCGTGAGCACGTCCAAAATTACGGGGGTCGTGGGCGTATCCAGAATCCGGTGGAGATCGGAGGGCGTTATTTCGGTGGGATTGTGCGGTGTGTGCGTGGGCATTCCCAAAATATACCGGAACTCCCAGCGTTCGCCCAGCCCGCCTTTCGCGTGAAGCGCCCCTCCCCCGATTGGGGGAGACCCTATCCATCTTGCTTTCCGGAATTTCGAGATCCGTTAGCAGATCTTCGTTACCATCGGGACGGAACCCAAGAAATACCATCGTCCCCCCGACCAGGTTTTCATTGTTCGACCGTCTTTGTTGGTTTGAGATCGAGGTAATACGCTGCATCAGCACGAGCGGCGAGGTGTTCCGGCGAATAGCGCTGGAATCCATAGCGCTCGTAGAGTGCGATGGCTGCGCGCAGGACCGAAGCAGTCTCAAGAATCACCCGCCGGAACTCCAACTCTGCCGCGCGCGCCAGAGCGTGCTCAAGCAACCGACGTCCCCAACCCTGACCCCGCACCTCTGCCGCCAAATACATCTTCCGCAGTTCGCAGATGGAGTCGGTCGTGGGACAAAGGCCGACTGAGCCGACAATGTGCCCGGATTCATTCACCAGCAGTTCAAAAGTTCCTCCGCGCGCGAAATAGCTCTTTTCAATGTCGTGAAGATCCGAGTCCGTGGCAGACGGATCGGGCTTGAGGCCATGTTCGGCGAGGGCAGTGAAGACGAGTCGCTCAACGTCAGCACGGTCATGATTGGTTGCTCGTCTCAGGAAGTGATTCTGCATTGGAAGAAATCCACTTTCAGGCAAAGGAGTTAAGTTTCTCGATTCGCGGCAGGAGGATCCACTCAACAAAGAGAATATTGGGAACCCAGCATAGCCAAGCGAGGGCGGGATAAAAGGAATCGAAGGCGAAGCCCATGGCAAAGAAGATGCCGAGGTAGACGCGGAGCGTCACGGCTGAGAAAGTTAAGGCGAAAGAGCGGATCGCCCAGATTTTGTGCGCAGCGTAAGACTTCTGGCGGACAGCGAGCAGTGCCTTCACTGCGGTGAACAACCAAAGCACTGCGAGGGAACCGAACCCGAGTGTGGAGACCAAGCCTCCGTAGGCGATAAAGGCCATCCCGAGACTGGCGGTGCCCCCAATGAAGACCGCACTGAAATAAACATATCCGACTTTGCGATGGATCCCGGGATGTTTCCGGATTACCGGAAAGAACTGGAAAGGTCCGGCGAGCAAAGCCACGGCGGCAAAGAACACATGCGTCAGGATGGTGACCTTGTGGGCCTCATAGGTCGCCTTCATCTCCGGGGCAACGGTCGTGCCCGGTTCAAGCACAGCGTAGGCGTAGATCGCGTATCCGGCGACCCCGGTGCACATAATAGCAAGGAACCCAAGCGCTGCGGTTTTCATTGTTCGCCTGGATTTTCGTGGATTGCTGCAAGACGGGTGAGCGGTCTCCATTCACTCCGTAAAATACTGTACATTGCTGAGGACCTGAGGCGCCCGTCCCAGACGATTTTGTCTTCCCGCATCACACCATCAAGCTTTGCGCCGAGCTTTTCAATGGCGCGGCGCGACCGCAGGTTCAACTCGTCTGTCTGAAACACGACACGGTTCATACGCAGCTCGTCGAAAGCGTAGGTAAGCAACAACTCTTTGCACTCGCGATTTACGCCAGTCCCGTGAAAGGGCAGCGCCAGCCAGGTCGATCCAATTTCAACAGAGCGGTGCTCGTTATCAACATCCCACAGTGAGGTGCTGCCAATGTGCTCTGCCCGCTCGCGATGGAAAATCGCGAAGGGCGTCCGGTGTCCACTTTTCTGCTGGGCAAGCGCCCGTTCAACTTCGTTCCGCATTCCTTCAGCATCGAGGGGGGGCTTCCGCAGCCACCATGTCCACAAGGACGGCTCGCCGCAGTAGCGGACAAAATCGTCCACGTGGCGAAGTGAGAGCGGAACGAGCGAAAGGGTGCGTTCAGTCATCTTGTTTCGTGTTGTCTTGGTGATCGTGCTCGATATGAATCTGAACTTGTCCGCTCTGTCGGGTCGAGCCGAAACCCAGCTTGGAACAGGAGTTGATCGCGCGCCGAAAGCATTTGATGATAAGAGTTTTCGTAGCGCGCCGTGAGGCGCCTCATCAGCTCGGAGCCGATACCGCGCCGCTGATAATTGGGATGGATGAGCAGATGCGGGTAATAGACGACCAGGCTGCGGTCGGAAATGGCGTTTCCGAGGCCGACAAGACGCGAGCCGTGCCAAGCAGTGAAAAGAGAGTGCGAAACGAGCAACGCTCGATGCAGCGATTCAGGTTTTCCTGCGAATGGCCGCCCGGCAGCGCGGTAAAGTTCGATTGCGCACTCAAGTGTCAAGTCGTGCGTATCTTGGTAGTGAATTATTTCTTTCATAAAAAACAGGGGTATTCCATACTCTGTCTCTGCGCATCGGGTGGGTCGGAGATTTAGGAAATGTCAGGGTTGCCTGGCGATGGCGCGTTCGTAGCGGATGGCTTGGGCGTGGATTTCCGTGCGGGCCTGGAGGCGGAGGGTGTCGGTTTGGCTGCGGAGGCGGCGGGCGGTGAGGAGGGTTTCGAGGTCGGCTAGGCCCACTTCGTAGAGATGGGCGGCTTGCGCTTCGGCGGCGCGGGCGTCGTCGGCTGCCTCGGCGAGGGCGGTGGCGCTTTGGCGGGCGCCGAGGTGGGTGGCGAGGACGGTTTCGACATCGGCGAGGGCGATGAGGATGGATTGCTCGTAGCGGGCGCGGGCGGCTTCGAGGCGGGCTTCGGCGGAACCGCGCTGGGCGCGGAGGCGGCCGCCCTGGAGGAGGGGCAGGTGGACGGCGGGTCGAATGAGCCAGGTGCGGGAGGTGGCGTCGAAGAGGTCGCCGCTGCCGGCGCTTTCCCAGCCGACGCCGCCGGTGATGCGGAGGCGCGGGTAGAAATCGGCCTCGGCGACACCGAGATCGGCATAGGCGGCGGCGAGGTGGCGTTCGGCTGCCTGCACATCGGGCCGGGCGCGGACGACCCCGGCGGGGAGGCTGGCGGGGAGCTGTTCCGGCGAATCGGCGGGCAGGCTTTCGGGCGGCGTGAAGCGGGCGTTGAAGGCCTCGGGTGATTGCCCGGTGAGCACCGCAAGGCGGTAGCGGGCGGCGGCGGAGGCGGCACGCAGGGTGGGCAGTTCGGCTTCGGCGAGGCGGAGGTCGCGCCGGGCAGTGCGGTCGGCGAGGGGATCGGCCAGGCCGGTTTCAACGCGGGTGCGGACGAGGGCGTAGGTCTCGGCCTGGAGCGTGCGCCGCTCTTCGGCGAGGGCGAGGGCTTCGGCGAGGGCGGCCCACTCGATGTAGGCGAGGGCGACTTCCGCCGCGATGGAGAGGCGCACAGCGTCGAGTTGGGCGGCGGTTGCCTCAAGACGCGCATCGGCCCCCTCGACCTGGCGACGGTTGAAGCCGAAGAGATCAAGTTCCCAGGAGGCATTCAGGCCAGCGGCGTAGCTATTCTGGACACCTGCCGGCGTGCCGGGCGGAAGGGACTGGGCGAGGGCGGTGTTTTCGCTCGGGCGCTGGCGGCTAGCGCTGCCCTCGGCGGCGACTTGGGGAAAGAGGGCGGACCGGACAAGGCCGCGGCGGGCGACGGCTTCTTCGAGGTCGGCGCGGGCGCGGGCGAGGTCGCGGTTGTCCGCTGCGGCGAGGGCGAGCAGTTCGCGGAGTGCGGGAACCTCCCAGTCGTGGTAGCTGTTCCAGTGTAGCGGCTCCATGGATACGGAGAGCGGACTCTCCTGCCAGTTTGGCGCGGCGGCCGGCTCGGGGGTCGCATAACGGGGTCCCACCGCGCAGCCGCTGAGGCCGAAAAGAACGGTGCAAACCTGGAGGGTGCGGATGGCGTGATTTGGTGACAAAAGGGTCATGGCCTGATTACGGTTGGACGGCGGCAAAGCGGCGGTAGAGGGCGGGCGTGAAGACGAGGGCGAGGAGGGTGGATCCCCCGACCCCGCCCACGAGGACAATGGCCAAGGGCGGCCAGAAATCGCCCCCGACGAGCAGGATGAGGGGCAGGCAACCGCCAATCGTCGTGAGGGTGGTTGAAGTGAGGTGGCGACCGCAGCTCATGACGGCGTCGACCATCCCGTCGATTCCGCCCCCGGCCGCCACCGGATTGGCACGTATCGATGCCACCACTACGATGCTGGCGTTGAAGGCGAGGCCGACGAGGCCGAGACTCCCGAGAATGCTGTTGAGGCTGAGCGGATAGCCAAGGGTGGTGACGGCGAGGAGACCGAAACCGACGGAGAGAAAGGCGGCGGTGCAGAGAATAGCGGCCACGCGCACGCTGCGGAAGGAGAGGATGAGGATGCCGAGGGTGAGCGTCACCAAAACGGGGACATAGAGCGTGAGGTTGCCAACCGCATTGGATTGCCCCTCCGCTTCGCCGCCCACCTCGATGCGGACCCCGGCGGGAAGGGGCGGGGCGTCGGGGTGGTTGAGCCGGTCGATGGTTTCGCGGGTCACTTGAATGGGCAGGGTTCCGGCGGTGGTGAAACCCTGGATGGTATTGACGCGCTCGCGGTCGCGCCGCGTGACCGCTCCCTGGGCGGGGCGGTATTCGAGGCGTCCGAGCGCTTCGAGGGGAATCCATTCGCCGGTCGGGGCGGGGAGGTATTGATCGCGGAGAGCTTCGGGCGTGTCGCGGGCATCGGAATCGAGGCGCACACGGAGCGGCATGGGCTCGAGGTCTTCGAGGGCGGTGCCGGCGGGGAGGCCGACGAGGCGGCTTTGCAGTTCGTCGGCAATGCGGAGGGGGCTCCATCCGGCCAACTGAATCTCCGGACGATCGGGAACAAACCAGAGTTTCATTGAGCCGTCGGGAATCGAAGTGCGGGTGGTTTGAACGCGGGGATCTTCGGCGAGGAGGCGGCGCACGAGGGCACCCGCTTCGCGGAGGGCGGTGAGGTCTTGCCCGATGACGCGGATCTCGATCTCGGCGTCGGTGGGCGGGCCCTGGCCGAAGGCATTGGCGACGATTTGGGCGGCTGGAAATTGCGACGGGTATTGGTCCTGGATTTTGGTCAGGATGGGGACGACATCGCGGGCCGTGCGGGTCACGACAATGAGCCGCCCAAAGCCCGGGGAGTTGTCGACGTTCATCACAAGGTTGTAGTAAACCGAGGGAAAGCTGCCGCCCGCGATCCAGTGGACGCGCTCCACTTCGGGGCGGGCGCGGAGGTCGGTTTCGATGGCCCGGAGGGTGCGTTCGGTCTCGGCGATGGAGGCGTTTTCCGGGAGCCACACGCGGATCGAAAACATGTTGCGGTCGGTCGGTGGGAAGAACTCCAGTGGTGTGCGGGTGGCGGCGAAAAACCCGAGCAGGGGAATGAGCGCGCACGCGAGAACAGCCAGCCAGGGGTGACGCAGGGCGGCCCCGAGGCTGCCGGCAAAAGCGCGGGAAAGGCGGGGTGTGTGCAATCCGCTGCGCCACCAGGCCGAACCGGTCGCCGGGTGCCGGGAGCGCCCAAAGGTGCCCGAGTAGGCGGCGATCAGGGTCATCGCGATGAAGAACGAACTGCCGATGGCGAGGACGACGCTGGTGCCGATGCTGCCAACAAAGTCGCCCGCGTTTCCGGGGAGCAGGAGGATCGGGGCAAAGGCCAGCATCGTTGTGAGGCTGGACGACAGGAGCGGGATGAAGAGGTGCCGGACGGCCCCTCCGACGGCCTCTAACGGCTCCGCTCCGGCGGCCATCCGGGAGCGGATTTCATCGGTCGTGACGATGGCGTTGTCGATCAGGAGGCCGATGGCAATGATCATGCCGAAGATCGACATTTGCTGAATCGAACCGCCTCCGGCCGAGAGGAGAAAGAGGGTTGCCGCCGCCGTCAGGGGCAGGGTGCTGCCGACGATGAGGGCCGACCGCCAGCCCATCGTCATGAGGACAACGATGACAACAACGAGAGCACCCAGCAGCAGGCTGGAGGCGAGTTCACCGAGGCGCTCGGTCGTGTAGCGGTTTTGGTCAAAGACGAGGTCGAGCCCGAGGCCGCGCCCGACTTCGGCGCGATAGGCATCGACTACGGCGATGGCGCTGGCGGACCAGCGGTCGACGCGCTGGTCGGGTTGGACGCGGGCGGCGACAAAGACGGCCCGTTTGCCGTCGGCGGAGGCGAGCTCGCTTTCGGGTTCGCGCCAGGCGCGTTGAATGTCCGCAATGTCGCGGAGGTGGACGATGCCGCCGTTGGCGTCGCGGCGGAGGGGGAGGGCACCGATGCGCTCGGCGGCATCGAGGTCAGCCTCCACTTCGAGGGCGATTTGGGATTCCCGTGCGTAAAGCACACCGGCCGGCGATTTGGTGTCGGCCTCGCGGATGATGCGGGTAACGTCCCCCGCCGTCAGCCCCATCCCGGCGAGGGCGGCGGGGTCGAGGTCGATGCGGAATTCCTCCTCCGGTGCCCCGTAAATGCGAACGAGCTGGGTGCCGGGGACGTTGCGGAGGCGGTCGGCGAGGGCTTCCGCGTGGCGCTTGAGGAGGCCGGGAAGGACCGCCTCGTCGTCGCCTTCCCACCTGATAGCGGCCAGAACAGTGAAGGCAACGGCCCCGCGTTTTTCGTCAAACTCCGGGGTGCGCGCCTCCGGCGGGAGGAGCGGTCCGACGGCGCGGAGTTCTTCGCGGATGCGGGAAAAGACGGCTTGGTTGGTCGCGCGGGTGACGCTGTCCTGCAACTCAATGTTGACCACCGAAATGCCGTCGCGGGAGGTTGAGGCGAGGGTCTTGATTTCGGGGATTTCCGCGAGGGCGTCCTCGATGGGCTTGGAGACGAGTGCCTCGACCCGCTCCGCCGAAGCACCCGGAACGGCGGTGAGCACGATCGGGTTGCGCTGCGTGATGACGGGGTCTTCGAGGCGCGGGAGCGATTCCAGCGCCGCCGCACCCGCCACCAGGGTGATGACGGTGGCGAGTGCGAGGAGGTGGCGGTTGCGGAAAAAGAGAGTGGCGAGGCCGCCGTTGGAGGGATTGTCCGGTTGCATGGCGGGTTCCTCAACGGGATGCTACGGTGTTGTCGACAAGGCGGACCCCGAGCCCGGGGGTGAGCCGGTGCAGGCCCTCGCGCACGACCACGTTGCCGGACTGCAAGGGGCCGCGCACAAAGACGCGGTCGCCCGCCGCATGGAGCCACTCCAAGTCGACCCGTTCGAGCCGGTGGGTGGGACCGCCGGGGGGCGTTTCACCGGAGACGGGCACGGCCACGAAGCAGGCCCAGAGTCCGCGCGTGCCCTCGGTCAGGGCCTGGCGCTCCAGCCAGAAACCCGCTTGCACAACCGGTCTCTCAATCCGCACGGTGACAACCGTTTCGGGGCGGGGGGCACCCGCCGCCACGTCGAGTTCCAGAAAAGCTTCGACCGCGCGCGTCTGGGCGTCGCGCTGGCCGCGCACGCGGGTGAGGGTGCCTTCGCCTTCCCATCCCGGGGCGGTGACGCGCATGCGGTCCCCCAGTTGCCAATGAGCCGCCGCGTCCGCTGAGGCGGTGAAACGGATCTCCGGCTGTCCGTTGCTGACGAGGCGGAGAATCGGTTGCCCCGGCGCGATGCTGGCACCGAGATCCACCAGGCGCACATCAATCGTGGCCGCGTAAGGTGCGCGGAGAACCGACTTTTCCAGATCGACCTCGATCACCTCGACCAGCGCCGCCGTCCGCGCGAGGCGTGCTTCCGCCCCTGTCATGGTGTTCATCGCTTCGTCTTCGGCTTGTTGGGAGACGGCATTCAGGCGACGGGCCTCCTGGGTGCGTTGGAGGGTCGAGCGGGCGAGTGCGAGTTGCGAGTGGGCCTCCGCCTCGGCCGCGCGGGCCTCCGCCAGGCGCGCCTCCAACCGACGCGTGTCGAGACGGGCGAGCACATCCCCCGGCGCGACCGCATCGCCGACCTCGACGGCCAGCCCGTTGATCGTCCCGGCGACTTCAAATCCGACCTCGCCCGACCGCCGCGCGCGGACCACTCCCACGAAGACACGCTCCGCCGTGTAGCCCTTCTCGGCGGCGACCGCCCGCGCCCATACCGGCGTGGCCCGTTCCGGCACCGTTGCTGCTTCACGGGTGCAACCCGCAAGTGCGAGCAGAAGGACAGCCAAACCTGTTGTTCCATAGAGATATTTCATGATGAGTAAGCGTTTACTAACTTATTTGGATAAAAATTTCGGCGGGGGTAGGGGACGCGCGGATGGCAATTCAGCGGTCGAGATTGAGGGCGGCGAAGGCCGCGTGGAGTTCGTCGCTCTCGGCGTGGCGGGCGATGGCGTCGTCGGTCAGGCCGATTCCCCGCAAGGCAAAAAAATAGGCGTGGCGGCGGCGCTTGAGCGGGTCAGGCTGCTGGTAGTTGTATGGTAACTCGGGGGGCATTTCGGCGAGACAGAGGCCGACCGCGACGTGCTGGGCGAACCAGAAGCGCTCGGCGTCGCTCATCGGCCCGGCCACGAGGTCGCCCGCCTCCCGCGCAGCGTCGGCACACTGCTCAAAATAGGGAACAATCCGGGCGAAGCGGGCGTCGTGAAACGACTTCACAAAATGGCCATCCTCGAGGCAGCTTTGCACCATGAGGCGGGAGGTTGCGGTGTGGGCCGGCTCGGCCTCAACGGAGCGGCTGGCGATGAGCCGGTGCATCGTGTAAATCACGAGCACGAGCCCGAGGGTGGAAACCGCTTGTTTACCCAGTTCCTCCATGACCGGTGCCCGTCGGTCGCAGATGCAGTCCTGAATGCCCTCGTAGATGGCTTCTTTGCTGCTGAAGTGGCGGTAGAGCAAGGCCTCCGAAATGCCCGCCGCCTCGGCCAAGTCCCGTGTTGTTGCCCGCGCAAACCCCTTTTCGGCAAACACATGCATGGCCGCCTGAACAATGGATTGGCGGCGCTCTTCGGCAGTCATGCGCGTATGGGGCTGGGCGAGCATTTGAAGAGATAAGTAAGTGAATGCTTACTTTGTCAAGCGGAATGGGTGATTGAATGCTTACCAAATTGTGCGGACCGGTCTCAGGAAGGTGCCATGGTCCACGAACCACACCAAATACCCGAAAGGAAGGGATACGTAGATCTGGGAAAGGGTTGGCAGCGGGCGGGAATCCAGAGAGACGCGCCGGGAAGGTCGATGGGGTCCGGCCCCAATGCCGCGGGTTCCGCGGCTAAAGCACGCGGCTCCCTCTTTGCCAAGCGCCCTTCGTGTGGTTTGTGTATTTCGTGGACAGGACCGGTCTCAGGAGGGTGCCATGGTCCACGAACCATACCAAATACCCGAAAGGAAGGGATCCGTGGATCTGGGAAAGGGTTGGCAGCGGGCGGGAATCCAGAGAGACGCGCCGGGAAGGTCGATGGGGTCCGGCCCCAATGCCGCGGGTTCCGCGGCTAAAGCACGCGGCTCCCTCTTTGCCA
>JAFIGE010000218.1 GCA_020831585.1 Opitutales bacterium | reverse complement strand
CCGCCTCCACACTCGCCCCGATCTGGTCCCGCCGCCCCGGACACAACCGCAACCACCGCCGCGCCACCTCCTCATCGCTCCAGCCCGAAACCATATCCGGGCGTGTCCGCACAACCAAATGGACATGATTGCTCATGACCGCGTAGGCGCACACATCCAGCGCAAAGATCCCGCACAGCTCCTTCACCCGCTCCCGCACCCACTCCCGCCGGTGCTCGAAAGATTTGCCCGAGTAGTCATCCCAGCCGCATAGGAAAGCCCGCCGCACACAGCGGTTGATGCAGTGGAAAACACCCGCCTCGCCGGGGCGGTAAACAAATTTTCGCGCCATGGTCATTTCTCCTCCTGGGTGATTATTGAAAGCATCATGAACATAAGCGCCATCACGCCGGAAATCTGCGCTCGGGTCAAGTATAAATTTGGGGTGTCCTGGATTTTTACTGGATTTTTATGCTGGATTTTTCTCGCTCAACCACTGGCATGAAAGCCAGCACGGCGAAGTGCCCCGTCTGCTCGCCATCGACGGCAAGGTCATCGGCAAAAACCTCGCCACCCTTGTCTCCCTCGTGGATGCGCGCGACGGCACCCCCGTGGCCCAGTTCGCCGCCAGTGGCAACGGTCAGGAACAGGCCTTGATGAAAAAGCTCATCGACGAGATCGAACCCGGAAAACTCGAGGACAAATGGATCCGGGGCGATGCCCTCTACAGCCACAAAGAGCTCGTGCGCACCGTCGTGCAGGACCATGGAGGGCACGTGCTCATGCAACTCAAAGCCAACCAGCTCAAAGCCCTCGAACAGGCCCAACGCCGCTTCGAACAGGACGCTCCCCCTTTTTGACCTCATCCTGGCAACTGGAGCACGGCCGCCTTGACCAGCGCGGCATCCGCACCGCCGCTGTGGACCCACTGCAAATGGGCTTCCCCTGCATCCGGCGCATCATCGAGGTGACCCGCGAAAGCATACAAAAGAAGGCCTCCCAAAGCGAAGGTGCCCAAAGCACCCGCGGGCGAAGGCTCTTCATTACCGACTCCCCGGACGGGACCCTGCACGAACTGCTCAGCGACATCCGCCTGCACTGGAACATCGAAAACAAAAACCACCATCCCCGCGACGCCACCTTCCTTGAGGACAAAAGCCGCTGCCGCACCGGCCACACCACCGCCAACCTCGCCCTGCTGCGCGGAGCGGTGCTCACGCTCTGGCGCAGAACCCTGCCGGGCACCCCCGCCCCGGCCTTTACCCACAAAGTCCGGAGAAAACTTGACGGGTTCCTGGGCGTCATCGCCAAAAATCAAAGACTTACGCGATTGGAATGAGGTGCCCTGTGGCAGTCACCAATTGCGTGATTTAAATGTTGACTCAGCATGGGCATCGCAGAAATCATAATTAATGACTGCAATTCTTAACTCTACTTATGTTTTTCGAGTCTTGTTATTAGCAGGGCTTTTCTTGGTTAGTCTGGCCGGAATTATACGCGGAAGTGGTTATCACTACACGGATTGGTTGGTTGAACACTCCGTCCCTGCGGAGGCATGGCTGCCCATGCAGAGTATTTCGGACAATGAGACGAATTTGCTCCGCTATGCTTTCCGGGCCTCGCCGGAGGCATCTCCGGCGGAGTTTTTGCCGGAGATTCGGAAGGCGCAATCAAGCGGTGCTTCCGGCCTCGAAATGGTTTTGGTGCGCCCTCCGGATATTGAGGGAATCACGTTCAGTGCGGAAGTGTCCGCCGATCTGGTAGACTGGTTTCGAGGTCCTGAGTATATCGTCGAAACGATTCGAGGCGATACCGTAATATATAATGAGCGGATTTCGGAGAGAACCGGAATCGGATTCATGCGTCTGGTTGTGGAGGGGGATGAATCCCTGGCGGCGGTTACATTCAATGATCCCTCGGTTGTGTCGAAAGCCCGCAATATCCTTGAACAGATTTATCCGGAGTTGAGCGACCCCGCTGTGCCGATAACTTTGGGAATGTTATCGGACATTAAGATCCTGGTGATTGAGTCAACCGGCGATGCGATTGCGACCGAGGATCTCTATTTCCTTCCGGGACTGACCCGCCTGGATCTTCTTGGAAAAAATCAGCCCCTGGATCCCCATTTCATTGGTCGCATGGGCGAAATGACTTCGTTGACGATCAACGGCTTTGATTTGAGTGATTTGGATTTTCTGGCTTATCTACCGCATTTGGAAATGCTGGATCTATCCGGTTCGAGCTTCGATTCCGCCGCTCTCAACCTTCTTGAGAACACCGGGATCACCACGCTCATTTTGAGTCATTCTTCGATCGACGATCTGAGCGGCTTGTCGAATATCGAAAGTCTATCCTATCTCAACATTGACGGGACCGTGGTTTCGGATCTCTCGCCCCTGGCCTCAATCAGTGGCTTGGAGCATTTTTCCGCGCGCGGCACAGATGTCGTCGATCTCGCGCCGCTCGGTCTTCACACCGCTCTAAGGGCGCTGGATTTGCGCGATACGCCCGTGCAATCCATTGCACCCCTCACCGATCTAACGGCCCTTGAAACCCTCAATCTGAGGGGAAGCGCGGTCTCAAATCTCCAAAACGTGTGGAACTTGACCTCGTTGATGTTGATCGACCTCGGGGATACTGTCGAACTGGTCAATATCGCTCCCCTCGAATTCGCGCCTGTGACCAACATTGACATCCGGGGGTCCGGAGTCGACTGGTGTTCGGGCGATACAATCCTCATCACGGACACCGTTTTATCTCTGGGGCGCAGCATTCTCTTCGAACCGTGCACAGGGCCTTATACCATTGATGTTTACTTTGTCGCGGCGGAGGGACAAACCTTCCCGTCGAGCCAACTCGTCGATCTTCAACTCGATGTTTCGGATGAAATCGGCGAACGGACAGTGGGACCTTTGATTTTGAATTTCGGCGAATTCGTCGAAGTTCAGGGTGTGGTCAGTTTGACGCCGAGGGCCTGTCAGGGCGGGGGCTGGCGTTTTTCTCCTAGGACCATGGTGCTGGAATCGCCTCCCGTGGGGGCTACCGTGACCTTTGAGGTTTCCCGGAGACAGGTGGTCGAGGGGCAGATGGTCGATCCGGATGGCAACCCGCTTTCTGATGTGACGATGATCATTACCAATATCGCCAATGACACTTGGATTCCCGATATTACGAATCAGGACGGTCGCTTCGTATCCGACGATTACCTTACCCCAACGACTCTCTCGATCACTCTCGCGCCAGGGGATTGGATACTGTCCCAGGATTTGCTTGTTGAAACTCCATTTGCTTTCTGTTCGCCGATTGTTCTACAGCCTGCGCCCCCGCCTCCTCCCCCCAGCACCTCGCGCATCGCTTTTAGCCGGGGTAACACGATCTACACGATCAACCCCGATGGCAGTAATGAGCAAGCGGTCGCAAATACCGGCACGCTTAGGTATCCTTCCTTGCCCCGTTGGGCACCGGACGGCGCTTCCATTCTGTTTACCGGAGGGGGCAGCGGTTCCTATGATCAGTTGCGCCGGGTCACTCTCGCGACCGGAAGCATTACAACCGTGTATAGCAATAGCAGCAGGACCGTTCTCGATGCCGACCAGCGCGTGAATGGTGATATCGTCTTTACCGCCCGGGCTATCGGCGGCCCTGTTCCCGCGAACAACCCGTATCTATTATATCGGATCAGCGGGGGCAGCGGAAGTGCTAATGCATTTATTCACAACACCGGGCGAACTTGGAAGATTGGACCTCGCTACTCGGCCGATGGCACCCGCATCGCCTTTTCCGCAGCGAATGGTGACAATATTTTCACCCTTGGTAATTTTTCACTCTTCACGATTAATGCCAACGGCAGCTCTTCCAGCCTCAGTGGATCCCTTGGGGCGGGTGGGTCTCCGGCATGGGACAGCACCGGTGACCGAATCGCTTATTCCAGAGATAATGAAATTCGTATCCGGGATCTAACGACGAACTCATTCACCACGCTGGCTACCGGATTCTTACCCACGTGGTCTCCCGACGATGAGTGGATCGCTTATGTTGTCGGCACCGATCAAATCTACAAGATCCGGAGCGACGGGACCGGCGATCCTGTGTTCATCGCCGAAGGGCGCCACCCGGATTGGTCGCCGGAGTTGCCCTGAACCCGTTTGAGCGGTTGCGGTTTGAGTCCAACAACCCACATTCCCTAGTCCATTTCTGGGTTTTGAGTTCATTTCTTTGATCGTCTCGGAGCCGTTGGCGGGAGGGTGAGGGCGACGGGCGTGATGAAGATGCGTTCGGGTAGGCCGAGCAGGGCAACCGAAGATCCGATAATCACGGGGCTGACGGTGCATTAGCATAAACGGGCATGCCTTGCTGAAGGACTTCGAGGAGGTGTTCGTCGGTCATGGCGCACCGGCGCAACAAGCGGGGCACGCTAACGCGTTTTTCCTGCACCCGTTGGGCCTCCCGGACGATGTTGAGGCACAGACGGCGCAATGTCGTGAGGTTCTTTTAGGCGTGCCCCTCGCGCACCCGCGAAGCGTCTTCGCCAAAGTAGACATCGAGCATCCAGTGGTTCTGGTTCTCGACGCTCCAGTGCGCCCGCTGGCTCCTGGCGAGGGCCTTCGCGTTTGGTGCACGACTGGTAATGGCATAGCGTTTCTCAAAGGTTGGCTCGCGGCCCTTCTCGGTGCGCCAGGATTCAATCCGCATGACGCTGCGCAGTCCTTTCCAGTCCTTACGTGTCATTTTGCGGGTTGAAGTGCACCACGATTTTGCGGGTTAAAATACACCACCTTGAGAGGCCTTTTTCATAATTTATAAAGACATCCATGTAATATACTTGACCAAACCTGCCTTCATCGGGGTGTAGAGATAGGAATGCGATGGGACTTCCGCGCTTGGGCGTCATCATTTATCCTAAAAAGAGCAGTTGAGGGCGTAAGCGGTCGCAGCCAACGGACTGTAGTCCGTTAGGTTTTACGGTTCGGGGCAAGGCTTTCGTTACCTCAGGGTGGCCAAGGCGGGCGGTGCGCGCGTTCCTCCGGCCCCAAGGGTCTGGTGATAAAGCAAAATATGGGCGATCACCCGAAAGAATTAGGACGTCCTTGTAATATACTTGACGAAACCCGTCTTCCTCAGGGTGTGGAAATAGAGTCGAACTCGATGGAACCTCCCCGGTCGGGCGTCATCAGTTAAAGAGAGCGTCTAACGGACGGCTTTCATGTGGCAAACCCGGCAACCCAAACATGCGGAACTCAATCCGTCGGCATCAACAAACGCACCCTCCGCTTCTCGCGCCTCAAGATGCGAGGGGCTCCTTCCAGCACGGCCCGCTCGATCCCGGAACGGGTAAATGTTCATTACGCCGCCCGATATACCCCCGCGCACGCCTCCCGGTCGCGGCGCTTGAACCAGCGCTGACCCGCCGCACGCGCCGCTTCCGCCAGCTTCTCCATTCGCCCCGCCACACGGTGATACAGGCTTCCGTAGCGCTCCACCGTCGAAATCCAATTCTCCACATCCAGCTCCAAACGCTCCAGCACCGGAGCCAAGTCCGCCGGAATTGATCCCACTTTGTCGTCCCGTATGCGCCGACCCGTCCAGTCCACCAACTGCAAATAGCGCTCCTCGCTCATTCCCAGCACCCCACCCTCCCCCGCCTCCACCGGTGCCAGCCAGCGCGCCCGCTCCACGTCTCCACGCGCCCGCTCAATTTCCTCTGCCTGCCGCGCCGTAGCTTGAAGAGCGAAGGCGGGCGCCTCCGTCGCGCTCGACTCATCTCCCCCGGATGCCCTCCACGCCGCCAGTTCCGCACGACCCCGGCGCGCCCGCAGCCGATCCCCTGCTCCGCAATACTCGCTCGCCTCCGGCGTCTCCGCCACCCCCGCCCGCACCGGATTCAGATCCACATAGGCCATGCACGCCGCCACCGCTCCCGCATCCGCCAGACGCTGACACTTGAAGCGCCCCTCCCAGAATCTACCCTTGCAACGGTCCTCCTCATTCGCCCGGCGCGC
>JAFIGE010000034.1 GCA_020831585.1 Opitutales bacterium | reverse complement strand
ACAATTCATTTCAAGCCTTCCACAGGATCAGGTTACTTTGCGGTCACACACCCCGCCGGAGAACGGGAAATCGTCCGGCGGCGGCAGGGTTATCGCGTCACCCCCCGCGCCTCTCCTACAAATTCTCCGCCAGGGGGGTGTCTCCACAAAAAACGTAGACCACACCCGTGAGGCGGCGGTTGAGTTGCTGGAAATCGTCGATGATTTCCCAGGCCGGGTCCGGCAGGCTCGTGTGCTGGCGTTTCACGGAGATCATCCAGGCGCTGTTCTCCTGCTTGCGGGCAAGGATGTCGCGCGCCAGATCACGGTTTTGCTGCATGAGCATACGGGCGATGGACTCAATCTGCTGGGCGCAACGTCGGCCCGCCTCTTCGAGAAGCGGCAGGGCTTTTTCAACGGCCTCGGGCGATTTCGTGATCAGCTCCCGGGCCTCTTCGAGGAGGTCACGCTCGAATGTGCGCACGATCACGGGCATTTCCCGCATGAGGTCGTCCAGCGTGTCTTTCATCACCCGGCTGTTTTTGTCGAGATCCTCATCCGATACGCCGTCGAGAAAAGACACCACCTCATCGCGCACGGCGAGAAGGCCGCCCGCCCGCCGGTGCACCGCTGCCGTTTGGGCCGGCGGTAGCGAGCGAGCAAACCGTCGAAGACCGATTCTCTGAGAATGTGCAGCGTATCAAACAAACGCAGGGTCTCCCGCAACGCCGCATTAACCGCGAGCGAAGGGTGTTGCTGCAAGATGGGATCGAGGCGCGAGGGCGACTCCGCAGGCTCCGTCGGATCGGGCGCGAAGACCAGCGCCAAGCGACCGAGCCGGTCGGCGTTGAACGCGCCGATCACGCCCAGGAGGTTGAAGAGGGTGTGCGCCCAGGCGGCCTGCTGGTTGAGGGAACCGGGCAACTGCGCCAGGGTCTCTTCCGGCACCGACAGCAACACGGCAATGCAAGCCACCGCGAGAGGGATCTTCACCAGCAATAGGGATATCCCCAGTCGCCGCCCCTCCAACCGCGACCAACCGGCCACGAGGACGGTCAGGCAAAGGCCGATGTTCGCCCCGAGGACCCACAACAGGAGCATCGGAAGGGTCACCTGTCCGCTCGCCGCAAGGCCCAGGGCGACGGCAATCGAGGCCGTCGAGCTTTGGATGAGCATCGTCAGCACGACCGCACCAAAGACGAGCAACCAGGGCAACGCAGCGAGAGCCTCGAAGAGGTTGCCGATTGCGGGATCGGTCGCGATGGTCCGGGCGGCCCCGGAGATGAGCCCCATAGCGAGAAGAAGAAACCCGAAAGCCAAAGTCGCCTGGCCGATTCCCCGCAAGCGCTGGGCCTTCAGAAAGAGAAAAAGAAACCCGCCCACGGCCAGGAAGAGTGGGGCGTATTCCCGCAGATTAAGCGCCAGCACCTGGATGAGCACGGTGATGCCCACATGCGCCCCGAGCAAAACCGCCAGCACATTGGCCCAGGAAATCTTTCCCTCCCGCGTCATTTGCACGGAGAGAAAGGCCATCGCCGTCGACGAGGGCATGACCGTCCCCGCGACCACCCCCCCCATGAAAGCGCGGGGGCGCGTCCGGGTATACCGCTGGAGCCAATCCAAAAGATCTCCGCCAAGGATACGGGCAAACCCCTTGCGCACATAGCGCAATCCGAAGAGGATCAGAAAGACGCCCCCGATGATCGTGATAAACTCCATACCGCTCAAGAGGATGGATGGGCCAGCCGGGAAATTGCAATCATTCGGAAGGATAACCAAGGGCGGGGGGTGTCACGATCTCCTCCGGTGCCCACTTCAAACCCGCGAGGGCGGCAGGATGGGCGGTCACGGCAGACCGCCCATTGGAGAGTTTGACCACACCGCCAGAGTGAAGAAGCGCGGAAGCTTTCTCACCTTATGCACCGACCGCCATGGCGCGAGGTGTGAAATCAGCGCGCGCGAGGGCCGCGCGGGGTTCTTCATTGATGTCGAGGCGACCGGAGAGGAGATCGTTCACCAACTCATCAAACGCCTCGTCAGCGCCGATCCTTCCCAGAAAATCACTCCAAGGCACGCCGCCTTTGAAGGCCCAGATGACCGTGCGCCAAGCCGCCCTCCCCTCCTCCACCAACCCGGTATCGGAGAGGCTCACAATGTCCGCATCCTCCGAGACGTGGCCCAACTCGGGATAACACATCCGCACAGTCCGCCCTTGCATCGGGAGAATTTCGATATCCACCCGCCATTCACGCCGGGCGAGGAGACGACGCAAAGCCCGCGCCTTCGCGCTTTCGCTATCCAAAAAGACAATCAACCGTTTCATCGTTACTTCTTTTCCATGTGGAGGTGGGATGGGAGGGTTCAGGTGAGCACTTTAAGAACGCGGGGAATGACTTTGCCGTGCGGGAGGGCCGAGACCCGGTCCATGAGACCATTGGCCGTGGATACAAAATCGGACAGCGCCGAGAGTTGATCCCTCAAAACACGGGCTTCGTCGCCGGGAATGTCACGGATGCGCTCCACGCAATTTTCCAGCACCCGCTGGGCCGGTTCCATCTCCCGGCGTTTCCGCTCGCGGGCGACAATGCAGAAGATCTGCCAAACATCCTTCTCGGCGGTGTAGAAATCCCGACGGTCACCCTTCAAGAGCACGGGCATGACCAGCCCCCAATCGACGAGGTCGCGGAGATTGGTGTTGGCGTTGCCCCGGCTGATGGAGAGGGCCTCCATGATGTCGTCGGTAGCCAACGGCTTGGGCGAAATGAGCAATAGCGCATGGATCATGGCCATGCTCCGGTTGATGCCCCATTGGCTACCCATCGCCCCCCATTGACGCACAAACGCATCCCTCACCTCCGCCAGGGCAAGGGCATCCGCTTCTTTCTCCACGAAACCTTTCATCATGAACTTTCAGAAAATCCTGAAAGTTTCCAATGTCAAGCGGGTGCGGCCGGAAGCGTGCGAGCCGCATTTTCCGCCGCTCAGGAAAATAAGTCTAGGGGCAGTGAGCGCTGTCTGTTTTTGAACAAAAACGCGTCTCTAAAGACTATACGAGGAATCGATTTTCGCCGTCGCCAACAGAGGCCCGGAAAACTCCTCATTTGATCGGTTTCTCTTGACCCTGGTGGAAAGCGATTACTGTTCCTTCCGATTCTTCCAAGAAGAAACATCAAAACCCTCAAAAAAAACCCATAAATGAAAATCAAACTCAAAAGCATTGCCGCGCTCAGCGGCCTTCTCGCGGCCGTGACTGGTATCTCCGCCAACACTTTGCCCAACCCGCTTGGAGAAAACTACTTTGGCTTCGGAGCCGGGTATGGCTGGATCAGCGGCACCGACCTCGATGGTTGGACTGTCGGCACAGGCCTCAACCACAACATTCAGTCGGGGCCGGATCTCGGGATGGACCTTTCCTTCTCCTACCGCTACGCCCGTCTGACGGACAGCCCTTTGAGAGCCACAGGGCATGAGATCGCCGGCTCCTATGTCTTCTTCACCGAGACCAGCGGTGTGAAGCCTTTCCTCTCCCTTGATCTCTCTTACACATGGGCCAGGGCTCGCATGAGAGGTTTCTCCACCAGAGATAACAGCTGGCAGTGGGGCTTCACTGGAGGCGCTGAGTTCGCGGTCGGCGAATTCACCATCACGCCCTTCCTCGGCTGGACCCGGGATCAGGGTGGCGACAAGGAATCCAACTGGTTCGGAGGCGTAAATGGCCACTACTGGCTTTCTGATACCATGGGCCTGGGTCTCGGTTATCACGTGACGGAGGGTCCGAATCGCTCGCACACCGTTTTCGCAACGGTCGGATTCCGCTACTGATCCGGAGGAGCTTCTATCCTCAAGATAGCTTTCGGCCGCCGCTCCCCAAGGGGCGGCGGCCTTTTTGTGCAATTCCCCCCGGGGAGCCCATCCCCTCTCACCGGTGGCTCGTTGACGGCATGGGCGGGTCTGCCGCCAGCGCGGGCGTTGCCTCCGTTGCCCGGCTGAGCGCATACAGTGCATACCCCGCCCGAAAACCCGCGCCGAAACGACAACGGCGCTGCCAATCGCCGCGCAAATAGACCGTCCGCTCCATGCGGATGCCGTTGCGCTCACAAAAAGACTCAAAGGTGCGCACCGCCACGGAATTGCCCGAGCTCCCCTCCTCCCAGTGAAGCGGAAAGACCTCGTTACGCGGAAGGGCTCCGCGCCAGAGCAAACTGAGGCGGTTCTTCCAGTAACCAAAGTTCACAAACCCCACCGCAACGCGACACCCCACCCGCAGCGCTTCGTCGAAAACCGCGCGGGGAGCTTCCAGCTCCTGCACCGTCCTCGACAGAATCACCCAATCGAAAGCCCGGTCCGGGTATATCTTCATTAACGAAAGCGCGTCCCCCTGGTAAACGTTCACCCCACGGCGAATGCAGGCTTGCGCTTTACCCAAATCAAGATCCACCCCCACCCCATACACAGCCTTTGACTGCGCCAGATGTTCCAGAAGCACGCCCCGCCCGCAGCCCAGGTCGAGCACCCGCTGTCCCTCCTCCACCCAAGTGGAGATGATTTGTAGATCGGTTTCCCGTTTGACGTGTTGGCGTTGCATCGGAGAGGGGGATTCAAGGGGCCAGAAAGTCGCTCACGAGAGCGTAGAGTTCGGGCGAATGCACAAGAAAACTGTCGTGTCCCAAATCGCTTTTCACCTCCGCATAGGAGGCATCGCGACCGCAGCGGAGAAGCGCATGAACAATGGCTCGGTTGTGCGACGGCGGAAACAACCAGTCGCTGCTGAAGCCAACCGCGAGCACCCGCGCCGTGACCGGTCGCAGGCTCTCCTCCAATTGGCCCTCGGGCCCATAGAGGTCGAAGCGGTCAATCGCCTTTGTGATGTAGAGATACGAAGTCGCATCGAAGCGGTTAATGAAACTGCGCCCCTGGTAGCGCAGATAGCTCTCCACCTCGAACTCCGGGTCGAAAAGTGTGCGCGCCGTGGACCCCGCCACCCGCTCGCGCCCAAACTTCACCTCCATCCCCTGATCGCTCAGGTAGGTGATATGCGCCATCATGCGCGCCACCGCCAGCCCGACATCCGGTCCCCGCTGCGGATCATAGCGCCCGCCATTCCAGCGCGGATCCTGCGTGATCGCGATCCGCCCCACTTCGTTAAAGGCAATCGCCTGCGCGCTTTGCCGGGCTGTCGTCGCCATGGGTAATAAACGGCGAACAAAATCCGGGTAGGCCCGCCCCCACTCCAGGGCCTGCATCCCGCCCATCGAACCGCCCACCACAGCATGGAGCACCGGCAGCCCAAGCTCCTCCGTGATGAGGGCATACTGCGCGTCCACCATGTCGCGAATGGAAATAATCGGAAAATCAAGCCCATACGCCTCGCCCGTGCGCGGATCCGTGCTGCGCGGCCCCGTAGACCCCATACACCCGCCGAGCACATTCGAGCAGATCACAAAAAAACGCTCCGTATCGATGGGCTTGCCCGGACCAATCATATTATTCCACCAGCCGGATTTCCGATCCGTCATCCGGTGAATGCCCGCGCAATGGTGGTCTCCGCTCAGCGCATGGCCGATGAGGATCGCGTTGTCCTTCGCCCTGTTGAGATGCCCATACGTCTCATAGCGCAAAGTGATCTCAGGCAAAACATCCCCGCTTGCGCACAAAAAAGGCTTCCGCCGAACAAAGTCCCGTGCCTCCACCAACCCCACCTCGCCCGGTAGGTCCTGCGTCGATACTGTCGGTGGATCATTCACGCAAACGAACGAAATCAGCCCCCCGCCCCATGGCAAGCCGTGACACACACCCGCCGCCACATCTCATCAAACACGTCAACTTTTTTTACCGCATAATTTATTTCTTCATCACCTTGTTCAGACAGTCCGGCATGTATCTGTTCATTTGCCTAACGGCGGGACCATCACGGTGAAAACGCAAGTTTTTTTACCGTGCAAATTTTATTGTTCCATTCACGGGTGGTCAGGACACCGAGCTTGCTGAGCAAGTATTTTTACCGCGTTTAATTATTGATGATCTCAGGCAAAACATCCCCGCTTGCGCACAAAAAAGGCTTCCGCCGAACAAAGTCCCGTGCCTCCACCAACCCCACCTCGCCCGGTAGGTCCTGCGTCGATACTGTCGGTGGATCATTCACGCAAACGAACGAAATCAGCCCCCCGCCCCATGGCAAGCCGTGACACACACCCGCCGCCACATCTCATCAAACACGTCAACTATTTTTACCGCATAATTTATTTTTCATCACCTTGTTCAGACAGTCCGGTATGTATCTGTTCATTCGCCTAACGGCGGGACCATCACGGTGAAAACGCAAGTTTTTTACCGTGAAAATTTTTATTGTTCCATTCACGGGTGGTCAGGACAGCGAGCTTGCTGAGCAAGTATTTTTACCGCGTTTAATTATTGATGAATTTATTTTTGGGCTTGTGGATTGGGGATGCCGAATTGACGATGTCGATTTTGATCCCCTTTGCGCATGAAATCGACTGAACCTTTCCTCCAGAACCAATATTTGGCTTTGCATGATTCGCCGATGCAGGCGAAGTTTCGCCGTATCCGGCCGTGGCCGGTGGGGTGTGTGTTTATTGAACATCCGGGTATGACGGAGGCCGATATCCGGGGCCATTTCCGGCTGATGCGGGAGCTGGGGTTCACGGCTCTGAAGCAGTGCCAGGTGTGCCGGGGGACAAGCCAGGCGAAGGTGATGCACATGGCACTGGATGAGGGGATCATTCCCTGGTGGTACGGGGAAGCAGGCTGGGAAGACCCCACCCCGGAAAAGCTGGCCGAGCTGGGTCTGCCGACGGATATCGATCCGGCGGAACTGCGCACCAACCCAGTGTGGCTGAAGCGGCAGGAGGCTGTGATGCGGGCCCGCATCGACCGCGAAGCGCGGGGCGAATCGGGTCCCAAGGCGGCCAAGAAGCTGGCGGAATCTCCCGATCGCAAACGCGGGGCGGATTGGGTGCCTTCGGTGCAACCGGACTTTGACCTCGCGCTCACAGAGGAGCAGGGGCCGCTCTTTTTGGACTGGCTGAAGCGGCAGTATGGGACAATCGAGGCCCTGAATGAGGCTTGGAATGTCCATCACTGCATGGTTCCGGGTCCTCTCGACCTGCCGGAAACCGGAGGCGAGATGATCGGTTGGACGTCCTGGGATCACCTTGCCGATCAGGTGCGCACAGTGGTGAACGCGGGATTCCGCGAATACCGCCGCACGCGGGACGTGCTGCGCTTCAAGGCCGACAACTACATCAACTGGATTCGCGACAAGCTCGAGGCCGTGCAGGCAACCGACCCGAATGTGCCAATGCGCGCGGGCGGCGAGATGGGCCTCTTTTTGCCCTTTGCCTCGCGGGGCACAGACATGGAGGGGATCGCCGAAGTGATGCGCAACATGGGATCGTTTTACCCCAGCTTCCACCCGGCCTGGCACTTTGAGGAGGTCGATTTTGAGGCGGTGCGCCCGATGTATATGCAATCGTCGATCACCGTGGATTGGTTCAAGGGGGGCTGGAACGCCACCTGGGAATCGACCGGCGGGCCCCAGCAAATGACAGGACACAAGGCACCTTTCGTCCCTGAAGTGCAGCAGCAGAAGCCCGGCCTGACGGTGGATGGCGGCACCATGACCCAGCTCATGCTCTCCTGGATCGCGGGTGGTTACCGCGGATTCGGCATCTGGTGCTGGAGCAATCGCACGGCTGGCTGGGAAGCGGGCGAATTTGCCCTGCTGGACCGCAATAACGAGCCTTCCGACCGCGCCCGCGCCGCCGGACGCATCGGCAAAGCCTGCCAACGCCTGGCCGACGAGCTTTGGGAAGCGCAAAAAGAGCCCTACGTCGGGGTGTTTCAGGACTGGGACATGGAAGCGATTTGGGCGGCGGCCTCGGTCGGCGGCCGGGACTTCTTCAAAAAGGAGCCCATCCGTGCCCGCATCGGCGCGGCCCGCGCCCTCATCAACGCGAATGTGCCATGGGAACACGTCACCGGCTCTGATCTGCGCAACGGGCTTGCCGCGCGCTACAAGGCGATTTATCTCCCCGCCTGCCTCGCCCTCGACGACGGCTTGATGGAGATCCTCTACGACTTTGTGAAGGAGGGCGGGCGCGTGGTCCTCGATGCGCCGGGCGGTTGGTATGATTACCACGGACGCGTCCTCCAAAGTCCGGAGGGTTCGGCCTTCGAACGTCTCTTCGGGTGTAAGCTGCGCGACTTCCAATTTTCACGCCACACCACGCGCCCGTGGGTTATCGCCGAGCACAGCTATCAGGTGGAGGGCACAACACTGGATCTCGCGCCGACGAGTGCGCGCGTGATGGAGCGCTTCAAACACGGCCTGCCGGCTGTCACGAGCAACCGGATTGGAAAGGGCGAGGCGATCATTCTCGCCTTTGAGGCATCGCGGCAATGCACGGCACCGGGCAACACAAAGATGGAAAGCTGGCTTGTGCGCCACACGCTCGGAGACACGCCCCTCCCCTACTCCTCCGATGCCATCGTCTACCGCTTAAGCGCGCCGACGGCGGATCATTATTTCCTCCTCAACGACTCTGAAACGCGCGGAGTGCACCTGCACACCCCGGGCTACACCTATACCGACTGGGAGGACGCCATCACCCTCGCGAAAATCAATCCGGAAGAAGCGATCACCCTGCCGAGTCACTCGGGCCGGTGGATACGGGCCCGCAAGGGCTGACACGGAGAAGGCCGGCGGGCCCCCCTTCATCGGGGGCCGGATTGGGCTCAGCACCCGGTCATTTTAGGCGCTTCACGGCCCACGCAGGACCGGAATCAGTCGAAAGAAGACAGCGGGTGGCGGCGTCTCGGTCTCCCCGAACGTGGTGGTGAAGGTGTCGCCGTCGACAGCGGAGTCCACCGGGATGTCGCCGTTTGTGGTGGAAACCACGGGAAGTGCACCCGGGCCCACCGGGCTGACGAGGGCATGGAAATTCCATTCGGAAAGGTCCGTCGAACGCTCTAGACGATAATCCCAAGCGGAAAGGGTCGCATCGCCGGTGAAAGAAATCGTGACCGCCCCACCCTGCGCGGCGATGGACAGATCGGGGGTTACGGGCGGATCGGGGTCCGGCTCCGGATCGGGGTCCGGATCGGCTCCGGGCAGCCGAATGACCCACCCGACTTCGTTTCCGGAGCTGGTTGCCACACCCTCGGGAAAACCATACCCCGCGATGATCCGGCCATCCCCCGAAACCCCGCGCCCATGAGTCGACTCCCAGGAGGCCAGTTCGGGGACGAGGGTGTCGAGGAAGACAACTCCCGTTTCGCTCGTCCACTTGAAGGCGCGGCTGTCGCTGGTGCCGACGATGGTCTCGCCGTCGGCACTGATGGCAAGATGGTCCACTCCCGAGCGGAAGAGCCCGAGCCCCTGCATCCCGCCATCCACCGTCCACCGGAAAAACTGTGCCCCGGTCGATTCGCCCAAAGTGGAAGTGGCTAAACCCGCAATAACGGTGCCGTCGCCGTTGATCGCTTCAGCCCTGCTTTGATTGGCTCCGCCGGGCAAAAAGCCCAGTCCGATAACGTCGCCGGTTTCCAGGTCCAAGCGAAAGCCTTGAAGCGGCACGCCACCCGAGTTCACCGCCGCGTCCGACCAACCAGCGACAAAACGACCGTCTCCTGAAACTCCATTGATGCGGTTGGTATGAATGCCGGAGTTGCGGGCGGTGCCTTCGAGGACTTCACCGAAGTTCGTGAAGGTGTTGTCGATAAAGGTGAAGGAGCGAAGGATCTGGTTCTGTGGGAAGGGTCTAGTCTGGCCGGCAACGATACTGCCGTCGCCTGAGACCGAAGTCGGGTTAACTGTGGGCGCATTGTTCTGAGAATCCGGGTTCAGAATGGGGGTTGAGTTTCCGCCGACCCAGCGGAATCCAACTGTGTAACCAAAGCTGGTAGCGCTCTCCCCAACAACAACCGAACCATCCGCCGAAACAGCATTGGCATTCGTCCGGTTTCCTCCAATCACCGGATTGATAACCGTAAACCCCTCGCCAAAGCGCCAGCGAAAGCCCCGCTGCCCGGTTGTCTCGCCATCCAGAGGGAAGACCGCGCGACCCACCACGGTTGATCCGTCCGCCGAGACCGCACTCGGCACAACGGTGACGACCCCGGGCGCTTCCAGTAAAGTAAACTCGATTCCAAAGCTGAAAGAGGCCGGTAATCCAAAAGCCAGCCCAACCATCGCCAGCTTTGGGAACAAAAAATGCATTGTCTTCTGTGCCATATAAGAAACTGTAGAGAACGTCAGAACCCCGGCAACTGAAAATGCATAGATTGAAAATCCCCCTCCTTACATTTCTCGCGGCCCCTTTCTTTTTTGCGCCTCCGGCCAGCTTGGCTCAGGCGGAGGAAGCGGAGGATCGGGAGGAAGCTCCCCGCCCGCAGCGTGCGAGGACGGCCGCCGCCCAAGGAGCTGCGGACGTCGCCATTGAGGTGGTGGCGACGCGTGAGCTGGTCGAGTTTGACGCTCTGGACACCGGTCGCACCACTTTCACCGAGAGCGCGATTTCCATTCTCATGCCGGGCTTTGGCGATCCCAACCTCCTCTTCGAAACCCTTCCGAACGTGCAGTTCGACGGCAACCAGGACCGCCTCACGAATCGCACGGTGCAGGATCTGGCCCCTGCCCAGTTCAGTATCGCGGGCGGGCGTGTTTACGACAACCAGTTCGTCATCGATGGTATCGGCATCAACAGCGTGATGGATTCGGTGAGCGATAATCCGAACAATTTCAACGAGGTCATCGGGCACTCACAGACGGTTTATCTCGAAGGCAGCCTGCTCGAACAGGCGGCCATTTACGATAGCAACATCCCCGCCGAGTTCACCGGTTTCACGGGCGGCGTGGTGAGTTTCCGTGTGCGCGCTCCGCAGGATCGTGTCGGCTTCAGCGCGGGCTATTCCCACACCTCCAGTGCGTGGACGCAGTATGTTATCGACGAGGCCAACCGCACCGATCCGCTGCCCCGCCGACCCGAGTTCAAGCAGCAGCGCTTCGACTCGCGGGCGGACATCCCCCTGAGCGAGCGGGTGCGCACTCTCCTGGCCTTTACCCGCTCCACCGCCTCCGTACGCAAGCCCCCCGATCAGTCCCTCTTCGGCGACGATACGCGCGGCTCCAACTCCACGCGGGAAAACTACCTCGCCAAAGTGGTCTGGGATGTGAGCGATGCCACCCGCCTCACCGCACAGACCCTGTGGACCCCTTATCGGCAGGAATACCTTCGCTTCAACACAGATGTCTTCCGGGGCGGGGGCACGAGCTCCTACGTGGAGGTGGACCACATGTTCGACAGCTCCGAACTCACCGCGCAAATTGCCTACAACACAAATGACACGAGCCGCAGCTCCGATCCGGCTTTCTTCATGTATGCCAACACGGCGAGTATCGATTGGGTGCCGGAGGGCAGCCGCTCCGCGCAAAAAGGTGGCTTCGGCGACCTCGACTCGAAGCAGTCCGACCTCGCTTTTAACGCCACCCAGACCTTCTTTTTCGACACCTTCACGCTACGTGCCGGTTTGCAGGCAGCCCACATCGTGGCCCAGCGGGCGCGCCCGGAGACCAACTTCACCTTTCGCAATCCGGTCCTTCTCGGCACGCAGCAGGGAGCGGGGTTTGAGCGGACGGTGCGCGTGGAAGAGGGCTTCGATCCGAACGACGCGAGCATCATCCCCGGCGAGCAAATCCTCACCCAGCGGATCGATTACCTCGCCCACGATGCCCGCGTGAGCCTCAATACCCTCGGCCTCTGGACAGAGTATGGGCGCGAGTTTTTCCTCTTCGACCGGATGGAGGTGCGCGCGCGCTGGGGCGCCCGCTACGATTACGATGAGTTTCTCGGCAACCACAACTTCGCACCCCGGCTCTCCACCGCCTTCTTTCTTCCCTTTCGCAGCACCCTCACGCTCGGGCTCAACCGCTACTACTCCCGCAACATGGTCGTCTACAAGCTGCGCGAGGCCTACCCGGACGAGTTTCTTTACGACCGCATTCCCACGATCACGCGGGAATTCTCGCCGGATTTCAGCTCCTTCACAGAGACAATCACCTACAGCGGAGAGTGGACCCTGCGCGAACAAAACCGTTCTCCGCGCTTCAGCCAAGCCGACCTCAACACGCCCTACAGCGACGAAATCAGCGCCGCCCTCACCTTTCCTTTTGTTGTCGGGCAGGCCCGCGTGCGCGTCTTGCGGCGGCAAAACCGCGATGAGTTTGTGCGTTCGCCCGGAGAGCGCGACACCTTCGTCACGGAAGGCGGGGTTACCCGGCAGTTCACGCAGTATTTTGTGACGAACAACGGATCCACCGACTTCGAGAGCCTTGCCCTTGAATGGCAGGGCACGTGGAGGGGCTTCATCTTCGACATCAACTCGACTTTTTCGAAAACGGTCAACGGAGGTGCCAACACCTTTTTCAGCGTCGTCGGCGACGCCGATGACCGGTCAAATGATCCCATTTTCTATCGCGGCGAGGTGCGCACTTTCGGTGAGCTTACTTTCCTGCGCGACAACTTTGCCACTCCTGTGGTCGTCAACAGCAACATCACGCGCGCAATCTTTGAGAACCGCGTCGTGGTGAACCTCAACCTCCGCTACCGCGCGGCCTTTGATTCAATTGAAGCGAAGCTCGTGCGCAATGCCGACAACAGCGCCTTCATTCCCGTGACGGAAACGGTAAACGGCCTGACCATGCCGGTCTACGAAGACGCGCGCAACAGCGCCATTCTGCGGGCAAACATGAATCTGCGTTGGAACATCATCGAGACCCGCTACGGCAGTTGGCAGACGGAACTCCGGGTGCGCAACATCACGAACAGCCTGCCCCGCACCACCGCCACGGCGGCCAATCCTTACCAACGCGGGCGCAGCTTCTGGCTCCAGGTGAATTACCGCTTCTGAGCGGCCGGACGACCCCCACCTCTCACCCGCCACAGCGCCGGAGCCTCTTTGGAGTGCCGGCCTTCGCACCGCTTTGGAACCCGTCGCCAAGCGGCGAGTATCCGGAATCTCTCCTTTCCCCGCCCGCCATTCACCTCCGCCCGCCCCCGCGAGCAAAACCTGCGCACAGCGCAGGCACTTCAAAGCCGCCTTGCGGTGAAAGCGTATTCGGATGGCTTCACCGCACAAAAGAGTTCAGCGGCTAATTCTGATCCTCCAGCCGAAAAGTGCTGTCGATGACAAACTCGGCCTCCACGGCCCGTCCATCGATCGTGACAGGATCGAACCTCCAGCGTTGCACGGCGGAGATCGCGCTGCGGTCGAGCAACGACGATCCCGCGCTCTCGACCAGATCCACATGGGTCACCCGACCGGTGCGGTCGACCTCCACGCGCATGCGCACCGTGCCTTCAATGCCGCGGCGCAGGGCGGCGGGCGGATAGCGTGGATCTGGATTGTGGCGGGCATTGGGCGCTTCGGCCACAAGCACCCGAGAGGCCGGTGGCGCGGCGGGTGAGGGGACCGTCTCTTCTTCCTCTTCGGGCTCCTGCAAAGGTTCCGGGGTAGGCGGAGGGGCCGGCGGCGCAGGCTCGCGTTCCGGCTCCGGCGGGGTATCCGGGATTTCTTCCGGCGGCGGTTCGGGCACAGGCTCTGGTTCCGGCTCAGGCTCCGGCTCCGGCTCCTCCGGTTCGGGGATCTCCGGTGGCGGCTCGGGCGGGGGGGGCTCCGGTAAAGGGGGCGGAGGTTCGGGCTCGGGCGGAGGCGGTTCCTCCGGGAGAAGGGGTTGGAAAACCGTCTGCGGGCTTTCATCTTCCACAATCAGCACCTGCTCCCGCACAGGCGGCGGAGGCGGACGCAAGGGGATGTCCGGCGGCGGCACCGGCGGCGGGTCCATCGGCGGTCGAACGACAAAAAACGTCTCCATAACAAAGTCCGCCTCCTCAAACGCCACCTCAATAGACACGACCTCCCGATTACCGACCCAAAAAAACACGAGCGCATGCACGCCCACCGAGACTCCCGTCCAGAAGAGCCGGGGCCATACACTCCGGTCGGCCAATCGCTTCGGCAGGCCATCCGGAGGACGCCGACGCGCCGCCGTCATAGGCCGTCGCCCGCCTCCTCATAGAGAAAGTGGAACTGGAGCGCTCCGGCAGCGCTCGAACGGCGCATGATCTCCAATACCGTGGCATATTCGGAGCGGCGGTCCGCCCGCAAAAAGACAGCCCGGTCTTCCACCTCGGGGAGCAGACTCCGCAAAACTTCCGTGAGACGCGCCATTTCGACCGGCTCACTGTTCACAAAAGTCGCTCCATCCGCATCGAGATTCACCACGAGCATCGGCGGCGTGGTCTGTGGATCGGTCTCATCCAGTTCCGGCAAAATCAGATCCAGGGAGGGATACAGAAAGCTCGAACTGAGCATGAAAAACACGAGCAACTGAAAAATGACGTCAATGAGCGGCGTCAACTCGACGGTGCCGTCGGTGCTTTTATTGGACTCGAACTCAACGGCCATCTTGGGCGGCGGGCTCGGCTCGCTCGGGAGCGGGCGGCACTTCGGCCAGCATGGTCTCATCGAGAAAGCTGATGACTTCCTTCATCCGGCGGGCCTTGCGCTCACCGGAGGCGAGAAAATACTGATAGGCGAGAAAAGCGGGAATCGCCACACTCAAACCGGCCACGGTCGTCAGGAGAGCCTCCCAGATTCCGCCCGCAAGGTCATCCGGCCGCACCCGACCGCCCAGTGCCTCAATGTTGTAGAAGGCCCGCACCAATCCAAAAACCGTGCCGAGCAGCCCCATGAGCGGCGTCACTTGACTGATCGTGTAAATGATTTTGAGGTGGCGGTTCCAATCGGCGAGGAAACGTTCGCCCTCGCGCCGCAAGGCTTCATTGCGAATCTCCGGTTCGGCCGCCGCGTATTGGAGATAGACAGCGGCCACACGGGCTTCCGGGGCGCGCTTGGCGATCATCCAGGCCGGGATCTGTCCCGGTTTTCGATCCGCTCCGAAAACGCCCTTCAGATCTTCGAGGAACTTCTCGTAAAGTATCCACGCCCGTCCGTGCGCATAGAGCCGGTCGGCGATCACCGCAAAACCGATCACGGAGCAAAGGAGGATCGGCCACATCATGAAGCCGCCACGATCAAACCAGTCTAAAAGCATGAGGGCAGGAAAAGGGAAATGAACGGAACGGCCACGCCCAATGGGGAGCAGAGGGCGGGCCAGTTTCGCGCCTTAGTCGCGCAACGAGGTTGCCTCGGCGAGAAACTCGATCTTGATCGGATCAGGAAACGCTGTGGCGAGGCTGCCGGATTCGGTCCGGTCCGCCCGCGCCAGACGACCCTGCGCATTCGAGCCCCAGCCCACAAAGCGCCCGTCCATCGTGAGCGCGACGGTGTGGTTGGTCTGGGTGTGAATTTCGCGCAAGCGGAGAGACTCCGGAAGAAGCAGAGGCTCCTCGCGCTGAGTCACATCCCGCGCGCGCTCCCCTGTGCCAAATTGCCCCTGCGGACCATTCACACCCCAGGCAACAACGCGACCATCGGTGAGCACGGCATGGACATAGCGCGCCCCGCCGGAAATAGCCTTCGGGCGCACATTTTCCACCGGAAGGGAAATCTCCACAGGTGAAAAAACGCTCGAAACAGAAGCACCGGGGATCTGCCCGAACTGATTCTCGCCCCAAGCAAAAACACGCCCGTCTTCGAGGACCGCGAAAGATGTGAAGTTGCCCGCGCCAATGGCCACCACCGGCACACCCTCGGGCAACCCTCCCACAAAACCGGGCTCCGTGACCCGGCGAACTCCTTCGGGACCCCCCGCCTGGCCGTTGCGGTTATTCCCCCAACCCAGCACGCGCCCATCCTCCGTGAGTGCAACGACTTGATTGATCCCTAAGGCAAGGTCACGCACGCGCACGCCCTCCGGCAACCGGGCTGGACGGGGCTCCACGAGACGCCCGGGGGCCGCATCGCCCAGCCCCAACTGGCCCTGGGCGTTGTTACCCCATCCAAACACCCGGCCATCCCGCGAGATCGCGAGCATGAATCCGCTGCCCGCCTCCACATCGGCGATGGGGGGCAGCCCCTCAGCCCGCCGCGGCTCCGGCACAACTTCCTCGCTCGCCGAGTGCCCCAGCTGGTTCAGGCGGTTGAAGCCCCATGTCCACACCTCGCCCGCCTCCGTTACAATCGCGTTCGTGTTGAGACCTGCGGAAACATCCGTCACCCGTCCGGACCAGACCGGCTCGACTTGGAAAGGCTCCGGATTGTCTTTGATCAGGGGGCTGTCCATACCCCTTCCCAGTTGCCCGAGAATGTCCTCGCCCACCGTCCAAACCGCTCCAGTACCCGGATCGAGGAAAATTGAATGGTGGTTTCCAGCTCCAATGTGCAGGAGCGCGCCACTGGCAGAAATGCTTAATCCACCGATAAGTATACTTGCAAAAAGGGATCTAATCGTTTTCATAAGCTCTCATGGTATGATTCCCGCTGCAAAAGAATCGAACCTAAAATGAAAAATCCGGCAAAAGAAGCGCTCTGCCGCGACTCCCTGCCCAAACCACCACTGATTATCACATGAATAAAAATATACCTTCCTTCCTCAAGTCCGCTGCGGTCGCTCTGGCCCTGACGGCCCCGGCTGCAGCCCACGCGCAGCAGGTGTTTGAGGTCGCTTCGCTGGGCGACGTCAGCAACCATGCCCTTAGTGCTTCGATCCAAAACTTTGTTTTCGACGGCGGCACACTCTATGTGGCTCTCGGCGGGACCAACACCGGCGGCGGCGTTTGGGATGGCCATCAGATCAACCGGGTGACCGGTATCGGTGGCACACCCACGGTGACAACCCTTATGACCTCGGGAGATTGGGGCACGGGGTTCTTCTCGCCGATTCACAGCTTCCAGCGCACCGGTAACTTCCTGCAATTCGGTACCACCGGAGCCGCCGCTGTCATTGGCATCCACCGCGTGAATGTCAACTCGGGCGGTCTTATCACCGGCTTCAACAGCGCCACCATTCTGGCCAATGTGCCGGAAACGGGGCTCGGTTTTCTCGGTGCCGGCGTGACAGATGCCAACGGCGAGTTTATCTTTGCCAATTCCAATGGAGGCAATCGCGCCCTTTACCAGACAAGCTGGACCAGTATCAACCGACTCCTCGATCAGGATGATCTGGGGATCATCTTTGAGGGCGCGACCAATCAAACTGTCAACGCACTCACTCTGGTCGGCGATACGCTCTTTCTCGGCAGCAACAATGCCAACCTGATCGCAACCTACAACCTCGCGACTTCTGCCAGCGCCACAGTCTTGGACACGGCGACCCTGACCGGGGTTCTCGGAGGTACGGGTGTAACGCTTCAGCGCATGTTCTACGCTCCGGATGGGCGGGTCTATTTTTCGACCAATAATCGCCAGATTGCGTCCTTCGATCCTGCGGAACCCGCAAGCTCCCTCCAGGTGGATCTGATCACCGGCGACACACCGGCGTGGAATGTCCAGGCCCTCGGCTGGTATGATGGCTACATTGCCTTCGCCACCACTTCAGGCATCTACGCCATTCCCGAGCCGCGCGTCTACGCCGCCCTCTTCGGCCTCTTCGCCCTGGGTTTGGTTCTCTATCGTCGCCGCCGCTAAGTAAGCGCGCGCTTCTATCTTTTCCCAAACCCGGCGGTCCCTGTGACTGCCGGGTTTTTTTTGTGGTCTCCCGGCTCGATCCGCCTTCCGTTTGGAATCAATTCTCCAGACACTCGATCAATTACCCGCGCCTCATCAGCACTTCAAATCCAGCGCCGGGTGCGCCGGCCGTAGGTTTCGAAGACTTCTCCGAAACGCTCCCGCAATATGCGCTCTTCCGGAAGGATGAAAAGGATTTGGACCAAAGGAACGAAGAGCAACACCGGCAGAAAAGCGACAGCCACCCGAAACATGCACGCCAGACCCAACAGCATGAGAAGCTGGCCCAGGTAAATGGGGTTGCGAGAGATGCGAAACGGACCGTCGGTGATCAAGTTTGTCGGTTCCTGGAAAGGGTGAATGGGGGTTTGCCAACGATGAAACCGGTGCGCTGCCCACAGAACAAAGGCCACACCGCCGAGAAGAAGGCCCCAGCCAATGATCTGTGGAATCCAGCCCCCAAACGGTAGCGGATCGGTGGCGTCCGGTCCCGCCCTCCAGGCGAGAGTGAACTGCGCACCCACCGCGAAAAGGAACCAAAACGGTGGGAGCCGGTGGAGCCGGAAGGTCTTCGCGTTGCCGGACCCGACGGGATCTGGCCGTTTCATGGGTCCTTTTGCCATAGCGGCGCTTTCGACCATCCCGCACCTTCTTGAAAAACCCGAGGCGGGGAAATGAGAGAAATCGCCCTATCCTCACCGCTCATTGTGGTGGGCGAACGAGTTCGGAAGCAAGGAAGTGGTCGCGCCAAAGCAACTGCCCGCTCCCTCCGAAAACTTCGACGGTGAGGCTCCAATCGTTGCGGGCACTGCCGAGGGTCAGCTTGGCAAAGTGTGCCGGGGCGACGAAAGTGCCCGGTTGGCGGTCCATGTTGAGCGGTGGTTGCCGTACCGGGTCCGCCTGACGCAGGGGCCCGAGGGTCAGCTCGTGCAGGGGATAACGGGCCGTGCGGTCGACCCGGCTCAACTCCCCAAACGGCGCATTGCCGGATAAAACAAAGACTCCGGGCGGGTCGCGCAGAAGCAGGCGGTTGAGAAACTCCGTGCGTTCGGTTTCGACCGCCCGCCAGTTCTCCGCCCCCCGCGTGCCCGGAAGAAGCGGAAGCCCGGCGACCACGAAGCGGAAGGGGGCATCGCTCGAATCCAGCGCCTCCAAGAGCCAATCCATTTGCGCATCACCCAATAATCGGGCGCGCCGCCCACCCCCGCCGCTCTCGCGAAAGGAAACGACGTCGATAAAGAAAAACTCCGCCGGTCCCAAACGGACTTGGTTGACCATGCCGCCAAAACCGGGATGACCGCAGGCCGGGCGCGGCCACGCCCCGCAAAAGGCCTCCCGCGCCGCAGCGCCGTGCAGGCCAAGCGCCCCCTGAGCGGAGCGGGGAAGATCCGATGCCCCCCAGACACTCCATTGCCCCGTCGAAGCAAGGAATGAAGCCAGCGCCGGATCAGCCGCAAGCGACCGAAAATGCTGCATCAAGCCCGCCGCAGTCGGGCTCGCCTCTCCGGCAGCGTGTTGCCCGCCCAGCCAAATCATAGCATCGCCCCCCGATGCAACAAGCGCCTTTGTGGCATCCAAATTTTCCGTAAGCGTTCCCTGCACCGCCTCCACCCTGCCCGCGAGAAGGATTTGAAAGGAGCCGCTGAACGTTTCGCCGGGAGCCGGGGGCGTGCGAAAGTGCCCCTCCAGACCCGCCGCCTCGCCATTCAACCGGACTTCGTAGCGATAATGGCTCCCGGAACGAAGCGCCCCGAGCGTCAGAACAGCCCGATGCCGGCCACTGGAGTCGACCTGCCTTGCTTCCTCGGAAAAACGGGTCGCGGGCGCGCCCGTCCGCGTATCGGAACGAAGCAGGACTTCCACCTGAACACGCTCCAAAGTCTCCACCCACACAGCCGCCTCATCGGGCAGAACATAGCCTAGACCAAAACTCGCCGCAACAGAGGAAAGGGCATAGAGCCCATGCGCCCAGAATGCAAAGGCCAGCGTGGAAAGGCGCGGCATCGGGAGAAAATCAATCCGGATCGCGGAAGTTGCGCCGATCCTCCTCGCGGCAATCACTCATCACCCGCAAACAGACCTCACGCAAATCGAAGAGGCGCACGCGCCCTTCCAAACGAAACTCATCGGCGGCTCCGGAAACATCAGCCAAGCCCTCGAGATGGGTCATCGTATCGGAGATTGCCTGGTGCGCTAATTTGAAGTGTAGAACGGCGAGCATGAAATCCCCCATGTCGAGGGATTGTAACGCAAGCAGCATCTCACGCTCAGCCGACGAGAGCGCGCCGGCAAGCGCCCACAAACGTTTCGGACGAACCCGCAAATGGATGCCGGGCACCGCACAGAGCGCCTCAATGAGCAACTCCAACTGGCCAAAAAGTGCCCGGGTGACAATGAAAACGGGGTGACGGTGGAGCGTGTAGGGATCGCTGTCCAAGCTATCCGAACCATCTTCCCCGATCACGCCTGAAGTCGCTTCGGGATCGTCCGCCTCCCCCTCAAAATCCGCCACAGACCAGTCTTCGGCCTGCCATCCCATCTGTTGAGCGACATGGTCCAAATGGTCCGGTTCGTGGCAATGGATCTGGTAAAGGCTGGCGAAACGCTCAACTTCCTTGCCGCGACGGAGCAGAAACTGCCTCCAATCGAATTCGTTCCAAGACAGATCGCCGCGTTCGTCCCAATCGCCTTCGGGAAAACCTTCCGGATTGTACTGACTCATTTGAGGAGCGGACCTTTCATCTATTGTTTCAAGGGTGAGGATCTCCTTGGAAATTGCAATGCTTTCCTCAAATCTCCTCCCCAGCCTGCCAGTCAGCATAAAGCGGGCCGAAACCTCAGGATCAATCCCACCAAAGGCATTTTTGCGCCCGCCCCCTTCTCAGGCAAATCCACGGCTGATCCGCTTTCAGCTGACCGGGGCAATCGCTGGAAAACCTCACCCTTCTCAGCGAAGCCGACACAAAGACGACTCCTCGGGCTCCCGAAACAGCGGTTTGGGGCGTTTCGGACGTTTGGGAAAATATCGCCCTTTATTTTTGATCGTCCATGCCTCAATGAATGCTTTCGAACCGATGATGGCCCCCCGCGTCATATAGCGAAGGCGACAATGCAGGGATTCGCCTCGCGTGAGCGTCCCGTCTTGGCGAAGCGTCCGCTCCAATCCCTCCTTCGAGACGGTCGCCCCCTTGCCCGGGTCACTCCCGGAAATATAGAGACGGCGACGATACAGCGCGGCGATCTCCTCAATCGACTCGGCATGCTCCGCCGCAATCCGCACAAACAAGGCAAAGCGACTGAATCCCTGCCGCGTGCCCGCAGCCTCCCCATAGCCGCTGAAACGATAATCCTTGGGATCTTTCACGATTCCCGCCCGCACCGCGTTCAAATCGATGTAGGCGGCCACGGCGGTCAACGCTGCCGCCGAATCCTCCACCAATACGCTATGGAAACGATCCTCCCAGAGTGTCCCCAGGCGGTCGTATTTGCGGTTGTGCATGATTGAATAGCGCTGTTTCAGAATCTTCACGAACATCGGCAGCGAGCCCATCCGCCCGATCAAAAGCGCCCGCATGCGTTCGCGGCTATCGCCCCCGGCGACCAGGGCCCGATCAATACGAAAGAAGGACAACGGCTGTCCCTTCCTCTCCTCGCCATAGAGCAAGCGCGCCCGTCGACGGAGTTCTTCGTCATCCGGCTCCCCCGGCGAAGCAGGCACTTCCACAAGAAGATGAAAGTGGTTGTCCAGCACCGCATACGTCAGCACCCGCACCCCGCAAAACGTCCCCACCCGCTTCAACAGGTCGCGAAACACCTCTTTATCCACGTCCGTGAACCGAAAAGACCGATCAACGACACGGCTGACCACGTGATAGCAGGCCCGAGCATCCTTAACAAGAATCCGGGGTGCCCGGCGGGACTTGGGCGGAACCAATTGCATCATAGTGCCAGCGCATCCTGCACAAAACCCAAACCAAATCAAGCTTAAATATACGTGGTATATTTTATCAAGACGGACCCCAATGATCCTATTCCTTCATACCGGAAACCAAAAAGTTCACGGTCACCTTGGTGCCGCGGCCGGGCTCTGAATCGAGGGAGATGCGGGCTTCCGAGCGGTCGGCGATGCGATGGGCAAGCAGGAGGCCCAGGCCCAGGCCTTGTTGCTCGAAGTCCTTGCGGTCGAATTGTTTGAAGGCGCGAATCGCGCGGAACTTATCCGGGTCCATACCCCGCCCTGAGTCACTGACGGTGAGGCAGCCGTCGCAGGTGAGGGCCACCCGCACAGTCGAACCGCGCATGGAAAAGCCAAAGGCGTTCTCAATCAACTCTTCCGCGATCACGGACAAATCGGTTTCGCGTATGCGGAGGGGGACGGGTCCGATTGCCGTGGCATCGAGATCCTCCGCACGGTGATGGCGTTCGGCTACCGCGTGGGCCATGGCTCCCAAAAGGTCGGCTGCGTCGCGTGCGTCGATGGGGGCGGCGGGCTCGGCGAGAGGGGCGTCTTGAAGATCCACGAGGTGAAGGTAATTGCGGAGAGTTCGCTCCAGGCGGGCTCCTGACTCGTCGAGACTGGCCAAGAGGTCGTCTACCTCGGGAGGCGGAAGGTTGCGCCAGTCTTCGCGGAGGATGCGGGTAATGCCGACCACACCGGAGAGGGGTGTGAGGAGTTCGTGAGGAAGGATGGCGCGGAGGTCCGTGCGAATATCTTCGAGGAGCCGGGCCTCGGCCTGCTCGCGCTCATCCGCGCGCCGTAAGCGGGCGGCGACACAGCGCAGGAGGGATTCGCGGTCAACGGGCTTGAGAAGGAAATCATCGGCCCCGATCTCCATGCCTTCGCGCGGGGTGGCCGCCTGGGGGTTGCCGGTCATGAGAACAATCTGTGTGGAGGCCAGGCTCGGGTCCGCACGGAGCATCTGAAGGAGGCCTTTTCCGTCCGTCCCCGGCATGTGCACGTCGCAAAGAATCAGGCGGGGCTGGAGCTTGCGCGCCGTTTCGAGGCCGGACATGGCCGAGTCCGCAGTGAAGACTTCGTAGCCTTCAGCGCGCAGAGCGAGGGAAAACACGGTGAGGATGGAAACTTCGTCATCAACGATGAGAATGGTCGGGGCGGCCATGGGGACTGGAGTTTAAGGAGTGAGAGAAACCTGCGGCGCAGAAGCAGGGAAATAAAGGAAAAAGCGGGCTCCTTCGCCGGGCGAACTCGCCACGCCCATGAATCCGCCGTGGGACTGCACAATCCCGAGCGAGGTGGAGAGGCCCAATCCGGTTCCGCGACCGAGCTTTTTGGTGGTGAAAAAGGGGTCGAAGATGCGGTCCATTACCTGTGGTTCGATACCCTCGCCCGTGTCTTCCACCTCTATAGCGACGTAATCTCCCGGCGGCATGGAGGGGGCGGGCGGGGAATCCTCCCTCGACAAAGAAAAGCGCCGAAGCCGCAGCGTGAGCTTGCCGCCTTCGGGCATGGCGTCGCGGGCGTTGATGCAAAGGTTGAGCAGGACCTGCCCGATCTGAATGGGATCGCCGCGCACGGGGAAATCACCCTCTTGCTTCTCAACAGAGACTGTGATTCCGGGCGGAAGGGTGCCGGTGAGGTATTTGCGGATGTCGGCGAGGCTGTTGCACAGGTCCACTTCTTCGTCTTGACGATCACCCCCGCGGGCGAACGAGAGGATCTGGTTCACCAGCGCAGCCCCGCGGCGCGCGTTCTCAAAAATGGTTTTGGCGATTTCGCGGCGATGCGGATTTTGCACCTCCTGGACGAGTACGTCGCCCCCCATGAGGATGGGGGAGAGGATGTTGTTGAGGTCGTGGGCGATGCCGCCAGCAAGCGTACCGATGCTTTCGAGGCGTTGCTTCTGAAGGACCTCCCTTTCGAGGCGCTTGCGTTCCGTCACATCGTGCAGGATGGAATAGACCAGATCACGGACACCTTGTGAAAAGGGTCCGGAGAAGACCTCGACCTCCCGCATGTCCCGATCTGCAGACTGATAGCAGAAAGAAAAAGAAGCGCGCCGGCGCTTCCGCGCAGCGGAGAGGTGTCCGCGCACTTCCTCGGGCGGTGCACCCGCCAATCTGAAGAGCGTGATTCCCTCGGGCTTTCCCGCTTCCAGCCCGAAGAAAGCAACGGCGGCCGGGTTGGCTTCGAGGATGGCCCCGTCGGCGGGATCAATGATGAGCATCGCCGTGTGTTCATTCTCGAAGAGACTGCGGTAGCGTTCCTCGCTCTGCCGGAGGGAGGCGTTTTGCCGCTCGATTTGCTCGCGGCGGCACTCTAGCTCGGCGACCGCTTCAGCCAGCTCACGCGAGCGCTGCTCCAGCTTGGAAAAGATTGTATGGGCGTAAGCTTTCGCCGCATCGAGGCCATTAGGATCGAAGTTGGCGAGGGAGGCGCGGTGCCGGGGAGGCTCGGCGAGGCACTGCTGCACTTTCTCCAGGAGCGGTGCAGGCTCCATCGGCTTGAGGAGAAATGAGTTTGCCCCGAGGTCGAGAGCGAGCTTCTCATCCTGCGGATCGGTGTAGGTCGCGGTGTAGACAATAAATGGAATGAGGCGGGTCTCCGCATCACTGCGGACGGTGCGCAAAAATGTATAGCCATCCATGATGGGCATGAGCAGATCGGAGATGATGAGGTCCGGAAGCTTGTCGCGGATCGCCAACCAGGCATCTGCCCCGTTCACCGCCTCGCTCACGGCGAACCCGTTGCCCCGCAGGAGCGAACTCAAGTAGGCGCGCCCGGAAGCGAGGTCGTCGACAATGAGAATACGCTCTCCACTCACCTTCAGGCCTCCTGTGCAGTCGCCGTATTCCGATCCAGAGCGGCACGGATCTCCCCGATAAAGGAAACCGGATCGATCGGTTTCTCGATGTAGCCATCACATCCGGCTTGGAGTGCGCGCTCGCGGTCGCCCACCATAGCGTGGGAGGTGACGGCAATGATGGGGAGATCCCGCGTGCGCGGCTGACGGCGCAGCGCTTGGGCCACGGCGTAGCCATCCATCCCCGGTAACTGGATATCGAGAATCACCAGCCGGTAGGTCTCCGTATCGGCCTTTTTCAGGGCCACCGGCCCGTCTCCGGCATGGTCCACGGAGAAGCCCGCGTGCTCCAGGATGTAGCGCACGAGGTAAGCGTTGCGGGGATTATCCTCAATGAGCAGGATCTTCATCGGATCGGGGTCGTGAATAGGGAAGGCGGAGGGTGAAGGTGCTGCCCTCCCGCGGGGCACTCTTTACGTTTAGAGAACCGCCTGAGAGTCTCGCCAGGCGAAGAGAAATGGCAAGCCCGAGTCCCGTTCCCTCTTGCGTGCGGGCAATCCCTCCTTCCAACTGCCGGAAGGGCTCGAAAATCATCTTCTGCTCGTCCTCGGTCATACCGACGCCCGTGTCGGCGACAACAAAGCGGATCCCCGTATTCTCGTCTGCCAAACTCACCGTCACGCTGCCTTCGTAGGTGAATTTGATGGCGTTGTTTACGAGGTTGATGAGGATCTGTTCGATGCGGCGACGGTCGCCGTGCAACGGCCCGTCCTTGTCCTTGCGCTCATCGAGCAACCTGAGGGCGAGGCCCTTCCCGTCGGCTTGCGGTTGCAGGGAGTGCACCACCGATTCCGCCGCTGCCAAGGGGTCGAACGGAAGCCACTCCAGAGTGAGACGCCCGGCCTCGATCTTGGAAAGGTCAAGAATATCGGTGATGAGCGAGAGAAGATGGCGCCCGCTGTCGCGGACCATGCCCAGTTGCGTGCGCTGCTCCTGATTGATTGGTCCGGGCAGCTCCTGCAAGATTACGCCCGTAAACCCGAGAATAGAGTTCAGCGGAGTGCGCAACTCGTGCGACATGGTGGCGAGAAAAGCTGATTTCAGACGGTCCGATTCGAGCGCGCGGCCCATGGCTTCCTTCAACTCCGCCGTGCGCGCCGCCACCCGTGTTTCGAGGTCTTCGTAAGCCTGCGCATGTTCAAAGGCAATGGCGGAGGCATCGGCAAGCGTCTCCAGCAGCAGTTTCTCATGATCCATCGCGCGGTGCGGGCGCGCCCAATAAAGGGCCAAGGCTCCGCAGGGTTCGTCGCGACGGATCGGTGCCAGCGCCAGCCCGCGGACAAACGTGGGCGCGTAAGCCACCACACTCGCCCGGTGTCCATTTTCCCCCGGTGATCGGACATCGCGGATAGCCACCGTCCGCCGCTCGTTCACCACGAGCCCCGCCGGAGAGGCCTCCGCAGACTGGGACCTGCCCCGCAGGACGGGCGCGATGGCGTCTTCCTCGCAATGGTGAAACTGGCCCTTCTCCCGCATAATAAAGGACGCCCCATCAGCGCCCGTAAGCGCACGCGCCGCCCGCAGAACCGGGGGATAGACCGCTTCCTTGTTGCGCACGAGGGCAAGGTTTTGAATCACCCGGATCAACTCGAACACGGCCCTTCGGTTCCGCGCCCTTGCCTGCTCCCGCCGAATCAAGGCGATCCCGAAGACGGTCGCCGTCACAAAAACAAACATCCAACCCTTGTAGGTCGACCAGCGCACAAAAGCATCCCCCTCTCCCACGAGCGACTGAAGAACGCGGTCAGACAGAGCGATCCACAAAATGCTGACCACCAGATACGGCAAAATGATGCCAAACGTGGCCCGCCACACACCGATAGGCCGCCAAGACGGCGGACCCGTTCGGTCGCCTGTAGAATCGCTCATTGGAGGGAGAAAAAACTTTTTCCTCCCCGCACGCAACGGAAAATCAAACGCGCAGAGGCGCGGACAACTCCGCTGCTTTTTCCCCGATGGCGCGAACCGCAGCGGCCGGATCATCCGCCCGCGCGGCGATGCAATTCACGAGCGCGGAGCCCACCACCACGCCGTCGGCGAGTCGACCGACCGTCTCCACCTGAGCTGGCTTGGAGATACCGAAGCCCACCACCACGGGCAGATCGGTGGCCTCCCGAATCCGGCCCACAGCCTCCTCCAAATCCACCGCTAGCGATTCGCGCACCCCGGTCACCCCCTCTTGCGAGACATAGTAGATGAAGCCCGTCGCCGCCCCGGCAATGATCGGGAGGCGCTCAGGAGGGGTGGTGGGAGCGACAATGAAAACCGTTTTCAGGCCGTGTCGGGCGCAGGCCTCCATCATCTCACCTGCCTCCTCCGGCGGCAGATCGAGCGTGAGGATACCGTCGACCCCCGCTTCCTTTGCCCGCCGCACGTAGGCATCCACCCCCTGACTGTAGACGAGGTTGTAGTAAGTGTAGAAAATGATCGGCTTCTCCGTCTCCGCCCTCAATGCGCGCACGAGGGCGAAGACCTTTTCCTGAGTCATACCGGCTTCGAGAGCGCGCTGGGCGGCCAGTTGGTTGGTGAGGCCGTCAGCCAGGGGATCGGAAAAGGGCACGCCGATCTCCAAAAGATCGGTGCCGTTGGCAAAAAGGGCGCGCGCCACATCGAGCGATGCCTCCGGCGAGGGGTCGCCACCGCAAATGTAGGCGACAAAAAGAGCGCGGCCTTTCGCCTTGGCGGCAAGAAACGTTTCGGCAATTCGATCCATGCCTCCAATAGAGAGCGCCTTCCCCCCCTCCTGACAATCCCGCGTTTCGGGGGAAACCCACGGACAGGCGCAATTTGCTTGGCAGAAGGGAGCATGCCTGCCGGAACTGATCACATGGAGATGCCCACGACCGAAAGGCTACCCGTTACCCCCGCCGACTGCCCTGGCAACGCCGCTATCCGCCGCCGCTACCCCATCGATCGCGCCACCTGGATCTGGCACCCGGATAACCGGGCGGGTGAACGCAGCTTTGTTCGCTTCACGCTGGCCTTTGCCACGCAGGAGAAAACCGCCCTCACCTTCGACGTTTCCGCCGATCAGCGATTCATCCTCCAACTCGACGGACAGGAAGTCGGGCGGGGACCCGACCGCAGTGAACTCGGCGGCTGGGCCTTTCACCGCTACCGCGTCCACCCCAAACCGGGAAAGCACTTTCTTCGGGCGCTCGTTTGGTGGCTGCCTTCCGATGAGCGGCCCCTCGCCCAGGTGAGCGCCTTCCCGGCCTTCGCCGTCGCAGGCCTGGATCATGCGGATGCGTTGCTCTCCACCGGCAAGGCCCCCTGGCGGGCAAGCACCGTCAACGGTTGGTCCTGCCTGCCGAAGAATCCCCTCCTTTGCTACCATGTCATTGGCAGCGGGTTTCACGTGGAAGGCACCCAGCCCGAGGGGAGTCCAACCGAGCCCGTCACTGTGGCCTGCGGGGGAGACAGCTTGCATGGTGTCGTGCACACACCTTGGCGATGCGAACCCAGCCCCCTCCCCGAGCAAGCCCGCACCCTCTTCGCCGGAGGCCGCATTTGCTGGACGCAAAACGACCACCATCTCCAGCTGGCGAAGGACGAACCCCGCGCCGGGTGGGAACCGCTTGTTGTCGGCGGGCCCATCACGATTGCCCCTTCTTCGGAGGTGCAAATCCTCTGGGACTTTGAGACCTATGTCTGCGGATATCCCCGCCTGCAACTGGATGGCGGAGAGGGCAGCCGCATCGGGATCGAATGGGCCGAGGCCCTCTACAACGAATTCCCCCCCACCGCCCACACCCCCAAAGGTCACCGCGGAGAAGTTGCGGGCAAACACTGGCTGGGCTTCGGCGACACCATCGACCACCCCGGCGGCTCCGCCACTTACGAAGTGCCCTGGTGGCGGAGCGGGCGATACCTCCGCCTTGTCATTCGCACGGCAAAAGAGCCTCTTCTTCTCCGCGACGTGCGTCCGCTCCACACCGGCCATCCCTTCACCCGCCGCTGGTCATTCACTTGCGACGATGATCTGGCGGGCATCTTGGAACTTTGTGAAAGCGGTCTGCGACACTGCGTGCACGAAACCTTCATCGACTGCCCCTACTACGAGCAAATGCAGTATGTCGGCGATACGCGCACCCAGGCGCTCACCTGGCTCGTCGCCACGGGAGACCGGCGACCGGTGCAACGCGCCCTTGAACTCTTCGACCGCTCCCGATGGGTGAACGGGTTTGTGGCCGAGCGCTGCCCCACTGACCAATTGCAGATGAGCGCCACCTACAGCCTCATCCAGCCCCTGATTCTCAAGGACTACGCCTGGTGGACGGATGATGCCGCCACCGTTCGCCGCCTTCTGCCGGGCACGCGCGCCATGCTCGAATGTGCGCTCGCCTGCCTCGATGAGGACCATCTGCCATCGAAGCTTCCGGGATGGCTCTTTGTCGACTGGGTCGCGCGACCGGATTGGGCCGAAGGCACCCCCGGGGGCATGAACGGTGAACTCTCCGCACCCGTCGCCCTGCACCTCCCCCTCGCCCTCCTTGCGATGGCTTCACTCGAAAGCCACTTCGGGGAATCCCTGCTCGCAGAACGCTGGCGCGACTGGGCTGAAAAAACCTTCCACGCCATTGAGAAGCGCTTCTTCCATCCGGGAAGGGCGCTCTTTGCCGACGATGCCGGCTCCACCCGATGGAGCGAACACGCCCAAGCCCTCGCTCTCGCGGCCGCTCCCCTCGTTTCCGCGGAGCGCCGCCCAACACTCCTCGAAGCCCTCCTTGCCCCCGCCGCCGACCTCGCCCCGGCCTCGGTTTATTTCTCTTATCATGTGCACGAGGCCATCGTGGAGGCCGGACTCGGGGATGCCTTGAGAGCGCGCTTCGCTTTTTGGAAAAATCTCCTCGCCGACGGATTTGTCACCACGGTGGAGGCCCCCGAACCCGCCCGCAGCGATTGCCACGGATGGGGAGCGCACCCGCTTTACCACTGCCTCACGGGTCTGGCGGGCATCCGCCCGGCCGCTCCGGGATTTCGCCGGGTGCACATCGCGCCCCTACCCGGCAGCCTCACCTTTCTGCGCGCTTCCGTGCCCCACCCTCAGGGTGAAGTGAGCCTGCATTTGCGAAATCAAGCGGATGGCGTGTGTATCCAAATTTCCACTCCGGTGGAAGGGGACTTTCTCTGGAAAGGGGAAAAACACGCCCTCGGGAAAGGGGAAAACCGCATCCACCTTCCGTCCAGATAAGATGCGCAGGACATCCTCCGAGCGATCGGGCGAACGGCCCGACGTCCATCCCACCACCGACGGCTTGCGCTGGGATCGCGTGCTTTTTTGCCTTGTCGGGCTTCCCGTGCGCACCTGCTCCACCAAATGTGTGCGCACGCCGTGGGCCACCTATGGCCTGTCCGCCTCGATCTGCGCCTTCTCCGTGTGGTTCTGGGGCGTGTGGGATGACCCCCGCGTCTGGAACACCTATGTGTTTCACCCCTCCCACACCGGCCTATCCTGGTGGACGGGCCTCTTCACCTATGGCTTCTTTCACGGCAACTGGGCGCACCTGCTCGGCAACCTCTACTTTCTCATCCTCTTCGGTCGCCACGTGGAGTGTCGCTTCGGTCGACGGCGCTTTCTTGGGCTGTTCTTTCTTTCGTGCGTGGCCGGTGGCCTTGTCCATGGTCTCTTTAGCAACATCGCTCTGATCGGAGCCAGCGGTGGTGTCTTTGGCGTGCTCGTTTTCTACGGACTGCTTTTTCCGCGCGCACGTGTGCTCTGGCTGCCCTTCGGACCTTTTCTGCGCATCATCCTCTTTGCCAGTGCCTGGCGGCTGCTGCGCAAAGGATTCCCCGTGAAAGTCTACCTCGCCGTCTTCGTTGGCCTTCAGGTGGTCATGGTCTACGAGCAACTCTGGGGGCAGGGCAGCATCTCCGCCCTTGCCCATCTCGGCGGAGCGGCGGCGGGCGCGCTCATCTTCCTTGGGTGGCGACGCGGCTGGCTGCCTTGAGGCCGCCTCAAGATCCTCCGGTCGCCTCAGGTCGGCGCGGAGTTCCCCGATTCACCGCTGTAAAACGGCACGAGCGTTTCCAAGTGCCCCTGCACGATCCGGGCCGTTGTCGCGGGCGGCACCGTTCCTTTGTGCAGCTCGAAGATAGCCACGAGAAGCGCCAACTCGATGTCCACTGTCTTTGGGCTCGCCTTGCGCATTTCGCTGAGAATTTCGAGGGCGCGCGTCTCCGCCTTCTTGTAGTCTTTGTAGTTTTCTTCCGCAGCTGTCATGAAATTTCTGATACAAACATAATCAAATCCTAAACCGGTGCCCCCGCACATTCCTCCACCACCGGATTGCGCAGTCGACCCAGGCCCTCAATCTCAATCTCCACCACATCGCCCGCACGCAGATACCGCGGCGGCGTACGCGCCATGCCGACGCCGGAAGGGGTCCCCGTCAGGATAACCGTGCCCGCCGGGAGCGTCGTGGAACCGGAGAGAAAAGCGATGAGGGTGGGGATATCGAAAATGAGGTCGTCTGTGGAAGAGGCCTGCACAACCTCACCGTTGAGGCGGGTAGTCAAATCGAGGGCAAAAGGATTCCGCAGTTCGTCGAGTGTCACAAGTTCCGGCCCGAGGGGGCAAAAGGTATCAAACGACTTTCCCCGGCAGAACTGGCCGCCTCCCCATTCCTTCTGCCAATCGCGCGCCGTCACGTCGTTCGCGATGCAAAAGCCGAGCACCGCGTCCATGGCCTCTTCCGGCGACACGTCCCGGCAAGTTCGACCGAGAACGACCGCCAACTCGCCTTCGTAATCCACCTTGTCGCTCCGCAGCGCGCGGGGCAGGCGGATCGGTTCATCCGGATCCTGCACGTTCGTGGGCAGCTTCATGAAGTAAACCGGATGCTCGCCCAACTCCCCCCCCATCTCGGCGGCATGGGCGCGGTAGTTCTGCGCGATCCCGATAATAACCGGCGGCAACACCGGAGCAAGCCGAGGACCCGGAACAAAGGCCTCGCCCACTGCTTCGCGGCTCTCCCAGGGAGGCCCCGGAAGCGCACGCGCGCGGCCATCGGAAAGGAGAACGGCATGGACGGCGGCGCCATCGGCCTGACGGGTGCGGATGAAGCGCATGGGGTCAATCCTTTTGAATGCTCAAACGCCCCGGACCCGTGAACAGGAGCCCGAGAAGCGTCGTCACCATGATCAACGGGTAGCCCCAGCTCTGGAAAGTGCCCCCCGATTGATCGTAAGCCGTGGCCAGTGCCACGAGCATCACAAAGAGCAGGGCGGCCACTGCCGTGCGCATGGCAAACCCCACCACGAGAAGCGCGCCGCCGAGTGATTGCACCAGCGCCGCCATAATCCCGAAAAAGAGCGGCAACACCGTATCCGTCGGCACCGCGATCCCCAGCTTGCTCACGTTTGACCCGACGGCGGCGAGGGTCTCCTGGCCGCCGAGAAACTTTTGCAGACCATACCAAAAAAGGGACGCCCCAACGGCGACACGAATGATAAGAAGCCCGAGCTCCGGGCGATGGAAAAGTGCGTGCATGGGTTAGTGAAATGAAGATGCGGAGGCATTTCCGCAATACCCCAAACGCTAGCCGCCCCGTTCAGCCAATCAAGCAGAGTTTTCCAAGCCCCGGAAGTGCCCCTCACCAACCCGAATAGGTGCGAATCTCCAGCAGCGCCCGATGAATCTCCTGAATCGTATCAAAAACGGTACGGCTGATAACATGGGAGCGCGAAAGCGCTTGAATATGTTCGCGGTTACCCCGCAGTTCCTCTTCCGACAAGACAAGATGCTCCAGTTGACAGGCGTGCACCAGGCCCACGAGAATCACATCTTCCTCCGACGGCTCCATCTCTTCGCCGCCAAGAATGATCCGCCGCAAGCGTGCCCGCACGATCTCTTCCTGGCGGTGGTCGATAGCCGGATAGCGCGTGCGGTGGAAAACCCACAGAACGGCCTCCTCCGTCTCTTCGAGAACCCCCTTGCGCACCAGATCCTCCACCACCCGTTCGCGCAGCTCCGTTCCCTCAGCGGCCAGAAACGACAAAACATGAGCCAACGAGCGCGGCTCCTGTCGCGCGACCTCCCGAAAGACCGCAGCCATCCGCGCATCCTCCGGAGGGTCCCCTTTCCGGATTCGCACCCCCTCCCCTTCCAGACTCACGTGCCCGGCACGCGTCAATTCCGCCAAAAAGGCACCCGCCAACGCATAATCCAAAGCCCGGTCAGGCAAAGAGCGCAATCGCCCGCTCCCCTCATCCAAGGCCAGCAACACCACATCCTCCGCAAGCGACAATGTATCGATCATTCCCCGATCATGACCACCCCCACTCCACCACGCAATCCAAATCAATTTTTGCTACCGGTAAAATTTTTCTTGCGTTTGATGCGGATTCGGGAGGGGATGACGGTTGATGAAATACCTGATACCTCCAAAGAGCCGAAGATTGCCCCGTGCGGGGCGGAAGGGCGTGGATGCGATTTATCATGCGGTGAGCCGTGTGTGTGGCCAGGCTTTCCTTTTGACCGATGTGGAAAAGGAGACTTTTCGAGGCCTGATGGAACGGGTGGCGGGGTTTTGTGGCGTGGAGATCATCACGTATGCGCTGCTGGACAACCACTTCCATTTGCTGATCCGGGTGCCGGGCGAGCCGGGTGAACTCAGCGATGATGAACTGCTGGCGCGGGCGCGGTTGCTTTACGGGGGAGAACGCAAAGGACAGCCGCTTTCAATGGCACGGATTGAGGCTGCGCTGCGGGCGGGGGGCGAAGTGAGGGAGGCTATGCGGGGCTTGTTGATGGGAAGGATGGCCTCGCTGCCGATGTTTATGAAGATTCTGAAACAGCGTTATTCGATTCTCTTCAATGGCAAGTTTGACCGGGTGGGTACCCTCTGGGAAGGCCGATTCCGGAGCGTATTGGTGGAAAACTCGCGGGTGGCGGTGCGGGCGGTGGCGGCTTACATTGATTTGAACCCGGTGCGGGCCGGGGCCGCCGATGACCCAAAGGACTACCGATGGAGCGGATATGGCGCGGCCACCGGATCGGGGCAGGGAAAACGCTACGCCCTCTATCGATGGATTGCGGACAACCGTGACGACCCGCCGGAGACCGTCGCCGCGCGTTACCGCGAGTATCTGTATGTGACGGGCTCGGATCCGCGCAAGCGACGGGCATTCACACCGGAAGCGGTGAAGGCCGTAAGAAAAAGCGGGGGAACCCTGAGCCGCGGACAAACGCTCCGCTCCCGTCTGCGCTACATGACGCAAGGGGCCATTATTGGAACAAAGACCTTCGTGGAATCATGGATGCGTGAACGCCGGGGCGAAGCCGCCGCCAGCCGAACCACAGCACCATCCCCTGCCAACGGCTTTGATGGCGAAGATCTTTTTACAGCCAGCAACCGGAGGTAATCAGGTCACGCTTGGAAATCTTGATCAGGCGAGCAGCCCTTTTGTGGTCGGGAGGCCATCGCCCAGGCGCGGATCGTATTGCGTGGCGACGTCGAGGGCGCGGGCAAATGCTTTGAAGATGGCCTCCGCGATGTGATGAGGCTCATCACCGTATTCCAGAGCGATGTGGACATTGGCCCCCACAGCATTGGCAAACGCCTGGAAAAACTCACGCACGAGCTGAATGTTGAAATCGCGCACAAAGACCTCGCGCGCCTCCACCCGATAAACCATGGCGGGCCGACCGCTCAGATCCAAGGCAACGCGTGCGAGGCACTCGTCCATTGGCAGCAGCCAAAAACCATACCGGCGGATGCCGCGCTTCTCGCCAAGAGCCGCCTTCAGGACCTCGCCGAGGACAATCCCCACATCCTCAACGGTGTGATGATAATCGACATCCAGATCTCCCGTTGCCCGCACTTCCAAATCAAAGAGTCCGTGCCGCGCAAAAAGCGTGAGCATGTGGTCGAAGAACGGGATGCCGGTTTGCACATCGGCGATGCCGGTTCCATCGACGTTCAGCCGCAGACGAATCTGCGTCTCCGAGGTGTTGCGCGTGCGTTCGGCTATTCTGCTGGGGGTATCCATTTTTGTATTGAATTTTCCACGACAGCCATGTCTTCGTCCGTTCCGATGCTGATTCGAAGGAAGGCTTCCGTGAAGGGGTGTGAAGGGAAATACCGCACCAGAATGCGGTCGTTCCGAAGATGCTCAAATAGTGACCGGGCGACACCCGCCCCCATCGCTCCCGCAGGCGTTGCCGGCCGGGTAAAGACAAAATTCGTCGCCGAAGGATAAGTAAACCAGCCGCGTTCCCGCAGGGAATGGGCAAAGCGGTCGCGGGTCGACTTCACCCGTGCAACGACATCGGCATAGTAGGCGGTGTCTTCGAGGGCGACAAGGGCTCCCGCTTGGCTGAGGCGATTGACATTGTAGCTGTCGCGCACGCGATCAAGATAACCGATCACTTCCGGATGCGCCAAGGCATAGCCCACCCGCAAACCGGCGAGCCCGAAGCTCTTGGAAAATGTGCGCGTAATGACAAGACGAGGGCATTCAGCCAGCAGGGCGATAGCATTTTCGTTCGCGAAATCGGCATACGCCTCATCCGCCACGACGATGCCCCGCGTGCCCTCAAGCAGAGCCCGGATTTCCTCATTCGGGAAACCCACACCGGTGGGCGCGTTTGGCGTGGTGAGGAAAAGCAGCGCCGGGTCGGCGGACACGAGAGCCTCGATGGGCAGGCGCATATCCTCTGCAAAAGGCACCTGGTGGATGCGCGATCCGCGAATGGCCACGAGCGTGGGATACAGCGAGTAGCCCGGAAAGGTCATCCACGTCCCGTGCCCTTCCGGTGAGAAGACCCGCACGAGGAGATTGAGGATATCATCCGAACCGTTGCCCACGATCACCTGATCGGCTCCGACTGCATGATGGCGAGCGATGGCCGCCCGCAGGGGCCGGCTCGCCGGATCGGGATATTTGGGCAAACGCACCACCTCCGCGGCGATAGCCGGACCGACGCGCGGGCTGCACGGATAAGGTAGCTCGTTGGTATTCAGCTTTACCCAACCGCCACCCGAGGGCTGATCGCCCGGCACGTAAGGACTCACTGCCCGCACATGCGGCACCACCTGATCGCGAATCAAAGCAGCAGGATCTTCTTGGACGGCTTGGGACGAGAGCGGTTTCATGAAAAAGAGGAAAGCTGCCCCTCCCCCCCGCACAACTCAACACGAAAGCGTCAAACCCAACCAAATCCCAGGGTCGCCGAGTCCCATATTCTGCTAAAAATAGCACTTTTAAGCTTGGCCCTCGCCGCAGTTGGAGCGACGGTTTCAGGACGCGTGGAAGAACTTTCTTTTCTTCGGAATCTGGGCCTGCTTTTTATCGCGGCGGCCGTCGTTGCTTTTTTCGGACGGTTTCTGCGCGTGCCGAGCATTGTCTCCTACATCCTTGCCGGCCTCCTTCTCGGTCCGGCCTTCGGATGGGTCGAGGTGGACCACTCCCTCGAATTGATCGCCGAGTTCGGGATCGCTCTGCTTCTCTTCCTGGTCGGCCTGGAGCTGAGCTTCAACAAGATCAAGGATGTCGGCAAGGTGGCCGTGGCCGCAGGCCTGGGGCAGGTCGTCTTCACCGCCGCCGGAGGCTTTGTCATCTGCCTTCTGCTCGATTTCACAGTCATGGAATCGGTCTTTCTGGCCACCGGACTGACCTTCAGCAGCACCGTCGTGGTGGTGAAATTACTCGATCAACTGGGCGACCTCAACCGCCTCTACGGGCGCATCGCGGTGGGTATCTTCCTGGTGCAGGATATCGTCGTGATCTTCGCCCTGACCTTCCTTTCCGGTTTTGGCCGGGGGGAGGAAATGACGGTTGCCAGCGTGAGCCTCGGCATCCTCAAGGCCTTCGGCGGCATGGGGATCATCTGTCTGGCGATGCTCGTGGCCGCCAAATACATCCTCCCGAAGCCCTTTGCCTGGGCCGCGCGCTCACCGGATGTGATTTTCCTCTGGGCGCTCTGCTGGTGCTTTCTCATCGTCCTTTCCGCAGAAATTCTCGGCCTCTCGCTGGAGATCGGTGCTTTTCTCGCCGGGATCAGCCTCGCGCAACTCCCCTACAACGACGACTTGCGCCGCCGCGTGCACCCGCTCATGAACTTCTTTGTCGCCGTGTTTTTCCTCACGCTCGGCGCGCAGATGGAGTTCGGTGATGCCCGCGAAGCGTGGTTTGAATCGTTGGTCCTCGCGGCCTTCGTCCTCATCGGGAATCCGCTCATCTTTCTCATCATCATCACCCGCATGGGCTATGGGGAAAAGACCGCCTTCAAGACAAGCGTCACAGTTGCCCAGATAAGCGAATTTTCCTTCATCTTTGCCGCCATGGGGGTCACCGCTGGTTTGATTGGGGCGCGCATCCTTTCCATAACGGCACTGGTGGGTGTCATCACCATCGTGATATCGGCTTACATGATTTTGCAAAGCGAGCGGCTTTACAAGATCCTTGCCCACCTGAAAGTCTTTCGCCTCTTCCCCACCAGAGGCAGCCAACCGGAGGAGAAACCGGCGGTGGAACGAAGCGGTCACATCCTGGTGATTGGGATGAACCCGCTTGGACGCAAGATTGCCCGCCGTCTGCACGCCTGTGGAGAAGAGACCCTCGCCATCGATACCGACCCGGGTAAGCTGGTCGACCTGCCCTGCGAGACGCTCATCGGCAATATCGAATACAAATCGGTCGTGGAGGAATCCGGTTTTGAGCGCGCGCGGCTCGTCATTTCAGCCCTGCAAATCGAAGATGCCAACATGCTCCTCGCCTTTCGCTGCAAGGAGGCCGGGGTTCCGCTCGCCGTGCACGCCTTCGATGCCTCGGTGGTCGACGACCTTCTCGAACTTGAAGCCGATTACCTCATGATGCCCAAGGTCGACGGTATCGTCACACAGCGCCAACGGTTGCGGGAGGAGGGGATCTCGTGAGCGGGCTCGCGATCATTCTCGCGGTCGCGGCAATTGCCGCCGGGATAGCCCGTTGGCTGCGCATCCCGTCGATCCCACTCTTTCTCATCGGTGGCCTAGCGATTCAGCAAATCATTCAGTGGAGCGGGCGAACGGTGCCCGAGGATCTGCTCTTTGATACGCTTTCGCTCGGTCTCGCCGTGATTGTTTTCGCCGCTGGCGTCGAACTGAGCCCGCACCGGGTGCGCCACCGCCTCAAGCCCGTCCTCATCATCGGGCTGGGGCAGTTTTGCTGTATCGGCTTGATCATGTTCGCCTGCGGGAACCTCCTCGGTTTTGACTGGCTTACGGCGGCCTATCTGGGGGCTGCCCTTGCGGCGAGTTCCACCCTCGTCGTTGTGCGCCACCTGAAGACAACCCAGCGGATGTTCGAACCGTTCGGGCGCCTGGTCACCGGCGTGCTCCTGCTCCAGGATGCCATCATTGTCGCCTTCCTCGTTATTTTTGTGCGGATGAGTGACGGGGCCGGGGCGGTGGCCACGGGTGTGCTCGCCACCATGGCCCTCGCCGCCGGAGCGCTCATTTGCTATCGCTGGATTGTGCCTTGGGTCACGCTCTCCCTTCACTTGGACGATGAGGAGACCCTCCTTTTTGCCTTTCTCCTGCTCTTTGCCTTTGTCAGCGTGTCGAGCCTCCTTGGGCTTCCTTTCATCGTCGGGGCGTTTTTCGCAGGGTTTACGCTCTCCGCCTTTCCCACCAACGGACTCGTGCGCGGTATCCTCGCGTCCTTCTCCGACTTTTTCCTCGCTGTCTTCTTCGTTGTCCTCGGACTCATCGTCGCCATTCCCTCACCGGAAATCTTGGTCAAAGCAATTGTCCTCGGCACCATCCTCATCGGGTTTACCGTTGCCCTCGTCGCCGCTTTGGGGGAACGCTGCGGCCTCAACGCGCGCAACGCCATACGCACCGGTCTGCTCCTCACGCAGACGAGCGAGTTTTCCCTCATCCTTGTGCTGCAGGGAGTGGCCGCCGGACTGCTGGCCGCGGAAGTCTTCTCCCTTGTGGTCTTCCTCACTGTGATGACGATGACCCTCACCCCTTTCATCGCCACCGATCGCGTAACCAACCTTGTCCTCCGCCTCCATCCGCGCCCACGAACGCCCCTTCCGGCAAACCCTCCAAGGGATCACGTCCTCCTCGTCGGCCTCGATTACTTCGGCGATCACCTGCTCGATTCGGTGCGCGAGGCCGGCTTTGAACTGGTTGTGCTTGATGACGACGCCGTACGCGTGCGCGAACTCTGCGAGCGCAAGATTGATTGCCGACAGATCGACACGATGGACACCGAAACCCTTGATCGCGCGGGCATCCGCGAGGCAAAGACCATCCTCTGCGCGCCGACCCATCCACGGGAAACCTACGGCCTCTTGCGACATGCCAAGCAATATGCCCGCACGCGCCCATTCGTTCGGGTGTTCGATGAAGACGAGGCGCGGGAAGTCGAGGCGCTCGGTGGACGACCGATTATCATGACCGCACGCACCGTCGAGAGCCTCCTCGACTGGATACAAACCGTGCACCCGAAAGATGCCGGGACGGTCGGGGCCCGAAGCGAATGAACGCCTGCCTCTCGGCTAAACCTTCAGAAGCTCCTCTTCCTTCGCCTTGAGGGCGGCGTTGATTTGGTCGGTATATTTATCGGTGAGGGTCTGGACCTCCTTCTCGTGCACCCGCACATCATCCTCGGAAGCACCGTCGTTCTTCATTTTCTTCAGCGTATCCATGGCGGTGTGACGGGCTTGGCGCACGCTCACCCGGCCATCCTCCGCATGACTCGAACAGATTTTCACGAGGTCGCGGCGGCGATCCCCCGAAAGCTCAGGCACCGGAATAATGAGACCGGAGCCCCGTGAAATTGGGTTGAGGCCGAGGCCCGCCGTACGGATGGCTTTTTCAATGGGGCCGGCAGTCGATTTATCCCATGGCTGAATGGCCAGCGTGCGCATATCGGGTGTCGTGATCGCACCCAACTCGCGGATGGCCATGCTCGAACCATAAGCCTCCACATAGACTTGAATATTCTCGACCATCGCGGGAGTCGCCTTGCCCGTGTGGATATTGGCAAACTCGTGCAAGGTGTGCTTGAGGGCCTTTTCCATGTGCTCCTCTGTTTCGAGGAGGAGGGTTTCAAAGTCCATCGATTCGTCCATGATCATACCTTTCTTTTAGAGATGCGCCACCGGGTGAGGGGCATTCAGTCGAAGACAAATCCCCCCTTCCTTTCCCGCAAGCGGAAAATCAGCGCAACGGCCCCGCACCGGACTGCTAACCTCCGCGTTTGGAAAGGACAAAAAGCCTTCCCGAATCGCCCTCTCCCATTGCCTGCGCTCCTGTCTTTCGGCGACCAAACCAGCCCCGATTCTCCGCAAACCACCGGTCCACATACGCCTGGCTCCCGATCACCACCCCTTCCGTGAAGTAGCGCACCCGGCAGCGCAGCTCCTCGATCCGCGTCAGATCTCCACCCGCCACCTTCCCCTCGCCGAGCAGATACCAGCGGTAGTCCCGCGCACGCGACCGGGCCGCCTCGCGCGCATCGCTCACTTTCTTCTCCCCGCCCTCCCCCGGAGCCTCATCCCCCCACGCCCGCTCCAGCAGCGCATACTG
>JAFIGE010000033.1 GCA_020831585.1 Opitutales bacterium | reverse complement strand
TCGGTCTTCATGCGGGAGGTGAAAACGCGCTTCACTTTGTGGTATAATCAGGAGCACGGGACGGTGGGGACTTTCTGGGCGGAGCGTTTCCGCAGTGTCATCGTGGAGGCGGATACGACGGCGCAAAGGATGGTGGCGGCGTATATCGATTTGAACCCGGTGCGGGCGGGATTGGTGGAGGACGCGGGTGCCTATGGTTTCAGTGGTTTTGGAGAGGCTTGCGCGGGTAGCTCGGCGGCACGGCGGGGGATCGCCCGGATCGAGGGCGGGCTGACTTGGGCGGCCAAATGGCATGAGCGCTACCGGGCACGGTTGTGCAGCCGGACGGGTCCGGGAATGCGGCCTCTTCGGAGAGACCAGAGGACCGCCGCAGCCGGTGCAACGAAGGAGGAAGAGATGCCTGGAGACGTTGTGGCGGAAGAATTCGGGCTTCTCTCGAAGATCCGCGCCTTTAGTGAGAGCTGGGTGGTGGGTTCGGTAGCCTGGGTGGAAAGCTTCTGTGCGCCCAATGGCTGGCTCGGGTTTCGAAGGGGAAGGAAGCCCAAACCGCTCGTGGAGGACGGTGGTTCCGACTTCGCGACGGTCGCGACCGTGGTGAAACGCCACTGAAAAATGTGACAACCTTTGTGATCACACCCGCCTGCCAATCAAACAGAAGAGAATGGATTGACCCTTTCTCTTCCGCCTATTGAGGATCATCGGTTCCATCCCTCCTATGATTTCACCATCGGAAACTGCCCCATCAAAGCTGCCCAGCCTCCTTCAAAAATCATGACGCCCCTTTCGCAAAACATATACGCGCTCGCCCGGGAACGCTACGCTTCCGCAGGGATCGACACCGAAGCTGCTCTCGAAACTCTGGCGCGCGTCCCCCTTTCGCTCCATTGCTGGCAGGGCGACGACGTTACGGGCTTTGAAGGTGCCGGGAGCAGCGCAGGCTCCGGCTGCCTGGCTACAGGCAACTATCCCGGCAAAGCGCGCAACTTTGATGAACTCTCGGCGGACCTCGATGCCGTCGCCCGCCTCATTCCGGGGCCCCTCCGGCTCAACCTCCACGCCATTTACGCCACCGATAATGCGGCCAAAGTCGACCGTGATGCCCTCACGGCCGAACACTTTTCCTCTTGGATCGACTGGGCTTCTGAACGCAAATGGGGTATCGATTTCAACCCGACCTGCTTTGCTCATCGACTGGCCACCGACGGGTTTACTCTGGCGCATCGAGATCCCGCCGTGCGCCGGTTCTGGGTCGACCACTGTATCGCCTCTCGCCGCATCGGCGCCGAAATTGGCGCAAAGCTCGGAGATGCGGTTGTCACCAACATTTGGATACCCGACGGTTTTAAAGACACCCCCGCTGACCGCGCGGGCCCACGCCGCCGCCTTCTCCAGTCTCTCGAAGAAATCTTCGCCGCCCATGTATCCAAAAAATGGAACATCGACACAGTGGAGAGCAAACTTTTCGGCATCGGGGTGGAATCCTACACGGTGGGTTCGCACGAATTTTACCTAGCTTTTGCCGTGAAGAACCAGGTGGGCCTCTGCCTCGACGCAGGTCACTTTCACCCAACCGAATCCGTGGCCGACAAGATTTCCGCAGTTCTCCCCTTCATTCCCCATCTCCTCCTGCACGTATCGAGGGGAGTACGCTGGGATAGCGACCATGTGGTGACCCTCGATGATCCCACGCGTGACATGCTCGCCGAGGTGGCCAACCCCGCTCACCTGCCCCATGTCTCGATCGGGATGGATTTCTTTGATGCAAGCATCAACCGCCTCGCGGCTTGGGCAATCGGCGCGCGCAACACCCGCAAGGCTCTTCTCCTCGGACTCTTGCGCCCCCGCGCGGCCCTTTGTGAAGCGGAGGAAAGGGGCGACCACACGGCCCGGCTTGCCCTCCTTGAAGATGCCCGGACGCTCCCTTGGAACCTCGTCTGGGATGAGTTTTGTCGGCGCGCGGATACCCCCTTGGACGGGGCGTGGCTTTCCTCTATTCGGGATTACGAAAAATCCAGAGGGAACCGGGAGTAAGGCACCTTTCGGGAGAGGCTGCTTTTCGCCGTCCGGGCGGGGGCTTCTCCCTAGTGCCCCGGGAAAAGCCACGACGCCTTCAAAGTCCGTCGGAGGACTCACTTCCGCGCGGAGCGGCGAATCCGGGCAACACACAGCAAGGCCATGATGGCGACAAAAGGCACGGTGAACCGGGGTTCAGGAACAGCCACGTAGAGCGGATCATTTGCGTTCACACGGATTCCCCGGCTGTTTTGGTTCGTCGCCGGCCCAGTCGCCCCCCAAACAAAGTAAAGGGGCGTGATCACGGAGTTGTATTCAAAAGTCACCGTGTAAGGAATCTGGCCATCGGCGTCGTTAAAATCGATATTTCCGACGGAGTTCCAACTTCCATTTACCTGTTGCGCCCGCCACATCGTATACTGGGCGTTCGTTTCGTTGATCAAAGAATTGGCGGCCGGAACATCGCCCACAGCAAGTCCGAGGACGCCGTTGGATGCGACAGCGGGATCAAAGCCCGCTTGCTCCAAGGCCGTATTCGGAGACAGAAAGATTAAGTTAGGAGTTGAATCCGCATTGCGGAACCCGAACACGTCGGTGAAATTCTGCCCGGCGTTCGAATCCAAGTCAAATGACTGGACACATCGAAATCGCAGTCGAAATCCAAATCGAAACAGGCACGCGGAGCGGCAGTGGTGGATGGGGAGACCCGATTGCCATCAAAGGGGAATCAATCGGGGCCTCTCTTCCAACCGTTGGGCACTCCCCCCCACCTTCACGGCCCATATTGGCATACCTGCTGCCGGTTGCATTCGAAAATGAGTGACTCCGCAGAACGAACTCTTTGCCTGCATCTTCCCAACCCTCCAGCCGACAAGCCCATCCTCTCGACCAGGGTCTTGACTGGATAGTTGCGCTTCATCCGGTTCCGTCCGTAACCTCTCTAAATGCCCGCTCCCTCTCGCCTCACCCAGACGCCCACCCTTTTTCGACTGCCCTCGTCCTTCCCTCGCCTCTTTGCTGGGGCGCTCCTGTTGCTGCACGTTGCCGCTTGCGCTCCCCCGGGCGCACGGGGCGAAAACGGCAGTGAGGGATTCCGCGCTGTCAAAGTTGTCGATGGCCTCGCCTTCCCCTGGTCGATTGAGTTCCTGCCCGGCGGCCGCATCCTCATCACGGAGCGGCCGGGACGCCTCCGCGTTTGGCAGGACGGGCAACTCGGGGAGATCAACGGGCTGCCCCCGGTGCGCGCCATCGGGCAAGGCGGGCTCATGGATGTCCGCAAGCACCCCGCCTTCGCGGAAAACAACTGGATCTACTTTGCCCACTCCGGGGAATACGACGGCGGCGTGGGCACGATCGTCTGGCGCGCCCGTCTCGACGGCTCGGAGCTCCGCGATCTCCATGAAATCACCCGTATGCGCCCGCCCGGCAATGGGGCGGTACACTTCGGCTGCCGCCTGGCCTTCGACGACAACGGCTATCTCTTTATCACCTTCGGGGAGCGCGGTGACCGCCACCGCTCACAGGATCTTTCCGTTCATCATGGCAAGGTCTTCCGGCTCTTCGATGATGGCCGCGTGCCGCCGGACAACCCCTTTGTCGACCGCCCCGGCGCCCTTCCGGGGATCTACTCCTACGGCCATCGCAATCCGCAGGGCCTCTTCTTTGATTCCGCCACAGATACGCTCTGGCTGCACGAGCACGGCCCCCGCGGCGGCGACACCCTCCACCGCGTCCAGGCCGGGGCCAACTACGGCTGGCCCATCGCCACCTATGGCGAGGAATACCGGGGAGGGACCATCGGCACCACTCCGGACCAACGCGATGATATTGTGTATCCCGTCGCCGTTTGGAAACCCACCTCCATCGCCCCATCCGGCCTCACGGTCTACCGGGGCGATGGGTTTCCGCAATGGGAAGGCAACCTCTTCATCGGTGCCCTGGTGCAACAACACCTGCGCCGGGTCGTCCTGGAGGATGGCCGGGTCGTTTCCGAGGAGCGGCTCCTCGACCGCGAAATCGGGCGCATCCGCGAGGTCCGCACCGGCCCGGACGGCCACCTTTGGCTCACCACCGACGCCCGGCAAGGCGCCGTCTACCGCCTCGAACCGGTGCCTTGAAAACCTTTGCGATTAACCCTCACCGTTTCGTAAAGTCACGGGTTGTTCCAAGCCCTTACGGGTTTTACGGGTTCGGCAACGGCACCGGTTGAACTTGGCCACGCTCCCCGTGAGCCTCCCGCTCCGACCGCAAAGCCTCTCCGTGCTGTGGTATTTCCCCCACGCATTCATAAGGTCTTCTAACCAAGATCATCAATTTTTCTTTCCAACGGGGGGAAATGGCTTAATGAGAATGATATTGCTATTTTAGCCCAATCGGGGCGGACCGCATTTTCACAACTCTACGCTGAGGCCATCAACACATGAAAACTGTCCGATTTTGGAAAATCGCAGCGCTTCTCTTCTGTACAGGTATCTTGACCACACACCTGCTCAATGGGGCCACCGCGACGATGGGCACGGTCAACCTGACGGGGACGGAATACGTCATTGCCTCCGATGCGGACAACGCGGGCCCCAGTTACAACCGCGACCGGATTCCGGTGAGCGTGGCCGTTTCCTTTTTTGGGGCCAGCTCGGAGCCGCAGCGCAACTACCGGGTGCGCTTCCGGCTTCTGGAAGAGGGGACGGATGCGGTGTTCGGGGCCTTCAACACCCCTTCCACTCCCTGGCCCGTCTTTTATTCCGGTGGAACGCCCCAACCACCCGTGATCGGTTTCTCCGGCGCGATCACCCCGACGGCACAGCTCGATCACCACCGCCGCTACCGCGTGGAAGCGCAACTCCAGATTCAGACACAGGTGGGTAGTTTGCTTCTTTGGCTAAACCACTCCGCCGCCCCCGCCTACTCCGAATTCCGGCGCTTCTACCACTTCACGAGCACCGTTTCGAGTGACCTCGAACTCAATGTCCTCGCCCGCACTACCGGCAACGCCAGCTACACCCGCCGGTTTCTCATCGACGACAGCCCAACGCAGGATCACGCCATCGTCTCGGTGCCCTACGAAATGCGGCGCTACGATAGTTTCGCCTCCACAACTCCCCCCGTCAGTAACATCGCCGTGAGCTGGGAGGTGCGGCTCTTTAACACGCAGTCGGGCAGCCCGGTGGAGGTCCCCCTGCTCCCCGATCCGAGCTGGAATTACACCGTGGCCATGGCCGCCTTCAACTCGGGCACCCCCAAAGCCCCGCACACCTTTTCCGGCACCCAGCAAATCCGCCTCCGCCCGGCCCAGCAAATCGACTCCTGGCGCAGCCACTACGTGGTGGTCACGCTCTCGCACGCGGAGCGCCCCGCGTTCGGGGCTCTTCCGACGCTTGTCGTCACAGCTGACACCCGCCAGACCTCCAATCTACGCATTCTCCACTTCAATGGGCGGCTCGATTTTGGGGCAATCCAGACGACGCTCCTCTCGGTGCAAAACAACCCTGCCTCGGGCAATACCGTCTCGGGCACGGAGATCAACTGCACCCTCCAGGTGGATGTCGCCCACATCACAGGAGCGAAATCCGGCCACACCCTCGTGCCCGGTCAAACCTTCCCTGTGCGCCTTCTGCCGGACGGGCGCGCCGTCTTCAACGGTATGGACCCGGTGATCGTGCAGCCCCCGCAAACGCCCGACCGCGAAACGATTCTGGGCATCGACTACCTCCGGTCCCTCATCCAGCTCAGCCAAAGCGGTGTCTCCAGTGCGATCCTCCTCATGCCCCCGGGAGGCATGACCATCACCAACAATCCCGGTGATAAGCTGGGGATGGCTTTCCTGCCCTTCCTGAATATTGCCCTCACACAGGAACTGCGCCCCATCGTCAACAGCCTGACTTTCAGCAACCCCGCCGCGCCGGTCTACGTGGCCGAGGAGACCAAACCGGTGCAGATCGAGTGCCTCAGCATCACCTGGGAAATCGATCAGGGTCGCATCGATCTGGAGACCACTGGCAACGCCCACCACACCCAGGAAAAAGCCTGGGCCGACCTCGCGGCTGCGCCCATCCCTTCCGCGCAAAAGATCAAGCGCTCCAACGACGGCTACTACCGCCAGCTTACCGGACTGGCCAGTTCCTCCGCCCATATCACACCCCACCCCTTCAACCAGTCCGCGCGCCTCACCGCCGCCTTCGCCTTCGGTCCCGGCACCTTCCGCACGCACTTTCCCTACGATGCCATCATCACCATGGGCGGCGGGCAGATGGTCGTGGAGAATGACGTCATCGACCTCGACCCGGGGAAGAGCAGGCTCGAAGGTGTGACCGCGATCAACGTCATTTACCTGCAAAGCTGTCCGCCCGACCCCGAAAACGGATGCTCCGCCTCTCCCTTCTCGGCGGGCAATTTCACCCTCACACCGGCGAACAACCGCCTCCTCTTCACCCCGGACGGGGGCCTCATTTCCCGCGGCAATCTTGCCTTCATTCCCATCCTCACGCCCCCGTCCGACCCATCAACCGTCTCATGTGGGGCTTTATCAATGATCCCGACCCGGGCTCCTCCACCTTCACAAAACGCTTCGCCCACTCCACCACAAGCCGTTTCACCCAAGGGACCTTCCATGCTTCCGGGCATTTTCTTCGCGTTCCGGTCGGTAACCTCCGCCTGGCCCCCGGTGTCGTCCACCTGAGCGGCTTCTCCGCCGATAATCCCGCCGCCCCGCCCGAGCGCCCCGGCTTCTTCTCCGCAGCTTACGCCCAGGGTCTCCTCGATTACGCTGGCATCAACCTCCGCGTTTCCGAACACGCCGGTTCCGCCTTCGGGGTTTCCAGAATTGGCAACCAATTGTCCTCCAGCTTTTTGCTCAAGGACCGCTCCAAATACTACGTGCGCTACTCCGGCGTATCCGGCATCCACGACGCCGCCGAGCCCCCGGCCAACCTCGTCATTTACGGCTTTCCCGTGGCCTTCTCCAACCTTTCCCTCGGCTTCCTTAGCTCAGAAAATGTGATTTCCGCCACGGTCGGCACCATTTCTGTGCCCTACCCGTCGCAGTTCATCCAGTCCTTTGAAGAGATGCTCCTCACCTGCCTCGGCGACTTGAAGAAAGCAACGATCCCCGACTCCGGTGAGATCCAGACCCTCGCCTACTGGGATGCCGAGTTCAAACCCTACACCCTCGAAATCGAGAAAGAGGACGGCTGCGCACCCGGCGGAAATGCCATCCTCGTCATGGCCATCGAGACGAACATGCACCACGTGCCCGCACCGCTCTACGGCACCGTGGGCTGGTTCCCCAACGGCAACATCGTCCCCGCCAGCTCCACTTACAGCGTGACCTCGCGCTTCGCCCTGCCCTCGCTCCTCACCCTCGCCGGTCCGGGAAACGAAAAATACTCCATCAACCCCGTTTCCGAAGCCTACTTCAACGATTACGCCACGGCCAACGCCGACGCCGGTGCCGCACCGCCCCCGCGCGGCTTCATCTCCTTTGCCGCGCGCATGACCGTGCCCTTCTTCGAGAAGCTCGACATCCACGTGCACACCTTCGCCCGGCCCTTTGAGCCGCCGGTTGGGTCGGGCGTCGCCCGCCTCCACCTCATGGGTGGCTGGGAGGCCGGGGGAACGACGTTTTTCAAAAGCCCCGACTTCGACCTCGCCCACCACGGTTTCCCCACCGACCTCGCCGGCACCCCGACCAACCGCCTCCTCCGCTACCGCAACGAGGCACCGCATCGCCTCCCTGATCCAACAACCAACCCGGCGACCGATCCATACAGCCAATACCGCGTCTATGCCCGCCGAAAAGTCGCCAACATCATCGATTTTGATTACCCCGTTGAGTTTATCTCCGGTGCGCGCGTCTGGACCTCCCCGGTGCCACAAGTGAACGATCTCCTCATCTTCAGCGTGGGTCACCAGATCGACCGCATGAGCGCTGAATGGGTCGACATCACGTTCGGCATGAAGCTCGACGGTCTGCCCTCCGCCTCCCTCAGCAACACCTCCTTCAGTTTCGTCGATGAAGTCCTCGACGGCGCGCCCGCCGGTGGCCTCCAGCATGTCCTCAACCAGGTCATCAACGGCCCTGTCGTCACCGATGGGCTCCAGCGCCTCGGGCGCATCACGGGCGACCGTATCGATCCGCTCCTCGACCGCTACAGGGAGGTCGTTATCGCGCCCATCATTGCCACGGCCTACGATCAGTTAAAGGCCGACCACGCCGCCGGCAGTCCCAACCCCGGCGGCCCTCTCACGACCCTCGAAAACGCCATCGCCAACACCCTCATCGGCACCGCCACGGCCAATCTCGCCGGCTCCAGCTCGACCGCACCCCTCCCCCTCCCGGCCAACGCCACCCTGCTCACCGCCCTTCGTATCGAAGTCTACAATACACTCGGCGCGAGCATCCTCGCCCTCGATCAATTCATCGGCTCCGGCAGCGGCGCCCTCTTTAACCCGGGTCCGGCGCAAAACTACCCCAACACCGCCGCCTTTGCCAAAGCCCTCATGGTTGTGGGCAGCCCGCAGACCGGCGCCGCCGTGGCCAGCCTCCTCGGCCCCGCCCTTGATGCGCAGGTGACCAACCTCATGCAGCGCCACGGCCCCTCCCTCGCCACCTCACGCGATAGCCTCCTCGAATCCCGCGCCCTCCTCGTGGCCTTGCAGGACTCCGTGCGCACCTCCAACGGCCAGCTCACGCAAAAACTCAAAAAGATTATCGACGATGCCAACCCGCCCTTTCCCTTGGTCGCACAGGGGGAGGTCATCGCCGAAAGCGTAAAGGTCCGCGCTCAGCAGATCGCCCTGAACGCCTCCCAGGCGCAGCAGCACTTCACCCAGTTCAACCGCTCCGTCTTTGAGGAGAAGATCATGGAACGGTTCGTCATCCGCGTGCGGGCCAGCCCCTTCACCGCCGACATCCTCGGAGCCCTGCGCCAATTCCTCTACGACACCGACGACACCCTCCGCGGCAACCTCGACTCGGGCTTCCGCGTGGCCAACCGCATCACCCGCGACCTCCTCATCCAGGTCATGGAACAAACCGAACCCAAGTGGACCAACGCCCTCGGCCAGCTGGCCGCCAACTCCGCCTTTCAGGTCTCCGCCATCGATGGCTACGCGCGTATGCAAAACGACACCCTGCGCAGCCTCCGCCTTGATACGAGCGCGCGCCTCGCCCTCATGACCGACCTCTCCGCCGACATGTATCTGCAAATCGATACACGCCAATCCGACGGCACCGGAGCCTGCAGCTGGGGACCGGCCGGTTCCTACATGATCGAAGTGCGCCTGGGCGCGGACAACATCGAGGCCTCCTGGCTCGGTGAGATGCGTCTCAACGTGGGCATGAAGTTCACCTTCCATGAGACCGACGGCCTCCTCGGAATGGGCGGTGCCGTTGAACTTGCCGGGGGCAAAGCGCAATTTGAACGCTTCGGTATCACTGACTTCGGAGCCACCGCCATGTTTGGCGCCCTTGAAAACTACGTCGGCGCCCGCGCCCGCGCCGAGTTCAACCGCAAGGCCATCCGCGTCGGCTTCTTCTTTGGAAAAACCTGCTCCATTGATCCCCTCAAACTCGTGGACAAGGACGTCGCCTCCATTCTCGGCTCCCCGCCCTTCACCGGGGGCTACGTTTACGGGGAAATGAGCTACCCGCTGAACGAGATCCTTGGTATCCCCGCATCCTGCTTTCTCGCCATCACCGGCACCATCGGCAGCGGCATCTGGGTCTTCATCGAAAACCCTGAGTTCGGGGCCAAGCTCTACATGAAAATCCAGGGCGAGGTCCTCTGCATCTTCGATATCGGGGGCGAAATCACCCTCCTCGGCGGCAAGAGCGGAAATAAGTTCGTCCTCTCCGGTCGGGGCCGCCTCTGGGTCGAGTTTTGCTTCTTCTTCTGCTTCGAAGGCAGCGCCACCGTCCGCGTGAAATGCGTCAACGACGACTGCGACTTCGACGTCGATGTCTAATCCACCCCGTATCCCTTTTCCCATGACGCGCCCCTTCCGCCCGTTCCTTACCGCCCTTTCTCTGGTGGCGGCCCTCGCTTCCTCCCCGAGCGCTCCGGCGCAGGCCCCCGAGGCGACCCTCGTCGTCGTAGGCACGCCCGCCGTGAGTCCGCTCGACGGTTCCAACTGGGCCTACCTCTCCTGGATGGCCACGCGGCCCGATCTCCTCCGCGACCGCGCCTACGCCGTCTACAGCAAGCCCGGCGATGCCGACGCACCGGCGGACTACAGCCTCCTCGGCATCCTCACCCCGCAGATCGATCCGGGGGCCACGCGCCTCCTCTTCAACCGTTCCCGCCACCTCGGCCAAGACCTTGATGCCCTCCAAGAGGCGGTCGCCACCTTTTTCGCCGAATACTCTCCGGGACCGGCAGTCGATCCGGAGATGATGTTTTCCGTCCTCGTGGCCGAGTCATTCGGGAGCGACGAACTTTTCCAAGCCCTCACCTTCCTCGGACGCGCCCATCCCGGTGCGGCCCTCGCCCTCGGCACCGGTTTCGCCGCCCCCATCGGCCCCGGAGCAACGACCTTCGAGCTGCGCGAATGCCTTCCGGGCACAACCGATTGCACAAGCGTCATCGGGCGGGTCACCGTGCTCGCGGGCGAACCCGTCGTCCTCCATGCCCCCGGCGCGCCCGTCGAAGTGCCCAACTCCCGCGAGAGCGGCGAGGTCCTGCCCCTCAGCGATGTCACCAGCCACATGAACCTCAAGCTTCGGTGGATGTCCCCCGACGCCCTCCGGCAACAGTCGCTCCTTCTCCGCGGCTTCAATGTCTACCGGGTCACCCGTGCCTTTGCCGAAGCCCGCGGCTGGCACACCTGCGCCGATCCTTTGGCCGGCATCGGCGTAATCGACTGGCGTGCCGAGGTCGCCGACCACTTCCCCAACGTCGCTCAGGTCAACCGGCTCCCCATCCTCCCGCGCCGCTACTACACCAATGCCACCGTGAGCAATTTCGTGCCCGGCAACACCGACTTCTACTCCCAGGACGACAACCGCCACAACGGCCTCGCCTTCGACGACGAGGGTCAGCCCTTCGACGTCCACAACGTCTTCCTCCCCGGCGCGCAGTTCTACTACTTCAGCGTCGCTGAAGACATCCTGGGCCGCCTCGGCAGCACCTCCTGTGGCACCCTTCTGCGCCCCTGCGACCGCTTTCCCCCCGACGCCCCGTCGCGCGTCTTCGTGACCAATACCTTCGCCTTCAACACCGGTGCACAGACTTCCAGCCAGCGCCTGCGCATCCAGTGGCAGCAGGTGCGCGAGGAGGACAACCCGGTGGCCTACTACGTCTTCCGCTGGCGCTCCTTTGACGACCTCAACGCCCTCCAACTGGAAGACCCGCTCAGCCTTCCGGCCCAATACCGCGTCGCTGGTCCCATTGCCCACGACCCCACCCGCACCACCCTCAGCGTTGTCGACAATGTCGGGGCCTTCGCTCCGCAGATCGGTGAGAATCCGCAATACGGCGCGCCCGGTGACGATGCCGGCCGCACTATCTGGTACACCGTCGTGGCTGTCGACAACTCGGCCTGCGGGGGCAATTTCTCCGCCCACAGCGCCCCCGGCTTCGGCGTTTTGCGCGACCGCGTGGCACCCGAGGGGGGCGGCGGCTTGATCTCCATCCGCTGCTGCGAGCCTAAGCTGGAAACTCCCCGCAGCGCGGACACAACCGTCTCCGGTCCCTTCACGCAAAATCCCGATGAACTCCGCTTTGAGTTTTCCGTAACGCGGGGCGCCGAGAACCCCGGCGAACTCGTTCTCGCCGAATTTTGGCTCTACAACCCGCGCAGCCAGACGGAGGAACTGATCGCCGTAGAACCCTTCCCCACCAATCCCCTGGAAAAGCTGGAAGTCAAAGCCTCCGCCGCACGCGGCGACTACGACGGCCCCTGGGAGGTGCGGGCCCGCGTCACCCAAAGCGACGGCAGGGTCTCGAACATCGTCACCCACAGCTTTTCGAGTACTCTTTTGCGCATCCTTCACCGCAATGAATATATCGCCACGCGCGACTGCCGCCCGCGCATCATTCGCGGAGAATTCCCCGATTGCGCCATCCACGAAGTCCTCACCCCCGACGGCGACATCAACCCGGTTGAAATCGAAATCGAAGCCCCTGTCAGCACACAGGAGTGGCGCCTCTACCGCACCGTCGACAACGGCCCCCTCGGCCTTGTCCGCCAGGGTGTTTTCGACGGTCCCGCCCCCAACCCCGTCTTCTTTGTTGTCACCGATCTTATTCTCAACCCCACCGGCGCGCGCGTCTGCTACTTCGTGCAGTTCTTTGATGAGCACGGCAACGGTGGCCCCATCAAAGATCTCGGCTGCTTCAACAACCAGGGCAAGCCGCCGCCCGCCCCCGTGCTCGCCCGCGCCCGCCCGCTCCTCATCAACGACGAACCGCACGTCCTCCTGCGCTGGTTCACCCCGCCCACCGGCATCGAGATTTTCACCCTCGACATTTCCGAAGACCGAAACCGCCCGCCCGAAGACCTCTCCCCCGCCCTCAACACCACCAACAGCGTCATTCCTCAGGATCTGGACAGCGAAGGAGTGATCATTCTATATCGTCGCTTTTTCACCGGCATCGTCGGCCACGACTTCGGGGGCAATGGTCCCGAGTTCTCCGTCGTCATACCCGTGAAGGATGGCTCCAACTACTTTGTGCGTGTGCGTGCGCGCGGCACGAATGGCCTCAATAGCCAATTCAGCAACCGCATCGAGTTTGCCTGGCAGGAACCGCCCGCAGTGGAACTGCCGGAAGTCGCCTGGCCCGCGCGTCCACTCCCGGACCAGATCGAGGCTGCCGATTGGAACAGCCTCATCGAACCCGTCTTCCTGCACAACCAAATGCCCGGCTACAACCGCGTGGGCGTGCGTATCGGGCGGGCCCCCAGCATCCGCCCATGCACGCCCGATGTCGTCGATCCCACCAGTCCCGTCTTCTACATACCGGCGTTTGGCGCTCCCGAAGACCACATCTTCCAAAACGGTGACCGCAATCTATTGCCCGTAATGCTCTATCGATATCAGGTAGCCAACAACCTCTTTCCCCATGTATCCGGCGAAGTCGTGCAGGCCGGCCCCCTCATCGAGCAGATCGCTGCCATCAATGCCAACCTTGACTCCCCCACCACCACCAGCCCCTGCGCTGCCATCCGCATCTACGATCCCTTCATCGCCTCGGTCTACAGTGGAGGCAGTCCGGAAACGCCCTCAGCCTGGTTTGATCTTTACCTGCTCGACACCCTGCCCATGACGTTCGGGGCGCGCTATGCCTACCTCCTTGCGGTCTTCGACGAACGCCGCGAACTGGCCTACATCATCCCCGCCGGGGAGGTCGACATCCTCCCGCAATAAACCCCACCACCGTGAGGCCCTCCATGCAACGCCACCTTACCTTCCTCGCCGCCCTTCTCCTCCTCTCCATCCCGCTTCATGCCGTCGATCCCGTGCGTGAGGGCCTCTACGAGTGGTTTGGTACGGGCGACTTCAACAACAACGGCCGCATCGACTGGGTCGTCGTCGACAAGGCCACCGGAGCCTACCGGGTGGCTCACGGTGCCGTCGACGGCTCCCTCGCCTGGGGCGGACCGCACTACAGCGGTGTTGCCCCCGTCGACAGCCTCGCCATGGGCGAAATGCTCCTCGGCAACCACATTTCCATGGCCGTCGCCGGTGTCGCCTCCAACCGCGTCAACATCTTCGCCCTCAACTCGATCTCGCCGAGTGGCGCGCCGCAATCGATTTTCTCGAGTTACGTCGGACCGGGTGGCGTTGTCGCCGCAGAGGCCTTTGGAGGCTCCACTCTGATGGAATTGATTATTGGCTATCAGGCCAACGGTTCGCCTCCGCAGGCCCGCTCCATCGTCCGGTTCACGGGATTTCCCGCGACCAGCGCGGTCTACCACAACAGTATCCCCACCGCCCCGATGCTCCGCCCCGGCCGCATCAGCGGTCTTGCCAACAGCGCCATGGGCAGCTTCCACAGTGGTGCCGGGGCGGATATTTTCCGCATCACCAACCTCGGCGCAGCCGGTTATCCCGTGCAGGCCGAAATCGCCGGTATCCCCCCCGGCGCGCGCTTTGTCCACGCCGATTTCGACGGAGCGGCCACCACCTCGCCCGTGCAGTTTGTCTTCTGGCGGCCCGGCGACGAGGCCCTCCGCTGGATCCGCGCCACGCCCATCCTCGCCTTCGAGCCCCTCCAAACCTTCGTCCTCCCGCACCCTGCCGAGCAGGTCTCGACCGTGCGGGCAGCGGGCGGCACGCAGGCCCTCATGGTGGTCTACACGACCGGTGAGGCCCAGCTCTTCGCCTTCAACGGTCAAAGTAACCCCACTCCCGGCCCGCTTTTTTCGCCCCCCGCCGGGCAGTCCTTTCGCGGCGTTCTCGTAACGCAAAACGGCGATTTCCACTTTCTCCGCAGCGGCCCCGACGGGCGCAGCACGGGCACCGAGCGCTACACCTGGAATGGCAGCGCCTACGCCCACAACGGCAGCGCCACTCTCCCCGCAATCCGCAGCGCCACCGCGCGGGCGAACGTCTTTGCCTATTCGGCCAATCCCCTCCTGAGCACCGACGCCGTCCTCCTCGGGGCCTACGCCGCCGGCGACTGGACACGCAACGGCAGCCTTGCCCTCGGTTTAATCCAGATCCAGCGGGCCACCTTCGTCAACGAAACCACCGGCCTCGGTCCCTTCGGCGGAGCCACCCTGGGCACCGCCCCCGCCGGCACCACCTTCATTCTCGCCAACCAGCTGCCCTCCAACGTCGCCGGGCTCCCCAGCTATGCCTCCGCCACCGGAGCCATCGCCCCTGTCGGGCGGACCATCGGCGAAGCCACCGTCAGCCCTCCCCCGGGTCACTACCGCATCGCCGTGCGCCCCACCCTGCAACCGCCGCCGGGCGTCAGCGTCTTCTGGCGCATTGGCGAAAGTGCCGGATGGACCAGCCTCGCCGCCCAAGCACCGGGCTGGCAATACCAGGCCTTCACCCTCCAGTGGTATGGCCGCAGCTTCGACGGCGTCACCACCCCCATTCGCTCCGGCACCTACACCTTCGCCTTCCCGCCTGAGCAAATGGACAGCGACGAGGATGGTGTCCCCGACTGGATCGAAGTCCTCTACGGTCTCGATCCCGTGAACAGCGGCAGCGATGGCGACGGCGACGGGGTCAGCGATCTTCTCGAAATCCTCACCGGCACCAGCCCCATCCAGGACTTCGACTTCCCCGAACGCCCCGACGGCCCTCCGGGTGCCGCCCCCATCTTCGACGCCTTCTTTGGCAACACCATTGATCTCCGAGTGACCCCCCGCCCGCTCTCGCCCGTCGATCCCTACACCCTGCGCAGTGCCATGCCGAACTCCCCCGACAGCCCGCAGCTGCGCCTCCACGATGCCGACGGTAATCTCCTCGGCACAGCCGATACCGTCTCGGCCCTCCCCCTCGCCGCCTATGCCGACTTTTCGCGGGTGCCCGTGACCGCCGGGCAAACGGGTCACTGGGTCGGCACGCCCGCCACCTACCAAATCTACGATCCCGACGAGAACAACCCCCGCGCGGGACGCGAACTGGTTGCCCTCGTGAGCGTGCCCCCGACTGAGCTCGGCCCCGTGCCCTTCGCCTTCAGCGGCCTGGACCTCCTCGATGAAGCGCCCCTCTGGGTCGATGCGGCCCAAGCCCACTACAGCCAGCCCCGCCCCCTTGAAGCCATTGACCTCAGCGTCACGAGCACCCTTCACCTTCTCCTCGTCGAATTGGTTCTTGAAGAGATCTTCCGGGGCCGCGGCATGCTCGGCCCGGACCAGCGCCTCTCTCTCACACCCGGTCGCCCCACCGAAATCACCCGCCCCCTCGCCGACGCCGCAATCGCTCCGGCTGATGCCCTCTTCCGCGCCACCCCCGACGAAATCGAAGCCCTCCGCACCTTTGCGGGACCCCCGCCCGCCTTTCTCCACACCGACGGTTGGGATTTTGGCCATCTTCTCGAAACCGTGCGCACCGCTCTCGAAGCCCCGCCCACGCCCCAGATCGAAACCCTCCTCACCCTTGCCCACGAGGTCTACTACCTCTCCGCCGCCGCTACCGGCGAGAGCCGCGCCCTCTTCCCCTCGCCCCTCGATGCCCTCCGTGGTTTCCTCCGCACCGGCAGCCTGCCCGGCGACCTCAACGGCAACGGCCTCTTCGATCCCGGCGAGGACAGCAGCTACTGGGGTAACCTCGCCCTCACCCCTGCCGAAGTCGCCGCCGCCCGGGCCGCCCTTCCGCAGATCCTCGGTCTGCCTGCCAGCCGCCCCACCCGCTCCGGCACCTACTTCACCACCAGCGCCACCTACGACAGCGCGCAACCGGTCGTCTTCGCCAACGGCTCCACCGATCCCACCGCCCTCCTCGACCGCAACGGCGACCCCTTCCGCCTCGACCAGGTCTTCCGCTTCCCTGTCGGCACCGAACTCCACATTCTCGGCTTCACCGATGTCACCGCGCCCCCCTTCGCCGACGCCCTCGAAGTCATCCACTTCGAACTCGTGCGCCTCCCGCCGCCCTCCGTCCCCGACCTCAACGGCAACCTCCTTCCCGACACCTTCGAACTCCTCTTCCCCGCCCTCGTCGACGCCGACCCCTTCGGCGACCTTGATGGCGATGGTATCTCCAACCTCCAGGAAGTCCTCGACGGCACCGACCCCACCGATCCCAACAGCGGCGCACCCGTCGCCGTCGACCTCAGCCCGCCGCCCGTCATCGCCTCTCCTCTCGGCCCGCCGGGCCAATACGCCCTCGCGTTCCAATACCCCGCCGCCTACGCCGACCGCTTCCACTTCGTTCTCGAAAGCAGCCCCAACCTCAACTTCGACGGTTCCAACGAAGGCGTCACCGCCACCCACATCGGCGGCGGCCAATTCCGCCTCCACCTTCAAACCGACATGGAAAGCCCCCGCTTCTGGCGTTTCCGCATGGTCCTCCGCTAAGTCCCCCTCCGCCTGAATATCTTTCTATCCACTGCCCACAAACCAACCACGGAAACGTCAATAATAAGCTACCGCGAATGTATTTTATCCCTAACGCACTTTCGCCAAACCTGCTTCAATATCTATCCACTACCCTCTTTCGCGAGCCAGCGGGAACAATGTCAATATTTTTTTACCACGAAGGTTGAAATTGCAGATGCTTTCTTGCCAGGGAATTTGGTTGCTTCAGCATGGAGTGGATGAATCGCGAGCTCGAAGAAGGCGATAGCCTGCAACTGGATTTCACCAAAATTGCCGACGTGGCCAAAACGGGCGAAGCGGTGGTGCCGGTGGTGGTGCAGGATGCCGCAACCGGGGATGTCCTGATTGTTGCTTACGCCAACGAAGCAGCGCTGCGCGCGACTTTACGTGAAAAGATCGCCGTCTTTTGGAGCACCTCCCGCAACGAGCTTTGGCGCAAAGGGGCTTCCAGCGGCGATCTTCTCGACCTCGAAGCGGTGTTCGTGAACTGTGAACAAAACTCGCTCCTCTACCGCGTCCGTCCCCGCACCGGTGGATGCTGCCACACCCGCCAGGCGGATGGACAATCCCGCCCGACCTGCTACTACCGCGTCGTGGAAGAGGATGGTCGCCTGCGCAATCTGCACCCCTAAGCCGTCCCCCGCCTCTCAACGGATGGCAAAGTCCTCCATCCCGATTTGCGTCCGCGGCACGTCCGCGCTCAGGAGGAAGTCCCGGAATGCTTCCATCATGGGGCCGGGTCCACAGACGAGAAAGAGATAGTCCTTCAGCGGTCGATCCAACTTTGCCTCGAAGTAAGCGCGGTTCATGAAACCCTCATCGTCGGAGACGTGCCGGATATACTTCAATTCATCTAGTCGCTCGGCCGCTTCTGCGATTTCTTGATCATAAACGAGGGAGTCCTTGCGCGGACCCGAGTAAAACAAAACCGAAGGCCCTTTTCTACGCGCGAAAGCTTCGGAAGCGATGATGCTGAGAAAGGGCGTGATTCCGATCCCGCCGCCAACGAGGACGGCCGGAAAGGTTCCCTTTTGCAGAAGGGCATCGCTGAAGTGACCATAGGGTCCCCAGATCCGGGCCGGCTCGCCCTTGCGAATATTGGCTACGTTTCCAGTCCAATCGCCCAATCGTTTGATGGAGAGGCGGATACGGGTAGCCTCCGGCGCGCTCGAAAGGCTGAAGGGATGGGGTTCCTCGCTCACCGCATCGGCGTCGAAGGATACGTAGAGAAATTGCCCGGGCGCCGCCTTCATCGGGCGACCAACGGGCTCCAGATAGACCTCCGTGATCTTATCGCCGACCTCGCGCACTTCGGAGGTAAGGACATCGTATTGGGGCCCGACAAACCGATACAAAAGCCGGATGTAAACATAGGCCGAGAGCCCCACCGTCACCCAAATCCCGTGCCACACAGTGAGAACGGGAAAAGCCATGATCTCCCCGCCCGATATGGCCGCATGAACGACGATGAGCACCAGAAGGAGCCCAAAAAAATCATGCGTCCGCTTCCACTTATGGTAGGCAATCTTCACGTAGATCGAAACGACGACGAGGAAGACGAAGGCGATGAAGGCGATGATGCCGGTATTGCGCACCCAATCCCCCGAAAACCAGAGATAGCGGAAGAACCCGCCGGCCTCCCCGCCCAGGGCCACGGCGAGGAAGATCGGGTGAAGGAAGATCAGAAAGAAAGCCGCCTCCCCGACGTAGCGGTGAGCCTTGTAAACCTTGTCGAGGCCCCCGAAGAGCCACTCAATGGGGCGAAAGCGCGTCGCCAAAATAAAGGCCCAGCACATGAGCATGAGGCAACCGTGACTTCCGACCTTTGCGGGGTATTTCCACGGATTGTCATACCAGGCGTCCGCCGCCCAAAGGCTCCCGATCCACAAAGCGTAGCCAACAAGGAGAGTGGCCCCAATGAGGCCATAGCCCGCTGTGCGCCGGTAAAGAGTCGAAGTCTGCGGCATAGGTCCTACTCATTCCGCTTCAGCCTCATTTCGCAATGGGAAAATGGACAGCGACGCTACCCGCAGCCCCCAAGGGGGGGTTGGGCGTTGACTTTGCCGAGGCGGCGGATTCGGCTGTGCGCATGAATGCCGCAAAACCACAGGTCCTGTGCTGGCAGATGTGCGATGCCGTCCACATCGACCCGGCCACGGGCAAGCACTACCTCATGGGTTGCTTCTCCAATATCCGCGCGCGCCAGTTCCCCACCGTGCACCGCCGCATGGTTTGGTTCCTCACCCTCACCGATGTTGGCGTCGGCAAACATGAGCTGAAGGTCTCCATGGGCACCGATATGGAAGCCCTCAAACCCCTCCTCAAACGACCTTTTGAGTCCCAAAGTCCCCTGCACAAGATCAATCTGATCAATGACATGCACAACCTCCCCTTTGAAACCGAGGGGCAGTACACCATCATCATCGAGGTGGACGAGGACCCCATCCTCGCCACAACACTCGGCGTCTCCGGGTAGGTCCGCCACCGCCCTCCTCCGCTTCCCATCATGTCTTTTATTCACCCAACCTGTGATCTCATTGGTGTCGGCAATCCGATTGTCGACCTTCTCGCCCGCGTCGACGACGCTTTCCTCGAAACCGTCGAGGGGGCCAAAGGCGGTATGGTCCTTGTCGATGCCGCCGGGCTCGATAGCCTTCTCGCCCGCCTCCCCGAATCCCCCACCCTTGCTCCCGGTGGTTCGGCGGGCAACACGACCTTCGCGGCAACGCGCCTCGGCCTGCGCTGCCGCTATCTTGGAAAGACGGGAAGCGACGCCACGGGGGTCTTCTACCGCGACCGCTTTAAAGGAATCGGGGGCGATCCCGGTGCCTTCAAAATCGCCCATCAAGCAAATGGGCGCTGCCTCTCCCTCATCACTCCCGACTCCGAACGCACCCTCCGCACGTGCCTGGGAGCCGCAGTGACCTTTCTTCCCGAAGAGGTGGAAGCGGCTGATTTCACCGGTGCCCGCCATGCCCACATCGAAGGGTATCTCCTCTTCAATCCCGACCTGTTTCGCGCCGTTTTGGCCGCCGCGAAAGCAGCCGGTTGCACAGTAAGCTTGGACCTGGCATCTTTTGAAGTCGTCGAGGCCACCCGCTCCTTTCTCCCGGAACTTCTTGCCTCCTCCGTTGATATCGTTTTCGCCAACGAAGAGGAAGCCGCCGCCTATTTTCAGAATGACGCCCCCCCCGCGGAGCACGCACGCGCCTTCGCCCGCATCTGCTCCATCGGGGCGGTTAAGGTCGGCAAGGACGGTGCCTTTATTGCTCAGGGAGATTCCCTTCACCGCGTCCTCCCGGTGGCCGTCGAGCGCCCCGTAGACACAACCGGGGCCGGTGATCTGTGGGCCGCCGGATTCCTCGCTGCATATTTGCGCGACCGCCCCATACCTGACTGCGGAGCCCTCGCCTCTGCCATGGGTGCGGCCGTCGTACAACAGATCGGCAGCGACCTCCCCGACGCCATCTACGCCGACCTCGCGGCGAGCTTTCCCCTCGGCAGCTCAACGGCTCCTTAGGCTCAACCGTTCAACAGAATTCGGCAGATCGTTCACGCGGTCCGGAGGCGAATGAGTTGGACACGCGGCTGCCACGGCTTCTACATGTGCATCTCTGCCAAGTCCCTTCCTGCGGAAAACGGATTTCCTGATTTTGAATGACGAAAGATGCCAAAGCGCGCTATGTAATCGAAGAAGACGGGGGCCGCCCCATTCTTCGCCTGAGCGGAAAATGGTCCGTCGGGAGTGGTTTTCCGAGTCCGGCTCGCATCGCCCGTGAACTCGCCGCCGCTGCGAAAAAAGAAAAATTCGCCGTGATCGATTTGGACGGTGTGACCTCGTTCGACTCCACCTTGCCGGCTTTTCTGGTGCGCCTGCGCGAGGAGTGGCGCGCAGGGGAGTTGAAAACCGTCTCCGGAGCGGAAAAAGTCGACGCCCTCGAGCGCCTCGCCGAAGCGGGCCGCCGGAACGCGGCCAACCGTGACAAACCCCAAGCCTCCCGCTCCCTCGTCGAGCGCCTCGGGCAAGCAAGTATCACCCTTTGGCGGGAACATATTGAAGTGTGCGAATTTTGCGGACGCACCTTCACCGAGCTTTGCCGCCTCGCAGTCGGTCGATCCTCCATGCGGGCGGGCGATTTCTTTCACGTCCTTCGCACGGTGACAGTCCAGGCCCTGCCCATCGTCTCCCTTATCAGCCTGCTTGTCGGCTTCATCATCGCCTTTCTCGGCGCTGTCGTGCTTCGGCGCTTCGGCGCGGAATTTGCCGTATCTTACCTCGTTGGCTACGGGATGTTGCGGGAAATGGGGGCCGTCATGGCGGGGGTGATCATGGCCGGTCGCACAGGAGCGGGCTTTGCCGCCGAAATCGGCAGCATGAAGGTCAACGAAGAAATCGATGCCCTCGAAACCTTTTCCATTCCCTCATTCGGCTTCATTGTTCTCCCGCGCGTCCTTGCCCTCGCCATTGCCCTGCCCCTGCTGACGATCTATGCCAATGTGGTCGGCATCCTCGGAGGTTATCTCGTCGCCGACTTTATGATGGGCGTGCCCCGCTCCATTTTCTTCTCCGAAATGATTCGGGTGATCGGAATAGCCGACTTGCTCCTCGGTGTGACCAAGGGATTCGTCTTCGGGTTGCTCATCGCCTTCGCCGGTTGCCTCAGGGGACTTCAGTGCGGCGGTGGTGCCCAGGCGGTGGGTGTGGCGGCGACACGGGCTGTTGTTTTGGGCATCACCCTTATCATCATCTTCAATGCCCTTATCGACTACATCGCCGCCACTTTGAACATCTGATACGCATGGCGCCCCTCCCCTCCAAATCCTCGACCCAAGAAACCTCCACCGGCTCATCCCCGGTGATTTCAGTGCGGGATCTCACCATGGCTTACGGGGCATTTCTCGTGCAGTCCGACCTCAACTTTGACGTGCGCAAAGGCGAGATCTTCATCCTCATGGGCGGGAGTGGTTGCGGCAAAAGTACTCTTCTGAAACACATGATCGGTTTGGCTGAACCGGCCAAAGGCGCGATCTTCTATGGCGATACGCCCTTTGCCCCCGGAAGTGACAAAGACCGGGCCCACGTGCGCCGACGGATCGGTGTCCTCTACCAACAGGGTGCCCTCTGGAGCTCCATGACTCTTGGTGAAAACGTCGCTCTGCCTCTTGAGGTCCACACGCCCCTCAAGACACGCGAAATCAACGATATTGTTCGCTACAAGCTAGCCCTTGTTGGCCTCTCCGGATTTGAGGATTTTTACCCCTCCGAAATCAGCGGAGGTATGCGAAAGCGCGCCGCCCTGGCCCGCGCCATGGCCCTCGATCCTGAAATCCTTTTTTTCGACGAGCCCTCCGCCGGCCTCGATCCCGTCACCAGTCGGCGTCTCGACGAAACCATCCTGCAAATCCGCGACTCCATGGGAACGACCGTTGTCATGGTCACCCACGAACTCGATAGCCTTCTCGACCTCGGCGACCGCGCGGTCTTTCTTGATGCCGTAAAGAAGACGATCACTGCTCAAGGAAAACCTGCCGACCTCAAGGACAATCCCCCCAACGACGCGGTCCGCGCTTTTCTCCGCCGCGAAGCCCCCTCCCCGTCATCAACTGACCCCCAGTAAATCAGCTTCGACATTATTAGGAGCGGACGCCTGACTCCGCAAAATGTCAAGTTTTTATACCGCGTTTATAATAGAAGCCATAACAGTGGAAGCCGCATATAGTCGAAGCAGTGAAAACCGGACGCGCTCCCCAACCGCATCCGCAGATTCAGGAAATCACACCCTTCTGCAGATCGCGCGCGCTACACAACCCACCCCAATCGCCTCCCCTCATTTCGCGCGGAGATCGCTTTGCGGACGAGGCGGTTAACGGCTGGTTCTGCCGCATCCGTTCGATGTAGGCACGTCCCCCGAGAATCAAACCATCCGTAAAGTAACGCACCCGACACCGCAAAAGCTCTGCGGTTGATAACCCGCCTTTTTTTGCCAACACCTCCCGCAGGCGGCCTTCCTCCACACGGACCTTGTTCGAAGGCGATCCCACCACCGCCTTCACATAGAGAAGCTTACGATATTCCCGGGCCTCTCGGTCCAAGCGAGCATCATCCTGACAATTGCCTTCCGCGCCGTCGGCCAGCAGTGCGTCCAAGTTCACCAAGCATCGGAGCAACGGGTGCTCTCCAGGACGCCCCTTCCCCACCGCCTCTCCATATCCGCTGAAACGGTAATCCTTGGGATCTTCCACGATCCCCGCCCTCACCGGGTTCAAATCAATATAAGCCCCCACAACCGCCAGCATTCTTCGCGAAGGTTCCACCAAAACACTCTTGAACGGCCCTTCCCACAACGTGCCCACCCGCCCAGTCTCCCGATTAAAGCGCACCGAAAACCGTTGCTTCAAAATCTTCACGAACATCGGCAGCGACCCCATCCGCCCCAAGAGCAACTCCCGGATTTTCCCGCGCGTCTCACCCCCCTTCGCCAAAGCCCAGCGCACGGTCTCCAGATCCAGTGGCTGTCGCCCCTTCCCGTCCCCGTAAAGCAGAGCCGCCCGCCGCAGCACCTCATCGTCCGTGAGCTCCCCGACCGCACCCGGCACCCGCACCAGCAGATGAAAATGGTTCTCCATGAAGCAAAAAGTCAGGACCTCCACCCCGCAGAACCCAGCCACCCGCCGCAGCAGATCCCGAAATACCTCTCGGCGATCCGCCGTGAGCATCCGCGCCCGCCCGTTCACACGGCTGATCACATGATAATGCCCCACCTCGCCCTCCGGCACCCGAGCTCTCGGAAACCGCCGCGACTTCACCGGCAAACGCCGTCCTCTCTCCGATTCCGCATATTCCATCCCCCTACAATCCAAAAATCTAAGCAAAAATCAACTTTAATTTTCGAGGAAAATAAAAATTGATTCCTTAGTCAGGACGGGCTGTCGAGGAAGTCTTGGAGGATGAGGGCGGCGGCGCGGGAGTCGAGCTCGCCGGTTTTGCGCGAGGCGATGAGGTTGCGGCGTTTGGGGCGCGGGGCGAGGGATTCGGCGGCATAGCTGGAGAGGCGCTCGTCGACGCGGTGAATGGGGAGGCGGAAACGGGTTTCGAGTTCCTCGATGAAGGCGTCGACTTCACGGGCCTTGAAGCCAACAGAGTCGTCCATGTTGTAGGGATAGCCGACAACGAGGGCATCGGGGCGGCGCCGCTCGATCTCGCGGGCGAGGTGACTCCAGCGCTGGGTGGGTTCGGGCTCGACGGCAGCGGGGATGGGAAGGGCAAGTCCGAGTTCATCAGCCCAGGCGAGACCGATGCGTTTTTCCCCATAATCAATCCCGAGGAGGCGCATGGGACGCCTCAGGTGAGGTGCTTCCAGGCGGCGTCTGCGCCGATGCGCTTGACGAGTTCCTTGATCTCCTGGGCTTTGTGCTTCGGGCAAACGAGGGTGGCGGCGTCGGTTTCGATGACCATGAGATCTTCTGTGCCAACGAGGGCGAGGAGGCGTTTGCCGGTGCCCACGACGAGGTTTCCTTTGCCGTTGTGGATGATCGCCGCGCCCTTGAGGACGTTGTCGGCGCTGTCCGCCTTCGTGTGGCGGGCCACGGCGGGCCACTCGCCCACGTCGTCCCAGTCGAAATGGGTTTCCATGACGCGAACGGTATCGGCTTTTTCCATGATGGCGTAGTCGACGGAAATTTTTGGCAGACTGGGATAGTGATCGCGCAAGAGGGCAGCGAGGGGCTCGCCGGCGGTCAGTCCGGTGGCGATCGGTTCCATGGCAGACCAGAGTTCCGAAGCATGGCGCTCGAAGGCCGAGGTGATGACGGGAACACGCCAGAAGAACATGCCGGCATTCCAGAGATATTCGCCGGATTCGAGATAACGGCGGGCAACATCGTGGGAGGGTTTTTCCTTGAACTCCCCGACGGCATAGACCGGCTGGCCGCCGGCTTCACCGGAGACCTCTCCCCGCCGGATGTAGCCGTAGCCGGTGGCTGGATGGGTGGGCGGGATGCCGAGGGTAATGAGCGCATCTTCGCACTCAGCAGCGGCAAAGGCGGCGTCCACATCGCGCCGGAAGGTAGCGGCATCGTGAATGACATGATCGGCCGGAAGCATGGCAAAGGTGGCATCCCCGCATCGTGCCCGCACGAGCAGAGTGGCGAGACCCACGGCAGCAGCGGTATCGCGCCCAACCGGCTCGGCGATGATGTTGTCGATGGGTAGCTCCGGACAACATTCACCGACCGCGACCTGCTGTTCGGTATTGGTGATGATGAGAATATTCTCCGGTGGCACGACACCAGCGAGGCGCTCAATGGTCTGCGCCAGCATGGGCCGGTCGCCCACAATGGGGAGCAGGTGCTTGGGGCGGGCGAGGCGGCTCTGCGGCCAGAAGCGCTCTCCTCTTCCTCCCGCCATGATCACAACGTAGCGTGCCTTTTCATCGTTTTGGCTCATGGGGAATGAGCTTGGAGGTGGAGAGAGGGTGTGCAATCGCAAACACCCGGATCGCCCGAATCTCTCCGGCAATGCACAGAACGCCGGGCGGATCGCGGTGCCGGGAAGACCTCTTGCCTGAATTCCGGTCTCGACCCATGGGGGCCACCTTGTCAGGTAATTCCCCATGCAATCGGTCTTTTGGCAGTTCACGGATATGGCGCGCTGGCAATCAGCTGCCTCTGCTTGGCACGGCCAGCCCAAAGCTGGTTTTGAGGACGCGGCAGGCTCCTATTTTTCCTTCGGAGGCGAGGCGGACGCGTTCACCATTCCGGAAAATCCTCTCGCTGGCTGGTCTGCTTTTGTGTGCGAGGCGCACTTTCGGCCGCAGCAGGGTGGGGAAGCCGAACAACGGTTCCTGCACATCCAGTGCGAGGCATCGACCGATCGCGCTCTCCTGGAGCTGCGGTCTACGCCGGATGGTTGGTATGCAGACGTCTTTCTTTGCGTGAATGGCCAGGAGCGTTTCCTGAACGATCCAGCGCTCCTTCACCCCTTCGACCGCTGGGCAACCCTTCGTCTCACCTACACCGGCCGGGAAATTGTCCAATGGGTAAATGGTGAGGAGGAACTCCGGGGACCGGCGGGGCCGGGCGCGCTCACGACCGGATGCACCTCCATCGGTCGCCGCCTCAATGCGATCTCCCCCTTTCGCGGCGACCTTGCGTGGGTGCGCTTCGCGCCTTTGGATTTCCCGGCAGACCCTTCCTGAGCCCTTCTTCAGGCAGCCGTTCTCGATAGCAGATCGCCAAAGCGCCTCACCCGCCCGCCCATCGCCCCGGCACAAGGACCGACCACGGATGCCGGAGCACGCCCGGCTGATGGGAGACGAGCATGCCGTGGAGCTGATCAACCGCCACCGCGCCGACAAGGGCCTCGTTTTGGCGAACACCGGGGCGATGCCGTTCACCGGCCGGGAGGTGCAACTCCGCGATGATCCGTCCCCTCGCCGCCTCCCCCGCCCATTCGCGGAAGTGGGGACCGCAGGTGAGGAGGGTGTCCGCTCCCAGTCCGGCAAACCAGGCTCGCACGGTCTGCGGACTCCACACCTTCGACTCCGGAAAGATCATCGGTTCCATACCGTGCGTAAGAGCAAAATCCAGGTAAGCGGCATGGTAGGCGCGTTGGTTCTTCTCCGCCAGAGTCGGGCGAACAAGGAGCGCAATTTGGCGCGACCCCTTCGCCCACAACGCTTCCAGGCCAAGACGTGCGTTTGCGCCGTGATCGACCTTCACGCATAGCAGCTCCCGCTTCGACCACGCCGTATCCGTGGAAACGACGCAGAACCGATCCCACACCAGCTCGCCCTCGACCGGTACTGTTTCCTCTAGCGGCAACAGCAAAACCCCGCGCACGCCCCGCGCCTCCAAGGCCCGCGACAGGCTCGCCATGCCCCCGAAATCGGGTTGCGCGAAATACGCCATGCGATAGCCCAGCCGCTCCGCCCGCCAACGCGCCCCCCGCAATAGGAGGCGCACAAACTCCGGCTTGGCGAACTCCCGCAAACGCACGTTGGCGACGACAGCCAGCGTCGAGGGCTCAGCCGACCGACCAAAGCGCCGGTGGTCGACAAGCGCGCTCAGGGCGGGGTCCGGCCGATAGCCCAGGCGGTCCGCAATCGCCCGCACCCGCCGACGCAGCTCTTCCGAGACCGTCGGGTGCCCCCGCAAGGCCAGGGAAACCGCCTGCACGCTCACTCCCGCCTCCTCCGCAATCTGCCGCATTGTCACCCGCACACCCACCACCCTGCACAGTTTGATAGTTAAAGAAAGAAAGAACTTCGCCGCTGCGGAGATTTCCGCAGGATAGGTTGCTGAATGAATGCAATAGGTTTCACGGACGGCGGGTTTTGTTCTGTCGTCCCGACCCTAGCCTGCATCCTCCGAACTCAACGTACAAAAAACACAAGCTCACACAGTTAACCCTATGAATATTCGATCATTCCTCCTTCTCTCCTCCCTTGGCCTCGGCGCGGCTTCGGTTTCCGGACAAGTGGTTTTCACCACGGGGACCTCTCCTTACGACGATTCAGATGTGGTCTTTGCAGCCTCTTCGGCCGTGACCGCTACCAACGCCAACAATTACTTCTTCCGGGATACGCGCGCGGCGATGCAGACCTTTAACGTGACTGACGCGATTGATACCGTGGCGGTCAACACGATTGTTCGTCGCGCTGTGGAGAATGCGACCTTCACCCTCAGCCTCATTGACTTTGGCACCGATCCGGTGGCCAACTTTTACACGCCTGCAGAGGTTGCTGCCGCCTCCAGCCTGGCATCTGCCAACATCTCCATCACCTCCGCCCTCGCCTTTGGCCAAAGTAGCGGGGGTATTGACACCACGTTGGACCCGCACACCACGATGACGTGGACGCTGCCCTCGACCGTTTCCTTGGTTCCGGGTCGCACCTATGCCTTCATCCTCGACGGCACTTCGGCAACCCAAAGTATGGTCATGCAGTTCGGCCTCGGCAATCCCTACGCGGGCGGTCTCGCTTACCGGCAAGAGGAAAGCGTGAGCCCAAACTTCCGCTCTGGCAATGACTACTTCGGCAGTGGCAACAATCAGGAAGCCGATTGGGGTTTGGCGCTTGTGGCCATCCCCGAGCCCTCCACCTACGCGGCCATTTTCGGCGGGCTCTTTCTCGCCCTCGCCCTCTACCGCCGCCGTCGCGCCTAAGGCTGCCTCTTCTTTCTTGAGGGATTGAAAATATACAGACGGATGGCCGGACAAGGAGTTCCGGCCATCCGCTTTTCCCAAACTGACAAAGACACCCGACTTCCCACACCATGAAAACCACCCGACTTCTCGCTTCCCTTTTCTGTGCCGCTGGTGCGCCCGCCCTCGCCGCACAATCCATCGTCTTCAACACCGGAACTCTCGTCTACGATAACTCGGACACGGTGCTGGTCTCCTCCGCCAACCTCATGGCGGAGAATGGCACAAACATCTTCCTGCGGGATCCGCGCGCGGTCATGCAGACCTTTCAAGTGAGTGAGCCGATTGAGCTGGCAGCGGTAAACACGATCATCCGCCGGGCGGTCGCCAACGCGGCGTTCACCCTCACCCTGCGGAATTTTGGGGCGACGCCTCCGGGCGGCTCGGTGAGCCCGGGTGTTGTTTCGAGCACCCCGGCCCTCGCCTCCATCAGCCACACCGTCACGGCGGAGCAGGGATTCGGTGCGCCGGGGCCAGTCACGGCGGCAGATCCGGCGACCACCCTGACCTGGGTTCTCGGAGGTAGTGTGATGCTTGTCCCGGGAAACCACTACGCCTTTGTTTTCGATGGCACGGGCACGGTGAACGCCGAGCACGTGATCGCCCAATACAACCGTAGCAACGCTTACGCGGGCGGACTCGGCTACTATCAGGACGGCAACGCGAGCAACTTCCTCTCCGGGAGCGGAATCTTCGGCGCCACCTTTGACGACCAGGTCGACTTCGGCCTCGGCCTTGTGGCGGTTCCCGAACCCTCCACCTACGCGGCGGCGGCGGGTCTCGCCGCCCTCGGTCTGGTTCTCCTCCGGCGCCGCCGGTTTACTTCCAAGTAAGCCCTTTCACTTCGCACTTTCAACAGAATGGCCGGGCCGCAGGGTTCGGCCATTTTCCTATCCGTATCCACTTCTTTCCCACACCCCGCATGCATCCCCGATCCTCCCTTCCCTGGCTCCTCCCGCTTGCCCTCGCATCCGCGCCCGCTACCCTCCCGGCCTCGGAAGCAAACGCTCCGCGCCCGAACATGATATTCATCATGGTGGACGACCTCGGTTACGGGGATCTGGGTTCCTACGGGCAGGCCCTCATCCAAACACCGGTGCTCGACCAAATGGCGGCCGAAGGTATGCGCTTCACACAAGCCTACGCGGGCTCCCCCGTCTGCGCGCCCGCGCGGAGCGTCCTCATGACCGGCCAACACACAGGCACCACGCGGGTGCGCGGCAACTTTGGCACACCCGGCTCCGGCGTGCAGGACGCCGACGGAAACTGGCGGGTGCCCTTGCACCCGGAGGATGTCACCGTGGCGGAGGTGTTGCGGGGAGCTGGCTATGTGACCGGCATCACAGGCAAATGGGGCCTGGGCGAAGAGGGCACCACGGGCATTCCCAACCTCCAGGGGTTTGATGAATGGTATGGCCTCCTCAACCAGCGGCAGGCGCACTCCCACTACCCCGCCTTCATCTGGCGCGACCAAACCAAGGAGTTCCTCTCCGGAAATACCGGAACATTTCAGGATTTTGTCACCGAGGCGCACTATCTGCACGATCTCCTGACCGACTTCGCCCTCGGTTTCATCGACCGCCACGCACCGGGAGAATCGCCCTTCTTCCTTTATCTGCCCTACACCATCCCCCATTCGGCCTTTCAGATACCTGAACTGGAACCCTACGCGGCAAACACAAACTGGACGCAGCGGGAGAAAGTCTACGCCTCCATGATCACCCGCATGGATCGCGATATCGGGCGCATCATCGCCACCCTTCAGGAGCACGGCATCGACGGCGAGACGATCATCTTTTTCTGCTCCGACAACGGGGCCGCCAACCGCTACGACACCCGCTTCCAAAGCTCCGGTGAACTCCGCGGACGCAAACGCGATCTCTACGAGGGCGGCATCCGCACGCCCATGCTCGTGCGCTGGCCGGGCACCGTGCCGACAGGGGTTGTCAGCCAAGCCATCTGGTATTTCCCCGATGTGCTCCCCACCCTCGCGGAGTTGGCGGGAGCGATGCCGCCAGCAGATATCGACGGACTGAGTGTGGTCCCCACGCTCCTCGGACACGACCAACCGGAACTCACCGAACGCCCGCTCTATTGGGAGTTTCACGAGGACCAGTTCGGTCAGGCAATTCGGCTCGGCGACTGGAAAGCGGTGCGCCAAAACCCGCACGAACCGACGGAACTCTACCACCTCCCGTCCGACATCGGCGAATCCAATAACGTGGCCGCCGCCCATCCGGCAATCGTTGCCGCGATGGAAAACCGCTTTATCACCATGCGCCGTCCCTCCACAGCCTGGCCGACGGTCCTCGATGATGCCGTGCCCACGCCGCCCGCGCCGCCGGGAGCCCCCGCCTTCGAAGCCGGTTGGCTCCCGCTAGACCAAACCGAGGGCCTCACTGCGCTCGACCACTCCGGGTGGGAGACCCACGCGAGCCTGATCAACTTCTCCGCACCGGCCGCCTGGGGGAGCGATGCCACAGGCCGCTTCCTCCAGTTCAACGGCGCGACCTCCCAACATCTCCTTATTCAGGGTCGCACAGGCGCGGCAGGCAACACCCCCCGCACCTTCGCCACCTGGCTCCGCAGTTCTGAACCGGGGGTTCTCGTGGCCTGGGGCAGCCGGAACAATCCAGGAGAAGCGTGGGTGGTACGCATCGACCCTGCGTCGCGGGCCCTTCGCGTGGAAGTGCAAAACGGATTCATCATCGGCAGCACCCCGCTAACCAATAACCAATGGCACCATATCGCGGTGGTCTTCGATCCGGAAAACCGCGGGGACAACATCACCGGGGTGCGCCTGTTTGTGAACGGCCTCGAAGAGAGCGTCAGCGCCTCCCTGGCCCAGAGGGTGCGCACCACAACCGGGACCCCGATGTGGATCGGAGGGGAAAGTGGCCGCCCGGACCTCTTCTTCACCGGGCATCTGCGCAACCTGCAATGGTGGACCACGGCCCTTTCCCCACCGGCCGTGAGTGCGCTTTCTCAGCCGGGTAAACGGCACGGTGAACGCTGGCACCGCATTCATTTCCCCCATGCACCGGTCGACCTTTCAACCCCCGCCTCCGGCTCACGCGCCCCCCTCATGCTGCACTACGCGGGCGGCTTCCTTCCCTTCGTCTCTCTCCCCGTGTTGCCCCGGATTGAACCCCTGCCGGACCGTTCCCTGCGCCTGTCCACGCAACTGGGCGAGCGCGCCCGCCTGAACATCCGCCCGTCCAGCGCCGATCAACTCAATGGCCCGTGGAGCGATGCCTCCGGCGAATTCATTCACGCCGTTAACGGAAGCGAGCACAGCTGGACGCTCTCCGCCCCGCCTCCGGAGAGACGCTTTTTCCGTCTGGAGTTTGAATTGGGGAACTGAGCGACCGCCCTCAAAGCGCCTCAATGGCCGACGCGAGAACATCCGCCGCCCGTTCGATGACCGCCGGTGTGTGCGCCGTGCTGATGAAGCAGGTCTCAAACGCACTCGGGGGCAGGTAGACGCCGTTTTCGAGCGCATAGTGAAAGACTTTGGCGAAGGCCGCACGGTCGCTCTGGGTGGCCTGGCTCCCGTTCAACACCGGCTCCTCCGCAAAAAAGAAGGCAAACATCGATCCCGTCGCCACCACCTGCAGAGGTAGGCCTTTGCGTGCGGCGGCCTCCTGCAAAGCCTTCGTAAGGATTTCACTGGCCGCGCTCAGGCGGTCGAAAGGATCCTCCTCTTCGAGTAATTGCAAAGCGGCTAAGCCGGCTGCCAGCGCCAAGGGATTGCCCGAAAGCGTGCCCGCCTGATAAACCGGACCCTCCGGGGCCAGAAAGGCCATCACATCGGCCCGCCCGCCGAAGGCCCCCACCGGCAAGCCTCCCCCAATCACCTTGCCGAACGCGCTCAAATCCGGGCGCAGGCCCACCAGCCCCTGAACCCCCGCAAGCCCCAGCCGAAAACCGGTCATCACTTCATCGAAGATGAGAAGCGCCCCCGCCTCCTCCGTGACCGCGCGCAGTGTCTCCAGGTAGCCGGGGAGCGGGAGGATAAGGCCGCAATTCGCCGGATAGCTTTCTACGATGACCGCAGCGATGCCCTCCCCGTGTTCGCGGAAGACCCTGCGGAGCGCCTCAGGATCGTTATAGGGAAGCACGATCGTCTCAGCGGCAAAGGACGCCGGAATGCCCGCACTATCCGGATGCCCCAATGTCAACGCCCCCGAACCCGCCTTGACCAAAAGGCTATCCACATGCCCATGATAACACCCCTCGAACTTCACGATCTTGGAACGCCCCGTGAACCCGCGTGCGAGGCGAATACAGCTCATCGTGGCTTCCGTTCCGCTATTACACATGCGTACCTGCTCGACTGATGGGATCAGGCGGACCAGGCGCTCCGCCATCTCCACTTCATACGGATTGGGTGTGCCAAAGCTTGTGCCCCGCTGAAGGGCCTCGCTGATCGCCGACCGAACTGCCGGGTGATTGTGCCCGTGAATCGCCGGACCCCACGTGCAGACAAAGTCGATCAACGCTTGCCCATCCGCCGTGCGCAGAAAAGGCCCATCGGCGGAGGCGGTGAAAAACGGCGTGCCCCCCACACCGCGAAAAGCCCGCACGGGTGAGTTCACCCCTCCCGGAATCAAACGGCGGGCGCGGGCGAAAAGGTCTTCGGATACAGGCTGAACCATCATCCGCTCTATCTTGGAGCCCCTCCGCCAAATGCAAAGCCTGATTTCGGAAAGCAACAGACGGGCTCCAAAAAAAGCGCGTCTCATTCCCCACAAATCAACTGGAGAGTTTACGAGGAACGGGACGGAGAACTCCTCTCCGCATGGACCCTCTCAACCAAGTCACTTCGAATCCTTGCCAAATGCCGATCCACGAACGCCGCATATTCGGCGAAGATCTCTTCAATGGAGCGGCTGAGCGGTCGCCGACGGTTTGCCTTTTTTACCAACCAGACGTAAGCTTCGCGCGCGCGACGTCCTTCGCGCTCAGCCTCTCCCAGTCCGCAAAACCGATACTTTCTCGGATTCTCCGTCAGCCCGGCCCGCACCCCATTGAGGTCGATATAAGCCGCCACCACCCGTAAATCTGCCGATCCCGCCTCGAACAACACGCTGCGAAAGCGATCCGCCCAAAAAGTTCCAACCGTTTGGTGGTGTCTGTTATACCAAAAGGTAAAGCGGGTCTTCAGCTCACGCATAAACACCGATACATCTCCCATGCGCGCTCTCAGCTTTTCGCGGACGCTCGCTGCCCGTTCATCATCACTCTTCAGCAAGGCCTCCAGAGTTTCCCCATCCACGCCCAGTGAAGCGGACCTCTTTGAGCCATAAAGCAAGCGGAATCGCCGAACAAACTCAGCATCGCTCACCCGTTTGCACGCCTTCGACGGATCGAGGTGAAGCAACACGTGAAAGTGATTCTTCAAAAAGCAGAACGTGACCACATCGAATCCCGCAAAAGCCGCCTGCGTCCGCAGAATTCGGCGCATCTCCTCCATGCCCTGATCATCGATTAAAAATCGCTTTTGCACGACCCGCGACATCACGTGCACGCAGACTTCATATTCACCAGAAGGCCTCCTCAAGTGTTTAGACATGGAGCCACTCTCTCCCAAATCCCTAGAGTTGTCGAAAATAAAATTCTGAATATTTAGTCACGCCTGAGAACTTTACTGGGATACTGATTCAGGATCGAAGGTGGGCGAGGAAATGGGTCGCGTCAGCGGGTGTGTCGATCCCGATGGTGGGGATGGCGGTTATGCCAACACCGATGCGATGGCCGTGTTCGAGAGCACGGAGTTGCTCGAGCTTTTCGATTTGCTCCAAGCGACCGGGGGGAAGCGCTCCGAACGTTCTCAGAAAATCCCCGGTGTACGCATACAGCCCGAGATGCAAAAAGGCAGGATACTCGCCCCATGGCTGGCCGTCGCGGGCGAAGGGTATGGGGGCACGGGAAAAATAAAGCGCTTCGCCGTTCGCCCCCATGACAACCTTTACGCGGTTAGGATCGCGAAACTCGGTTTCCGAAGAAAAGGGCAAGGCCAAAGTGGCCATGGAAAGCCCGGATGTGAGGGTAGCATCCAATTGGCGGATTTGCTCCGCCCGAACGAGCGGCTCGTCAGCCTGGACATTGATCACGCGTCGCGCACCGACACGCTCATTGGCTTGCGCCAAGCGATCAGTCCCGCTGAGCAGGGCCGGATCGGTGAGGATGGTGTCGAAAGATTCCCGCCGAAGAAGATCCGCTAACTCCTCTTCGGCTACGGCGAAGAAAAGCGGAAACTCCGGTGCCTGCGCACGTATCCGCCTGGCCGTCCATAAAATGAGGGGGATGCCTTCAAAAAGATAAAGGAGTTTTCTAGGAAAGCGCTGCGATCCGAGGCGGGCAGGGACAATGATCGCCGTCTCCATTTAAAAGCCACGCTCCCGGAGAAGGGTTGTGATGCGCTCGACAACTTCCTCCAGAGAAAGATGAGAGTTATCGATTACAACGGCATCAGCCGCCGCCTGCAAAGGTGCCGTGTCACGGGTGGAGTCGAGATGATCGCGATCCGAGATGGTATCGTTCTGCCCATCACGTGCCCGCCGGGCAGCGCGTTCAGCGGGGTCGGCAACAAGAAAGACCTTCAGGTCCGCATGAGGAAAGATCACCGTGCCGATATCGCGTCCATCCATGACAAGGCCGCGGAAGCCCGCCGCCCGCGCGACCGCTTCCTGTTCCTGTTGATATGTTTTGACGCAGGCCCGCACAGCCGGAAGGGCGGCAAAACGGGACACAGCTGCATTGACGTTCTCCGCTCGAATCTCCGCCTTGGAAGGGATTCTCCCGTTCAGGCGAATGAGGCCATCGTGGCCATTTATCGCCGTCTCCAACTCGACGGTCTCCAGAAATTGGTCAAGCGCATCGCCTTCTTCCGGACCGAGGCCCTTGGAGAGGGCCGCTGCGGTGAGGGCGCGGTAATGCGCACCCGTATCGACGTGAAGGAAATGGCTGCGGGCAGCCACTAGCTTCGCCGTGGAAGACTTTCCCGAGGCCGCGCCGCCATCCATGGCAACCACACAAAAAGATGAATCCGGCATGTCCCTCCTATTCCCTATGCCCGGCGGGCAGGCGCAACCGCAAACCTTCCAAAACATGAAAAAAATCCGGAAAAGTCTTTCCACAACAAACGGGATCGCAAATGGCCAACCAAGGTTGCCCATCCCCCCGGACATCCGCGCTCCCGAGAACACCGAAGCTCATGGCCACCCGATGATCCTCGTAGGTCTTTATGGCTGTCTTCCCCGCCATGGCCATCTCTTCCAAGACCGGTCTGCGCGGGATGACGCGTAGGGTGTCTTCGGTAACCTCCACGGTTTGGCCCAGCTTCCCCAGCTCTGTTTCCATAGCCTTGACCCGGTCCGTCTCCTGGTGACGGGTGTGGCCGATTCCGCGGATGGTGGTGGGATAAGGCAGCAGCGGGGTGAGCGCAGCCAGGGTAAGGAAGGTATCGGAGAAAGTTTCGAAATCAAAATCCAGCGCGCCCCCCGGACCACGCTCTTTACGGACGGTCCACCCACCCGAACCTGTCTGAATAATCAAACCCATCGCTTCGGCCACCTCTCGAAAGCGGGCATCCCCCTGCAAGGGCTTCGGGGGCAAATCGGCTAAGGTGAGGCTTCCCCCGGTCACGTAGGGCAATGCCATAAAATAACTCGCTGCCGTCACATCGGGTTCGATTTTGTAGACCCCGTCGGGAACGGCGTAGGTGCCGGGGTAAACCGTAAAGCGCCCCGTCTCCCAATCCGCCTCCGCGCGAATACCGCACTGGCGCATCTGCTCCAGCGTAAGATTGACGAAAGCCGGGCGCGTCCCGGGTGCCGAAACCGTCACGAGCGATCCGGCAAGGGGAGCGATCATGAGAAGAGCGGAAAGCATCTGGCTACTGGCTGAGGCATCGACGGACCAATTCCCCCCGGTAAGGCCCCGCGTGTGCATCTGAAAAGGAAAACACCCCGTCTCCCCGCCAAAAACAAAGCGCGCGCCCTGCCCCGCAAGTGTATCCAGCAGGCCCTGCATGGGCCGCTGACGCATGGGCGTATCGCCATCAAGAGCAAAGGAACCGGCCGGATGCACTTGCAGCATGGCTGTGAGAAAGCGGGCCACCGTGCCGGCATTTCCCACCAAAAGGGATGCCTCAGACCGGGGAATGCGGCCTCCCCGCCCTTCCACCGCGATCTGCCGACGGTCGGCATCCACCTCCACGGAGAAGCCAAGATTGCGCAAGGCCGCGACCATCAACTCCGTATCCCGGCTAAAGAGGGCACCCTGTATCGTAACGGCCCCTTGCGCGAGGGCCGCCATAACGAGGGCACGATTCGTCAGGCTCTTCGAACCGGGAAGCGCAACCCGCCCCGCGAGAGCTGACGTTATGGGCATGATCGGTAAAGGATCTTTCATGGAAGCCTCCCATAGCGGACACGGGGGCGATGGGCGGCAAGCCTGATCCTTTTCGCGAGCCTATCCCGACCGGCGAAAATCGCCCCTGCCACGGGGCGGGGATTCGCTTTGCAATTCTTGAAGAGAGGGCCTTACTCCAGAGCCATGAATCGATTTTACGGCGAATTTGATTATGCCCATTTACCGGGTAAACGACCGGAGAATGATTACCGTTCGCCCTTTCAAATCGACCGCGACCGCATTCTCTTTTCCGCGCCTTTCCGTCAGTTGCAATCCAAGACGCAGGTCTTCCAGTCGGGCGAATACGATTTCTACCGAACCCGCCTCACCCACACCATTGAGGTGGCGCGCATCGGTCGCTCCATCGCTGAATACCTCAATTGCACGAGCGAGCGGCTGCGCCCGGACTTTTTCATTGATCCCGACCTCGTGGAAGGCATCGGCCTCGCCCATGATCTCGGGCATCCGCCCTTCGGCCATATCGGTGAGCGCAAACTCAACGAACTGATGGCCGAGGCCGGAGGCTTTGAGGGCAACGCACAGACTCTCCGCATCGTTACCGAGCTGATCTACCCGCGCAAACAGCGCCCATCGGGCATGAAGCCCACCCGCGCCTTCCTCGACGGTATCCTCAAATACAAGGCCCTGCGACGGGAATGGCTCGCCGCCTCGACCGAGACGCTGCCCGCGCACCACTTCCTCTACGACGAGCAAGAGCCCTATCGCCGCTTTGCCCTCGGGGAGGACTTTCAGGCCGGAACCTCACCGGCTGCGGTGAACGCCATGAAAAGCCTCGAATGCCAAATCATGGACTGGGCGGACGACACGGCCTACAGCCTGCACGACATCGTCGACGGGGTGCAGGCGCGCTTCATCACGCCTGAAGCGCTCCGCACCTGGAGCGACCTGGAGGCATCCACACTGAGCGGTTACCAGCGAAACGTGGTTGAAGACATGATCGATGAGATCCGGCGAGGGGGCTTCGAACCCCGTTCGAGCCTGCGTATTGGCCAATTCATCCAGGCCTGCACGCTCGAACCCATGGAAAACGCGCTTTCCGCGCACTCCAATCGGCACCGCTTCCGCCTCCACATCGATCCGAAAATGAAGGAAGTCTGCGACCTGCACAAACGCATCGCCATCGACATGATTTTCCGCTCCGCGCAGCTCCAGCAGATCGAGTTCAAGGGCGGATTTGTCCTCAGTCGACTCTTCGCCGCCTATGCCGAGCATGCTCTCGACGATAACGGGGCCCGCCGTCTGCGCATCCTGCCCGAGCCTTATTGCACGTGGATCGAGCAGGGCGAATCCCGCAACGCCCGCTGTCGGCGCCTCTGCGATTTCCTCGCCAACCTCACCGACTCCCAAGCCATCCGGACCTACAAACGCCTCTACGATGCGGACTTTGGTTCCATCATGGATCACTTTTCTTAAAACTCCGCGCCCATCGCCTCATCCCATTTCGCCAATCATCCGATTCCCCCATGCCGCTCCGCCCAACTCCCAAAGCCATCGAAAGCCTCAGCGTGGATGCCTTCTTCAAGCACGCGCAGGATATTCTCAAGCTCTCCGTCACCGCCGGCGGTAACGGCATGCACCGGCTTATTCGCGACAAGTCCATCAACCGCCCCGCCCTCGCACTCACGGGCTACTTCAAGAACTTCGCGGCCAAGCGCGTGCAGCTCTTCGGTGCGGGGGAAATGGCCTACCTGCGCGACCTCCCGCACGAGCGCCAATTGGAAATCCTCCGGCAGATCATCGCCCGCAACATCCCCTGCATGGTCGTCTCACGCAACCTTGTGCCCACCCGAGCCATGCAGGAGATCGCCGAGGCCACGCAAACGCCCATTCTCCGGTCCACTCTCACATCCCGCGATGTGAGCAACGGCATCGCCCTTATTCTTGAGCACGAGTTCGCCCCCCGCGTGGCTGAACACGGCACCCTCATGGACATCCGCGGTATCGGGACGCTCATCCGCGGGCGCAGCGGCGTGGGAAAAAGCGAGTGCGCCCTCGCTCTGATTGAACGCGGACACAGCCTCGTGGCTGATGACCTCGTTTACATCCGCCTCGTGGGGGATCACGACGAGCTCCAGGGCCGCTCCTCCGACCTCAACCGCGGCTACATGGAGTGTCGCGGACTCGGCATTCTCAATATCGCCGAGCTCTTTGGTATCCGCGCTGTGCGCCTCGAGAAAAACATCAACCTCGTGGTGACCTTTGAGGAATGGCACGCCGGCATCAACGAAGAGCGCACCGGTCTGGAGCAGGATCACTTCACCATCCTTGGGGTGAGCGTGCCCCACATCCGCCTGCCCGTCCGTCCCGGCCGTGACCTCGCCCGCCTTGTCGAAGTGGCCTCCATGGTCCAGGCTCTCAAGATGATGGGCCACGATTCCGCCAAGGAGTTCAACGACCGGCTCATCCGCTTCATGGCAGAGAACCCGACCGGGTAATCCCCCACCCACCATACACGGCTTCGAAACCGGGGGCCGGAAACGCCCACCGCGTCTGCCAGACTGGGTGTGATAAACCTTATCCCCTTCAATGGGGTCTCTTTCAGTGGCGTTTCACAGCGGTGGCGACCGTCGCGAAGTCAGCCCCACCGTGCAGCGCAACCGGTTGGGCCTTTCTTCCCCTCTTATAGCCCAGCCAGCCATTGGCCGCACAGAAATTCTCGACCCAAACAACCGACCCCACCACCCACCCCTCGCTGAAAGCGCGGATTTTCGAAAGAAGCTTGGATCTTTCAGCCGCATCCGCTCCCGACCCCTCTTCTCCCTTGATCGCACCTGCTGCCGCGGTTCTCTGGTCTCCCTCGCGATGTCGCGTTCCCGGCCCCAGCCGGCTGCACAACCGTGCCCGGTAGCGCTCATGCCATTTGGCCGCCCAAGTCAGCCCGCCCTCGATCCGGGCGATTCCCCGCCGCGCGGCCGAGCCACCTGCGCACGCCTCCCCGAACCCGCTGAATCCATAGTTGCCCGCGTCCTCCACCAATCCCGCCCGAACCGGATTCAAATCAATGTACGCCGCCACCATCCTTTGCGCCGCCGTATCCGCCTCCACCACCACACTGCGGAAACGCTCAGCCCAGAACGTGCCGACCGTCCCGTGCTCTCCGTTGTACCACAAGGTAAAGCGCGTCTTCACCTCCCGCATAAAGACGGAGACATCCCCCATCCGCGCCCTCAGACGTCGCCGGATGCCCTCAGCGGAGTCCCCGTTCTTCTTCAGGATGACCTCCAAATCATCCGCATCCAACCCCAGCGACGCACAACGCGTCCCACCATAGAGCGCCCGAAACCGCTCCAACAGCCCCGCGTCGTCCAAATCCTCCGTCTCCCTCGGATCCAGCCGCACGAAGATGTGAAAGTGAT